>CAIKXV010000259.1 GCA_903831455.1 uncultured Pseudomonadota bacterium | reverse complement strand
GGCGCGATCAGGATCAGCCGGTCCTCGAGCAGCGGCCACGACTCGAGTTCAGGCTCCGGGCGCGGCATCGCCCCGACCACCAGGTCCACCTCGCCGCTGCGCAGGCGGCTTGCGAGCAGTCCGCTCGCGCTGTCGTGCATCACCACGCGGACCCGCGGGTACTGGCGACGGAACTGCGCGATCGGCTCGAGCAGCAGGGCCGAGCCGATCGCCGGCGGGCAGCCGATGCTGAGCGTACCGCGACGCAGCGTGGCGAGCGCGGCAAGATCCTGCACGCTCGCGTCCAGGTCGCCGAGGATGCGCTGCGCCGCGGGGAAAAACTCCTCGCCCGCGACGCTCAGCGCGACCCGGCGCGTGCTGCGTTCGAACAGCCGCAGGCCCACCGCCGCCTCCAGCGAGGCAATCGCCGCGCTCAGGCCCGACTGCGTGGTCGCCAGGCGCCGCGCGGCTGCGGTGAAGCTGCGCGCCTGGGCCAGCGCCACGAAAGCCCGCAGCTGGCGCAGGGTGAGATTCATCGTCGTCCGTGTTGAATCCAGCAGGTTTTGTTGTTTGCATGATAGCGGGGGGCTGACTAGACTGTCCCGCAGGATGTCCGGCCGACGAGCCGGACCGGTTCTCCGGCCCGATCGCCTGCGGCGAGAGGCCGGCGCCCAGGAGGAGACGATGTCCGGCGCATCGACCCTGTTCGAGAAGATCTGGCACGCGCATCGGGTACACACCAGCGCCGACGGCGATCACCTGATCTACGTCGACCGCAACCTGATCCACGAGGGGCCGTTCTATGCGTTCGACGGCCTGCGGCGCGCAGGCCGCAGCGTGCGACGCCCTCGCCAGACCGTCGCCTTTCCCGACCACTACGTGCCCACCGTCGGGCGCGAGCGCGGCGTGGAGGCGATCGTCGACGCGGACATGCGTCGCATGGTCGAGCAGCTCGCGAGCAACACCGCCGCCGCCGGCATCCCGCACTTCGGCATCGACGACCGGCGCCAGGGCATCATGCACGTCGCTGCGCCGGAGCTGGGCTTCATCACGCCGGGCATGACCGTCACCGGGTCCGATTCGCACACGGCGACCCACGGCGCCTTCGGCGCCTTCGCCTCGGGCATCGGCGCCTCGCAGGTCGAGCACGTGATGGCAACCCAGACCCTCTGGTGGCAGGCGCAGCCGCGCACCCTGTGCGTCTGGCTCGACGGCACGCTTGCGCCCGGGGTCACCGCCAAGGACATGGCGCTCACGGTGATCGCCACGCTCGGGGTGAGCGGCGGGGCGGGCTACGTGATCGAATACGCGGGCAGCGCGGTGCGCGCGCTCGACATGGAAGGCCGCATGACCCTCTGCAACATGTCCATCGAGGCCGGCGCGCGCTCGGGCATGGTCGGGCCGGACGAGACCACCTTCGCCTACCTTCGCGACAAGCCCTACGCGCCGCCCGCCGCGCAGCGCGCGCAGGCCGAGGCCGTCTGGCGCGGCTTCGCCACCGATCCCGGGGCCCGCTTCGATCGCGAGGTGCGCATCGACGCCTCGGCGATCGCGCCGATGGTCACCTGGGGCACGCGCCCCGAGGAGGCGCTGCCCATTACCGGTCGCGCGCCCGACCCGGCCAGGGCCGAGGCCGCCGCCCGCGAGCGGCTGCAGGGCGCGTTGGCCTACATGGGCCTCGCGCCCGGCCAGGCCCTGGAGGGGCTGCCAGTCGACCGCGTGTTCATCGGCAGCTGCACCAACGGACGGCTGCAGGACCTGCGCGCGGCGGCCGCCGTGGCGCGCGGGCGCCGCGCCGTGGTGCCCTCCATCGTGGTGCCCGGATCGCGAACGGTGAAGGCGGCTGCGGAGGCCGAGGGGCTGCACGAAGTATTTCTTGCCGCCGGCTTCGAGTGGCGCGATGCCGGCTGCTCGATGTGCGTGGCCTCCAACGGCGACAGCGTGCCCGCCGGCGAGCGCTGCGCCTCCACCACCAATCGCAACTTCGCAGGCCGCCAGGGCCGTGGCTCGCGCACCCACCTGATGAGCCCGGCCATGGCCGCCGCCGCCGCGATCACCGGGCGACTCACCGACGTGCGCACAGTGGGGCTCTGACATGGAACCGATCGGCGTGGTCGATGGCGTCGCCATCCCCTACCTGCACGACGATGTGGACACCGACCGGCTGATCCCCATCCGCTTCCTGCGCCGCCCGCTGGCCGACGGCTATGGTCGCTTCCTGCTGGCCGACGAGCGCTTCGACGCCGCAGGCGCCGAGCGACGCGAGATCGTGTTCAACCAGCCCGCCTATCGCGACGGCACCATCCTGCTCAGCGGCCACAACTTCGGCTGTGGCTCGGCGCGCGAAGGCGCGGTCTACGCGGTGCGCGATTACGGCATCCGCGTGGTGATCGCCGCAGGCTACAGCGACATCTTCCGGATGAACTGCTGCTGGAACGGCGTGCTGCCGGTGGTGCTGCCGATCGAGGCGATCGCGCAACTCGTCGCCCAGGTCGAGGCCGCGCCCGGCGCGCGCATCCGCGTCGACCTGCCCGCCCAGCAGGTGCACGGCCCGGATGGAAAAGCTTATTCATTCGACATCGCGCTGCCGGTCAAGCAGCGCCTGATGGCCGGCCTGGACCAGATCGCCGGCACGCAGCAGTTGCAGGCGCAGATCGACGCCTTCGAGCGCGCGCACTACGCGCGCATGCCGTGGGTGATGAACCGCGAAGCCTGAGTCCGTACGGAGACCCCGATGCGCATCCAGTCGATCACCGCCTCGTGGCTGCACGTGCCCATCCCGCCGGCGCAGCAGCACGTGAGCGACTTCGGTCGCATGGCCTCCTTCGACTCGGTGCTGGTGCGGGTGGAGACGGCCTGCGGACTGGTGGGGTACGGCGAGGCCAAGGAGGAGGTCGGCAGCAGCGCGAACTGCCATGCGCTGGCCGACCTGATCAACCACAAGTTCGCGCCGCTGCTGATCGGAGAGGATCCGCGCGACATCGTCCGCCTCTCCGAGCGCCTCTACAACGGCACGCGAGACCACTACGCGCTGCAGCACGGCCGCGTGTTCCCCGCGCTCGGTCGCCGGGGCAGTCACGTATGCGCGATCAGCGGCATCGACATCGCGCTCTGGGACCTGCTGGGCAAGTCGCTGGGCGCGCCGGTATGGCGACTGCTCGGTGGCCGCAAGGCCGAGCGCATGCCGGCCTATGCCTCGGGCGGCTGGGCGGATGCCCAGGGCATCGGCGCGCAGTTGCTCTCCTACGTCGAGCGCGGCGGGTTTCGCGCGGTCAAGATGCGCGTGGGGATCATCGATGGCACCGTGGTCGGCAGCGTTCGACGGGTCAAGGCCGCACGCGAGGCGCTGGGCCCGGACATCGGACTCATGTGCGATGCCCACGGCACATGGAGCGTCACCGAGGCCAAGCAGTTCTGCCGACAGGTCGAGGACTGCCATCTCACCTGGTTCGAGGAGCCGGTCGCTGCGGACGACCCCCGCGGAATGGCCGAAGTACGCTCGATCACCAGCGTGCCGATCGCCGCGGGCGAGTCCGAATTCAACCGCTTCGATTTCCGCAACCTCGCCGAACTGCGGGCGGCCGATATCTTCCAGCCCGACCTGGCGATCTGCGGCGGCATCACCGAGGCGATGCGCATCGGCGCCATCGCGTCGGCCTTCAACCTGCGCCTCGCCCCGCACCTGTGGACCGGGGCTACCGCGTTCGCCGCCGGCATGCACGTGGCCGCGGCCTCGCCCGCGGGATTCATCCTCGAATACTCGCTGGGCGCCAATCCGCTGCTGCATGAACTGGTGGTCGAGGACTTCCCGGTCCGTGACGGATTCGTCGACATCCCGGATCGCCCCGGCCTGGGCATCACGGTCGACGAGGCGTTCGTGCAGCGCTACGCGGTGACGCCGTGAGCGCGCGTCGGCCGCGGGTGCTGCTGACCCTGCCGATCGACCCTGCCGGCATGGCCCGGCTCGCGCCGGTGGTCGATGCGTGGGTACCACCCGACACCCGGCCCGAGACGCTGCGGCGCGAGGTGCGCGAGGCCGACGGCGTCATCGTCCGCGCGCAACTGCCCGATGACGTGTTCGAGCACGCGCCGCGACTGCTGGCCGTGGTACGCCACGGCGTGGGCATGGACATGATCCCGGTGGAGGCGGCTACCGCCCACGGCATCGCGGTGGCCAATGTCCCCGGGGTGAACGCCACCGCCGTGGCGGAGTACTGCGTGGCCGGGCTGCTGCTGCTCGCGCGCCGCATGCACCGCATCGACTCGCGGCTGCGCGCCGACGGCTGGGCCGCCGGTCGCGAGGAGACCGAGGCTGCGGTTGAATTGCGCTCGCGCACGCTCGGCATCGTCGGGGTGGGCAGCGTCGGCAGCGCCCTCGCGCGCATCGCCCATCACGGCTTCGGGATGCGCGTGCTGGGCCATCAGCGCAGGCTCGACGCACTGCCCGAATTCGTTTCCGCGCAGCCGGACCTCGACGCGCTGTTCGCCGAGAGCGACTTCGTCGTGCTGTGCTGCCCGCTGACCGACGCCACCCGTGGCCTGGCCAGCGCCGCGCGCATCGCGCGCATGAGGCCCGACGCCGGGTTGATCAACGTCGCCCGCGGCCCGGTGGTCGACGAGCCTGCGCTGCTCGAAGCCCTGCGCGCCGGTCGGATCGGCGGCGCAGTGCTCGACGTGTTCCAGCAGCAGCCGCTGCCGCGGGATCACGGGCTGCTCGGCTGCGAGCGCGCCGTGCTCACGCCGCACGCCGCCGGCATCACCCGCGAGGCCATGCAGCTGATGAGCGTGGGCGCAGCCGACGACCTGCTGCGCATCCTCGCCGGCGAGACCCCCCGCCATTTCGTCAACCCGCAGTGCTGGCCCGCCTTCCTCGAGCGGCGTCGCGCGCTGGGGTACGCCTGAAGGACACGGCCATGAGCAGCGACACCACCATCGAACGCCTCGAGGCGTGGGCCACCTCGTTCCCGGTGCATGACACCGTGACGCTGGGTATCGGCCGCGCGGTCAAGCGCGACGCCGTGGTGGTTCGCGTCACGACGCGCGGCGGGCTGGTCGGCTGGGGAGAGGCCCACCACGGGCGCTGCCCGAGCGCGATCGCCGATATCGTCAACACCACGCTGCGCCAGCTGGTGGTGGGCCGCGACGCACTCGACGTAGTCGGGGCCTGGGAGCGCATCTACCTGCGCCAGCTCTCCAGCCACGGCATGGGCGCGGCCGCCTGCATGGCGATGAGTGGCATCGACCTCGCGCTCTGGGACATCCGCGGCAAGGCGGTCGGCTGGCCGCTGTACCGTCTGCTGGGCGGCAGCCGGCGCGCGATCCCTGCCTACGCCGGCGGCATCTCGCTGGGTTTCCAGCCGCCCGAGGACCTGTGCGGCGAGGTCGCTGCGCTGATCGCGCAGGGCTACCGCGCAGTCAAGCTGCGCGTGGGCGATGGCGTACGGCGCGACAGCGAGCGCGTGCGTGCGGTGCGGGCCGCCTATCCCGACCTGCGGATCATGGTCGATGCCAACACCGGCTATTCGCTCGCCGATGCGCGCGCCGTTCTGCC
>CAIKXV010000258.1 GCA_903831455.1 uncultured Pseudomonadota bacterium | reverse complement strand
TGCCCATGCCGTAGGGCGTGTTGCCGGTATCACCGTGGCGCACGACGACATCGGCGACGGCGATGCCCAGTTCGTGGTGGGCTACCTGTGCGAGCGTCGTCTCCAGCCCCTGGCCGTGGTTCTGGATGCCCACGTGCAGCAGCAGGCGCCCATCCGGCGTGAAGCGCGCGAGCGCGGGCTCGAACCCGAACACGACCGGCAGCCCGCGCGCCACCCATTCGAGGGTGCCGTGCGCCGACTGCTCGGTGTAGCTCGCCATGCCTACGCCCAGCAGGCGCCCGTCGGGCAACGGCGCGACCTGTCGTGCCCGTACGGCCTGCATGTCGAGCGCCTCGACCGCGTGCCGCAGGCAGGCGGGATAGTCGCCGCTGTCGTAGCGCTTGCCGGTCGGCGAGACCCAGGGCATCTGCTCGGGACGAACCATGTTGAGCTCGCGTACCGCCTCGGGCGACTGCCCCACCGCGCGCGCGACCTCGTCGATCAGCGATTCGATCGCAAAGCACGCGCCCGAACGACCCACGCCCCGGTACGGGCCCAGCGGCGACTTGTTGGTGCACACCGTGACCGCCCGTGCCCGGTACGCGCCGATGTCGTAGGGACCGGTGAGGATGCCGGCGGCCATGCCGGCCTCCATGCCCGCCGTCCACGGCCAGACCGAGTAGGCGCCGGCATCGACGGTCACCTCGGCCTCGACGCCCAGCAGCCGCCCTCGCGCATCGGCGTGCGCGACCAGCCGATAGCGGTGCTCGCGGGCGTGGGGCGAGGCGATGAAGTGTTCGCGCCGGTCCTCGACCCAGCGCACCGGGCGACCGAGCGCCCGCGCCGCCGCTGCGATCGCGAGTTCCTCGGGCTGGAAGTTGTTCTTCGGGCCGAAGCCGCCGCCGACGTCGGGCGCGATCACCCGCAGCCGACTCTCGGGCAGGCCGAGCGCCTTCGCGAGGATCGTGCGGATCACGTGCGGGAACTGGGTGGAACTGTAGACGACGAATTCGTCGAGCCGCCGGTCGTGGTGCGCGATCACCCCGCGCGTCTCGATCGACACCCCCGCATGGCGCCCCATGCTGACCGCGTGCTCGATGCGCACGCTCGCCGCACGCGCAGCCGCATCGATGTCGCCCGCGCGGATGTCCGCGGTGACGAACAGGTTGTCCGGCCAGTGGTCGTGCACGCGCGGGGCCTCGGGCCGGACCGCAGCCTCGATGTCCCACACCGCGGGCAACTCCTCGAGGTCGAGTTCGCAGGCCTGGGCGATATCCTCCGCCTCGGCCCGGGTGTCGGCCACGCACAGCGCGATCATCTCGCCCACGAAGCGCAACTTGTCCGTGGCCAGCGGCGGATACTCCGAATGCCGGAACGACGCGCTGGCGCCGTCGGCCACGATCGGTTGAACCGCGCCGAGATCCTGCGCGAGCAGCACGCGACCGCGCAGGTGCCCGGGCACGCGGACACCGCGCAGCCGGGCATGCGCCACCGGGCTGCGCAGGAAGGCCGCCTCGAGCATGCCGGGCAGGCGGATATCGGCGAGGTACTCCCCGCCACCGTCGAGGTAGCGGCGATCCTCGACCCGTCGCACGCTCGCACCGATGCCCTCGCCGCGTACGTCGCCCGGGTTTCCCGGGCGTGCCTCCGACCCCATGCCCATTGCCGACCGCTCCTGCATCCCGCGCGCGCTGGCGACCCGGGTGCGACGTGCTTCGTTCGACCGCGTGGACGAGCCTGTTTCGTTCGACCCGCGTCGTTCGAACCATGTCGCTCGACCCGTGTCGCTCGACCCGTGTCGTCCGCCGCTTCTCGTCCGCCCCGCTTCGCCCGACGGGCCCGGGCCGACCTGCCCTGTTCGACCCGCCGGGTCCGACCCACCCCGAGCGGCGTTTTCTCATCCGTCGTGTTTCGTATACGATCCGACGATACCAGCGCCGCCGCCGCCCCGGCAAGCCGCCCGCTGTCCGAACCCCTCCTGCCCCGATCACGATGCGGACTGTTCGCCCCGGGTCTCGCGCCAAGGCCGAGCGAGCCACCCCGGCCGCCGCCGCGCCACGCCGGCTCGACGACGTCCTGCCCAGGCTGCGCCGCGACATCGTGAGCGGACGCTGGTCGCCCGGACAACGGCTGCCCGAGCCACGGCTGTGCGAACTGTTCGGCGTGTCCCGTACGCCGCTTCGCGACGCGTTTCGCGTGCTCGAATCGGAGGGGCTGGTCCAGGTCACGCCCCACGTGGGGGCGGTCGTCACGCCCGCCACCACGCCGGCCCTGCGCGAACACTTCGAACTGCTGCGCGCGCTCGAACAGCACGCAGCCGGGCGGACGGCGGAGCGCGCGGATCCGCCGACACTGCGCAGGCTGGCCGCGCTGCACCAGCGGATGCAGAAGGCGGCCCGCGCCAACCAACGGCGCGAATACCTGCGGCTGAACGACCAGTTCCACCGAGCCGTCGTCCTGGGCGCCGGCAACGCCGCGCTCGCCGACGCGCACGAGCACGCGATGTGGCACGTGCACCGGGCGCGTCATCTGGCCAATGCGCTCGAGCCCTTCGAGCCGCACCCCGGCGGTCATCACCAGGCCCTGATCGACGCGATCCTGCGCGGCGACGCGTCGGGCGCCAGGGAGGCGATGCGCATCCACCTCGAGGAGGTCGCGCGACGGCTCGCCACCCCGCCCGAAGTCGACCGACCGGGTGGGTCCTCGCGGCGATAGCGGCGATCGCG
>CAIKXV010000257.1 GCA_903831455.1 uncultured Pseudomonadota bacterium | reverse complement strand
GGCCTCCCCTCGGCTGGGTGCCGCCCTTCTGGTCGCGGGTGCGCTCATGCCCTGCGTCGCGCACGCACAGGCCCCTGCCTTTCCCGTGAAACCGGTGCGCGTGCTCTCCCCCTTCGAGCCCGGGGGCAGCAACGACGGGGTCATCCGGCTGGTTGCACCCCGCATGGGCGAACTGCTGGGCCAGCAGGTCATCGTCGAGAACCGACCCGGCGCGGGCGGGGTGATCGGCACCGAGATCGTCGCGCGCGCAGCGCCCGACGGCTACCTCTCGCTGGTAGGCACCACCTCCACCCATGCGATCAACCCGAACCTGCGCAAGCTCTCCTACGACGCGGAGCGCGACTTCACCCCGATCGGCCTGATCGGCGTCTCGCCCTACGTGATGCTGGTCAACCCGGCGCTACCCGTGCGCAGCGTACGCGACATGATCGAGCTCGCGCGCCGCAAGCCCGGCGCAGTCGAGTACGGATCGGGCGGCATCGGTACCCCGGGACATCTGGCGGGCGCGGTGTTCGCCCGCATGACCGGCACCGAGCTCACGCATATCCCGTACAAGTCGGGGGCCTCGTCGATCACCGACGTGGTCGCCGGACGCATCTCGATGGTGTTCACCACCATGCTGGTCGCCGACCAGCTGATCGAGTCCGGCCGCATCCGAGCGCTCGGGGTCACCACGATGAAACGGTTGCCCAACTTCCCGAAGCTGCCCACCGTGGACGAGTCCGGGCTGCCCGGCTACGAGTTCACGCTGTGGCTCGGGCTGCTCGCACCGGCGCGCACCCCCGAGGGTCCGGTCAACCGGCTGGCCGAAGCGCTCGCCGGCTCGCTGCGCGACAAGACCACGCAAGCCGCCCTCGCCGGCCAGTCGGTCGAGGCGCTGTTCGAGCCGCCCGCGGTGTTCGCCGAACGCATCCGCCGCGAGATCGCCAACTATGCGAAGGTCACGCGCGAGGCGGGACTGAAAGCGCAGTAGATCCGCGTCCCCGAGCCCTGCAGGCTCGCCCGGCCGATCCCTCCACCCGCCCCCCGCCGGTCGTCGCGCCCCGCGGCGCCACGACCGGCGTGACTGTCGCCCAGACCCCGGACTGCCCGCATGGCCGACCACGAATACCAAGGCGTACACCTCGACTTCGATCCGGCAGAGGCGATCCACGTCTATCTGCTGGGCACCGGAAGTCCGTCGCTGTCGACCTCGCGCCACGGCATCTGCACGCTGATCCGTGCCGGTGGCCAGTGGCTGCTGTTCGATCTCGGCCGCGGCGCGCTGCAGCGGATGTACGAGGCGGGGGTACCGGTGCCGGAACTCAACCGGGTGTTCCTCACGCACCTGCACTCGGATCACATCTGCGGGTTCCCCGATTTCTGGATGACCGGATGGTTCGTGCTCCATCGCGAGCACCCGATCGAGGTCCATGGCCCCGAGGGAACGGCACGCTTCATCGACGGCATGCGCGAGATGCATCACTTCGATCTCGCCATCCGTCCGCGCTACGAGACGGCGGCTGCCGATGGCCGCGACCTTCGGGTGCACGAGTTCGCCGAAGGCGTGGTGTTCGAGCGCGACGGCCTGAAGGTGAGCGCGTTCCTGGTCGACCACGGGCCGGTCAAGCCGGCCTACGGCTTTCGCGTCGACTGGAACGGGCGCAGCGTCGTGCTCTCGGGCGACACCACGATCTGCGAGGGCGTGATGCGCAACGCCGAGGGGTGCGACCTGCTGATCCACGAAATCGGCGCAG
>CAIKXV010000256.1 GCA_903831455.1 uncultured Pseudomonadota bacterium | reverse complement strand
CGAGCCGATGGCGCTGGTCGAGAAGGCGCTGGCCATCGACCCGAAGAACACCACCGCGTTGGCGCTGTCGGCCACCGCGTCCCAGGAGGCGCGGCGCTGGCCCGAGGCGCTGGCCCGCTGGCAGCGACTGGCCGCTGCCGTCGCCGACGACCCGCGAGCCAGCGCCGCGGTCGCCGAGGCGATGGGCCGCGTGCGCGCCGCCGCCGCCGCCGAAGGCGTGAAGCTTCCCGACGCGCCCGCCGGCACGCGCGCCGCACCCGCTGCGACCCGGGCCTCCTCGCTCTCCGGCGAGGTCAGCCTCGCGCCCGCGCTGGCCGCGCGCGTGCAGCCGCAGGATGTCGTGTTCGTCTTCGCGCGGGCGAGCGAGGGGCCGCCGCTGCCGCTGGCCGTCGCGCGCTTCCGCGCCTCGGAGTTGCCGATCCGGTTCACGCTCGATGACTCGATGGCCATGGCGCCGGGCATGAACCTCTCGGCTCATCGCAGCGTCACGGTCGGCGCCCGCATCTCGCGCAGCGGGCAGGCCACGCCCCAGCCGGGCGATCTCTCCGGGCAGGTCGAAGGCGTGAGCGTCGGCAGCCGCGACGTGCAGGTCCGGATCACCGAGATCGCGCGCTGACCTCGCCCGGATTCGTCCGCGCGCGGCCTCCGACCGGCGGACCGATCCGGCGTCCGGCTCCGGCCCCCAGGGCTCCCGCCCGGCCGGCGGGGCGCGCGCGCGTCCTCGGGCCCGTGCGTTGACGCCGATTCGTCATCGTCGCGTCACGCGCGCGTCGCATGACGCTTCTAACCTTCGCGCCATCGGCACACACCGGAGGCGTCCATGCAGGATCTTCCCGCGCGGGTCGAGTCACCCGCCACGTCCCCCCTGGAGGTCCGACTGGCGAGCCATCCGGGCGAGGTCCTGGCCGCCCAGCGGCTGCGCTACCGGGTGTTCGGACTCGAGCAGGGTGCGCGACTCCAGGGCGCGGAGCGCGGGCTGGATCGGGACGAGTTCGATGCGCACTGCGATCACCTGATCGCACTCGACACCTCGAGCGGAGAGGTCGTCGGGACGTACCGGATGCTCCCGCCCGCACGCGCGCGCGCGCTCGGGCGCTTCTACTCCGAGGGCGAGTTCGACCTCACGGCGCTCGCGCCCCTGCGCGATCGGACCCTCGAGGTCGGTCGCTCCTGCGTGCACCCGGACTACCGGACGGGCGCCACCATCGCGCGGCTCTGGTCGGGCCTTGCCCGCCACGTGCTCGAATCCGGGGTGGATTACCTGATGGGATGCGCGAGCATCGCGATGACCGACGGCGGCGTGCAGGCGCACCGTATCTATGGTGAACTATGCCGGACGGCGCTCGCGCCGGAGCAGTGGCGGGTAAGCCCCCGGGTGCGGCTCCCCGGGTCGGCCCCTCCGGCCGGAGCCGACGACACGCGCGTGCGCGTGGCGATGCCGCCGCTGCTCAAGGGCTACCAGCGGCTCGGGGCATGGGTCTGCGGGGAACCGGCGTGGGATCCCGCGTTCGGTTGCGCCGACCTCCTCCTGCTGCTGCCGGTCTCGCGCATCGCCTCGCGCTACGCTCACCACTTCCTCAAGCCCCTCGACGCCGCCGCCTGAGCATCCTGGTCACGGGCGACGGCCTCCCCCGATCGCTTGGACCCCGCAACCCGATCCGCTCCCGACCCATCCGCGGCGACGACCCTCGCGGCGGCGGCTCGCGAGTCCGTGCCGGCCAATGCCGGCGCCAACAGCTTCGGCCCGCTGCTGCGTGCGCTCAAGCTCGCGCGTGCCACGCTGCTGCTGCTGCAGGGCGTGCTGATCGCGATGTTCAGGCTTCGCCGCGACGACGTCCGGCGACGAAACCGCCACATGCAGCGCTGGTGCGGCAGGCTGCTCGACATCCTGGGCCTCGAACTGGAGCACGAGGGACCCCTTCCCGACGATTCGACGCCGGTTTTCATCGTGGCCAACCACGTCTCGTGGCTCGATATCTGGGCGATCAACGCGGTCTGCCCGACACTGTTCGTGGCGAAGGCGGAGATCCGTGCCTGGCCGGTCTTCGGGTGGCTGGCCGCGCGAGTGGGCACGCTGTTCATCGAGCGCTCGCGTCGCGCGGATACCCGCCGGGTGAACGATCGCATCGTCGCGCGCATGGCGGTCAGCGGCGAGCGCATCGCGGTGTTTCCCGAGGGCACCACCACCGACGGCAGCGTGCTGCTGCCGTTTCACGCCTCGCTGTTCCAGCCAGCGGTCTCGGCCCAGGCGCGCGTCCATCCGGTCGCCATCCGCTATCTCGATCGCAACGGCGAGCGCACGGATGTCCCCGCGTACATCGACGACCTGTCGCTCGTGGCTTCGATGTGGCGGATCGCCGGCATGTCCGGGCTGCGGGTACGGGTGGAATTCCTGTCCGCCTTCGACGTGACCGGACAGCATCGGCGCGAGGTGGCGGCGCAGGCACAGGAGCGCATCGGTCGGGTGCTGGTCCCGGATCGATGAGCCGCAGGCCGCGTCCCGCGCGACCGGCAGGACCGCACCGCGGCATGGAGACTCCCCGGGCGCCCGCCGCACACCGGGCGCAATCGACTCGACCTCCGGCAGGGGCGACTCGCGCGATCCTGCCCGCCGCCACCGTACCGCCTGCGCGGTTTCAGCGGCGGCGCGATCGCGACGCCGGGTGGCCCCGCTGGGCGGGCGACCGCCCCTGGCCGTCCGCCGGACAGGGGTGTTCACGCCGCATGCGATCGACCTCGACCGTTCCGGTCGCGGCCCCTTCCGGGCAGGGCCCGCGCGCCTGGCGAGCGGTTGCGCAGCGGGGGGATCGTTCCGGTCGGGGTTGCGGTTCGATCAGCGATTCGTCTCGATCTGGTAGCGCACCGCGGCGCGGATCTGCGCGTCGGTGAGCGACGGGTTGCCCCCTCGCGGAGGCATCACGCCCAGCCCCTTGACCACCGAGGCCACCAGCGCGTCCTCGCCCTTGCGGATGCGCGGGGCCCATGCGGCCTTGTCGCCGCTCTTCGGAGCGCCGGCCGCCCCCACCGCATGACACGCGGCGCAGGCCTGCTTGTAGACCGCCACGCCGTCGGGCGGCGCTCCCGCTGCCGCCGCGGCGGCCGGGGCCGAGGCCGGGGCAGCCGCGGCGGCAGCCGGGGCGGTGGCTGCCGGCACCGGCGGCTCCTTGAACTTCGCGCCCGAAGCATTGGCTAGGTAGGCCACCGCCCGCTTGACCTCGAGATCGGTCAGCGACGGGTTGCCGCCGCGCGCGGGCATCTGGCGAACCCCTGCGATGGCCGTCCGGGTCAGGCCGTCGAGCCCCTCCGGGATCAGCTTGGCCCACGCGGCGTTGTCGCCCAGCTTCGGCGCGTTGAGCGCTCCGCTGGTGTGGCAACCCGCGCACACCGCCTTGTAGACCTCTTCGCCGCTCTTCTCCACCTTCGGGCCGGCCGCAGCCGCAGGCACGGCACCCGCGGGAGCGGGATCGCCCGCCACCCAGAGCGTGCCCACCGGACGCAGGCGATCGGCGACGGAGGCCGCCTCGCGAACGCTGCTGCCCACCGGTTCGACGTTCTTCGTGCCGGTGACGAACTTCGCGAGCATCACGATCGCGACGATCGGGATCACGAATGAAAGGACTACGACAATGATCAGCTGCTTGGGCGTGCGGATCAGCCCTTCGTGTCCGTCCTGCTCGTGCTGGGTGCTCATCGAACCGTTCTCCATGGCGTGACCCTGGCCGGCCCGGATCGCCGGCGGGGGAAGCTGCGGCGGGCCGCGGCGCCCGGGCCGCCAGGGGCGGCCCGCGATGCCGGGGCGTCGGTGCCGGGGCTTGCGAGTCAGCCTCGGAGTATACCGTCTGGACCCTGCCGCGTCGTCCGCCAGCGCGACGACCGCTGCGCGGGAAGCGGCCGGGGTGCGACAATCGGGGCCCCGCGCAAGCCCGCGCGCCGTCGACGCTCCGGCCGTCCGTTCGCGACTCGCCGCACCCCACCCGTCCCGCTGCCCTTTCGACCGATGACCGACCTGACCCGCCTGTCCGCCTGCGCCGTCGTCGATCTCCTGCGGCGCGGGAAGGTATCGCCGCTGGAGGCGGTGGAGGCTTCCCTCGCGCGCATCGCGGCCGTCGACAAAGCCCTCAATGCCCTGCCCACCGTCTGCGCGGACCGGGCCCGGGACCACGCGCGCCGGCTGATGAACACCCGCGGTTCCGCGCAGCGCCCGGATCACTGGCTGCACGGCCTGCCCGTGGCGGTCAAGGACAACAACGAAGTCGCCGGCGTGCGGTGCACGATGGGCTCGCGGGTGTACGCCGATCGCATCTCCACTCGCAACGACCTGATCGTCGACCGCCTGGAGTCGGCCGGGGCGATCGTCGTGGCCAAGTCCAACCTGCCCGAGTTCGCCGCCGGCGGCACCACCTCGAACGACGTCTTCGGCACCACCACCAATCCGTGGGACACCCGGCTCACCTGCGGCGGATCATCCGGCGGGTCCGCCTCGGCGCTGGCCGCCGGGGAGGTATGGCTCGCCACCGGCAACGACTTCGCCGGCAGCATCCGCATCCCGTCGGCCTTCTGCGGCACCGTGGGCCTGCGCCCCACCCCGGGCACGGTCGCGCGGCTGCAGCGCCAGCCGTACTCGCCGCTTTCGGTGGAGGGGCCGATGGCGCGCACCGTGGCCGATCTCGCGCTGATGCTCGACTGCGAGGCGGGCGAGCACCCGGGCGATCCGCTGTCCCGGCCCGCGCCCGCGCAGCCCTACAGCGCCGCGGCGGCCAGTCCCCGCCTGCCGACCCGCATCGCCTTCAGCCCCGACCTGGGCATCTTCCCCGCGATCGACCCCGAGATCGCCCGGGCAGTGCGCACCGCTGCCGGCATGCTCGAATCGCCCGCCGTGCGGGTCGAGGAAGCCTGTCCGGACCTCTCCGACGCACACGCCGTGTTCTCCGTGCTGCGCAGCCACATCTACGTGGGGCGCCTCGCCGACACGCTCGACCGGGCGCGCGATCGCATGACCGCGCCGGTCGTCTGGAACGTCGAGCAGGGCCTCGCGCGATCGGTGCGGGAGGTGGTCGACGCGGAGATCGCGCAGGCCGAACTCGCACGACGCGCGCTGGCGTTCTTCGACGATCACGACCTGCTGCTGTGCCCCGCCACGCTGGTGCCGCCGTTCCCGGCGGACCTGACCCGGCTCGACCGGCTGGGCACGTTCGCCTTCGACAGCTACTACCACTGGATGATCCCCACCTACGCGATCACCGTCACCGCCTGTCCGGCGCTGGTGCTACCCTGCGGCCTCACCGCGGCAGGGCTGCCGATCGGGCTGCAGCTGGTCGGCCCGCCCCGATCGGAGCACCGGCTGCTGGCCGCCGCGGCCTGGATGGAGCAGGCCTTCGGGCTCGCCGGGCGCGTCCCACGCGACCCCGCCACGCCCGCGGCCTCGTGACGCCGCCACCGCCGGAGCCCGCCCGTGAACGACACGCCGCCCGATGACCGTCGCTACGCACCCACCCACCAGTGGGCGAGAACCCTGGCCGACGGCCGGGTGGAGATCGGCATCACCGCCTACGCGCAGACCGCCCTGGGCGACGTGGTCTTCGTCGACCTGCCCGACCCCGGCAAGACCCTGGTCGCCGGCCAACCGTTCATGGTCGTGGAGTCCGTCAAGACCGCCTCCGACGTGCACGCGCCGCTAGGCGGCGTGGTGCGGGAGGTCAACCCCGCGCTGCGCGACGCACCCGGGTCGCTGAACGACGACCCGTGGTCGACCTGGCTGGTGCGCATCGAGCCGCACGCCGGCGAGGCCGCCCCCCTGGATGCCGGCGCCTACCGCCAGCTGCTCACCCCCTGAACCTCACCCGGGCCGCCCGCGCTCGCGCGCTGCGGGAGGCCTGCGGATCACAGGCTGCGCGCCATCGCTCGAACCCCTCCCAAGGAGAACCTGCATGTCCAGCGTCACCCTCGCCGGAAACCCGATCACCGTCGCCGGCAGCTTCCCGAAGGTCGGCGCGGCCGCGCCCGCCTTCAGCCTGACGGCCAAGGACCTGAAGGAGGTCTCGCTGGCCGACTATGCCGGCAAGCGCAAGGTGCTCAACATCGTCCCCAGCCTGGACACGCCCACCTGCCAGAAATCCACCCGCGTGTTCAACGAGAAGGCTTCGGGCCTCGCCAATACCGTGGTGCTGGTGGTCGCGGCCGACCTCCCGTTCGCGATGGGTCGCTTCTGCGGCGCCGAAGGCCTCAACGACGTGGTGACGCTGTCGACGTTCCGCAACCGCGACTTCCACGCGAACTACGGCGTGGACATCACCGACGGGCCCCTGCGCGGGCTGACCGCTCGCGCCGTGGTGGTGCTGGGCACCGACGATCGCGTGCTGCACGCCGAGCTCGTGCCCGAGATCAAGCAGGAACCCGACTACGCCGCTGCGCTCGCGGCGCTGGCCTGATCGACCCCGGCATCGGCGATTGCCTCGGCAGTCAGCCCGCGGCAATCGCCGATTCGATGCGCTCGCACAGGGTGCGCAGCACCTTCACCCGCGCGTAGAGCTTGTTGTCCGCCTCGACCAGCGTCCACGGCGCGAGGTCGGTGGACGTGCGGTCGACCATGTCGCACACCGCGTCCGCATAGGCCGACCAGCGACGCCGGTTGCGCCAGTCCTCGGGCGTGATCTTGTGGTTCTTGAAGGGTACCCGTTCGCGCTCGCGGAAGCGGACCAGTTGCTCGTCGCGGCCGATCGCCAGCCAGACCTTCACGACCACCACCCCGTGGGCGGCGAGTTCCGCCTCGAAGTCGTTGATCTCGGAGTAGGCCCGCCGCCAGTCGGATTCGGCGCAGAGGCCCTCGACCCGCTCGACCAGCACGCGCCCGTACCAGGACCGGTCGAACAGGGTGAAGCGACCGCGCCGCGGCACATGCCGCCAGAAACGCCACAGATAGGGCTGCGCGCGCTCCTCCTCGGTGGGAGCCGCCACGGGAACGACCGCGTACTGGCGGGCATCGAGTGCCGCCGTCGCTCGCCGGATCGCGCCGCCCTTGCCCGCCGCATCGTGACCCTCGAACACCGCGACCACTGCGTGGCGACGCAGGCGCGCGTCCCTCGACAGCCGCGCGAGACGCCCCTGCCAGCGCTCGAGTTCGACCGCGTAGTCCTCGCGCCCGAGCGGCTGGCGCAGCCGCAACGCGTCGAGCAGGTTGCGGCGGTCGATCGAACGCACGGGTACCGGGCCGCGCGCCGGCGCGACCGGATCGGGACGCGAGAGTCGGTCGCGCAGGGCCGCGAGCAGCGACTCGCCGACGGTGAGGCTGCGGTAGGCCGGATCGAGGCCTTCGACCACCTGCCAGGGCGCACCTGCGGTCGACGTGCGACGCAGGAATTCGCCCGACACCTTGCGGAAGCGGTCGTACTGCTCGAAGCGCGCCCAGTCCTCTCGCGTGACCCGCCAGCGGGTGAGCCGATTCGCCGACAGCGCCTCGAGCCGCGCCTTCTGGTCGCGGCGCGACAGGTGGAACCAGTACTTGAGCAGCAGCACCCCTTCGTCGACCAGCATCTGCTCGAAGCGCAGCACCTCCTCGATGCGCCGCTCGAACCCGGCGCCATCGAGCGTTCGCGCGGCCCGCTCGACGATCGGATCGGTATGCCAGGCGCCGAACAGGATTCCCAGCGTGCCGCGCGGGGGCAGCACGCGCCAGTAGCGCCACATCCGGGGGCGCTCGCGCTCCTCGTCCGAGGGCGCCGGAAACGCGTGCGTGCGAATGTGGCGTGGATCCATCCACGCGTTGAGCAGGTTGACCGTCTCGCCCTTGCCCGCCCCGTCGACGCCGCCGATGACGATCAGCACGGGAAAGCGCGCCTGCGCCTTGAGCTCGCGCTGCGCCTCGAGCAGTTCGGCGCGCAGCGCCGGCTCGCGACGACGGTAGACCTCGCGGGGGATCCGGTGCCCCAGTTCGGCGGATTCGAACATGCCCCTTCTCCTGCACGATCCGCAGGCATGGTACGGCGCGCCGCCCGCGAGCGCACGCGGCGCGGACGGACGGCACGTGGCTTGCCGCCAACCGGGGACGGGCGACCCGGTGGCTCAGAGCAGGTCGGGTGCCACGACCGCGCGCAGCACGACTTCGCGGCTGCCGCCGCGCTCGCGCCGGGAGATCCACCACAGCGCGCCCTTGCGCACCGACCAGTCCATCGCCTCGCCGGCGAGCAGCAGCGAGGCCACCTGCCCGAGTGTCGGCTGATGCCCGACGACCACGACGGTGCCAGCGGCCTCCGGCCATCCGATCGCCGCCAGCACCGCCTCGGGCTGCGCGCCGGGGTCGATCGCCTCGTCGACACGGAACCGCTCGCCGAGTGCGCGGGCAGTCTCGCGCGAGCGCCGGGCCCGGCTGGCGATCACCTTGTACCGGTCCGGGAGCCGCGCCTGCAACCACTCGGCCATCCGATGGGCCTGGCGATGCCCTTTCGCGGTCAGCGGTCGCGCGAGGTCTTCGGCCTCCGCCCCCTCCTCCGCCTCGGCGTGCCGCCAGAGAATCAGGTTCATCCGCTCCCCTTTCCGGTCCCAGGGCCTCGTCGGGCGCGCGCCGGTCACCAGAAACGTTTCGCCGAGGCGAAGCGCGCCCAGGCACGATCGGCCGCACGCAGGTCTCCCACCTCCCGGCCTGCGAGCCAGCCCTCGACCAGGGCCAGCGCAGGCTCGATCGCCGCGGGGTCCGCGCCCGCCGAGCGCAGGCGCTCGACCAGCAGGCGTCCGGTGGCGATGTCGTTGAGATCGCCCAACGCCTCCTGCAAGCCGGCGAGGGCGTCGAGGTAGTCGGCGCCTTCGCCGCGCCTGGCAAACACCGGCGCGAACGCATCGGCCGCATAGCGCAGCTTCTTCAGCGCGATGCGCAACGCGTGGCGATCCTCGGTGCCGCGCTGCGAGGGCGCGACCGGCGAGACCCGCAGCGCCCGATGCCGTCGGCCCAGCACGCGCGCGGCATGCCTTCGCACGGGCAGCACCTGCCGCGCGGCCAGCGCTGCCGCGGGTTCGCCCGCGGCCGGATCGGGGCGCCATGCACAGGCCTCCAGCCAGCGGGATGCCTCCAGCACGTAACGGGTGAATGCCGGCGCGGACACCGCCTCGGCGCTGCGGCGACGGGCACGGGCGCGGGCGACATCGAGCGCCGGCCCGAGCACGGCGAGCCGCCCGCCGTGGCCCTGCGCCGCCAGCGGCTGCAGTGTCTCGAGGAGGAATACGTCCAGGTCGCGCTCCTCGCCGAGCGCCCCGGCGATGAGCTTCGCTCCCGACGCCACCTGCACCGCCGCCTCGCGCGGGATGGTCCGCCGGAAACTGGCCAGCGCCGCTCGCAGCCGCCGTAGCGCCACGCGCGCCTGATGGACGTACTCGGGGTCGTCGCCGATGCCGACCCCGTGAGCATTGGCCAGCAACTGGGCAAGGCAGCTCCAGGCGATGGCCACGAACGCCTCCTCGGTGCTGGCCGCGGGGTCGAGCGCTGGCCGGCGCGCGCGCGCAGGGGCGGGCGCCCTGCCCTCGAGCAGGGCGAAACCGCGCGCGGCCTTCGAGCGCGGTTCGAGCGCGAGCGCGTGGTCGCGGTTCAACGCCAGCGCGAAATCGAACAGTGCATCGACCGGGCCGTCGCGCAGTTCGAGTTCGAGTTCGAGCAGGGCTTCCGAACGCTCGCCCGCGATGATCCGGCCGCGGTCGAGGGCGACCTCGACGGTGGCCCCCGAATGGGCCACGATCCAGACGTCTCGCGTCACGCGGGTCTCGAACACCGGCGCCAGTGCCTCGCGATGGTCGGGCCGCGCGAACCAGTCCGCCATCGGGGTCCGTGCCAGCAGCGTGAAATCGATCGCCCGGCGCGCCACCGGGCTTTCCCACTCGCCCCGGCGGTAGCCCGCCCCGGTGGCGGCATCGGACTTGAGCGTCTGCAACCACGCGCCGGCGACACGACGCAGCCTCAGGCCGACACGCTCGCGCGCCAGCGCCCGGTCGGGCGTGTCGAAGTAAACGCTCGACAGGCGATGCCGCAGCGGCGACCCCGTGAGCCGCGGGTCACGCCCGATCGCGCGGGCGCGGGCCGGGTCGAGGGTGAATCGCAGCTCGATCTCCGTGCCCATGGGCTCGACCTAGTCGGGAGAGGGCGCGGCCTGGGCCAGTTCGCCCAGCAGCCACTGCTGCGCGGAGTACGCGCGGGCACGGCCCCGCGGCCTGCGTCGATAGCCGCCGTCCGCGTCCATTTCCCAGGCCTGCGTGTTGTCGCGCAGGCAGGGGCGCAGCACTTCGGCGACGATGCGCTTGCGCAGTTTCGCGTCGAGCACCGGCACGCAGATCTCCACCCGCCGGAAGAAATTGCGGCCCATCCAGTCGGCACTGGAGAGGTAGACCTTCTCGGCGCCGGCCGCGTGGAAGTGGAACACGCGCGAGTGCTCGAGGAATCGCCCGAGGATGGAGCGCACGCGGATGTTGTCCGACAGGCCGGGCACCTGGGGCCGCAGCGCGCATACGCCACGCACGACGAGATCGATGCGGACCCCGGCCTGCGAGGCGCGGTACAGGGCCTCGATGGTGCGCGGCTCGAGCAGGGAGTTCATCTTCGCGATGATGCGGGCGGGCCGGCCTGCCCGCGCCTCCCGCGCCTCGGCGTTGATGGCCGCGAGGATGCCCGCGTGCAGCGTGAAGGGCGCCTGCCACAGGTGGTGCAGGCGCCCGGCGCGACCCAGCCCGGTCAGCTGCTTGAAGGTCTCGTTCACGTCCGAGCAGATCTTCTCGTCGCAGGTGAACAGCCCGACGTCGGTGTAGAGGCCGGCGGTGCGGACATGGTAGTTGCCGGTGGACACGTGCGCGTAGCGCCTCAGCTGCCCGTCCTCGCGGCGCACCACCAGCGCCATCTTGGCGTGCGTCTTGTGAGCCACCACGCCGTAGACCACGTGCGCGCCGGCCTGCTCGAGGCGGGAGGCCCAGCCGATGTTGGCTTCCTCGTCGAAGCGGGCGAGCAGCTCGACGACCACGGTCACTTCCTTGCCGCTGCGAGCAGCCGCGATCAGCGTGTCCATCAGTACCGACTCGTTGCCGGTGCGATAGACCGTCTGCTTGATCGCGACCACCTGCGGATCCGCCGCCGCCTGCTGGATGTAGTTCACGACCGGCTGGAACGACTGGTACGGGTGGTGCAGCAGGATGTCGCCACGACGGATGGCTTCGAAGATGTCGCCGCGGCGGCTCAGCTGCGTCGGCACCCCGGGCGTGAAGGCCGGGAACACCAGGTCGGGACGGTCGACCCACGAGGGCACCTGCATCAGGCGCACCAGGTTG
The DNA here is from genome assembly GCA_903831455.1 of uncultured Pseudomonadota bacterium. Classification (GTDB taxonomy): domain Bacteria; phylum Pseudomonadota; class Gammaproteobacteria; order Burkholderiales; family CAIKXV01; genus CAIKXV01. The sequence goes on along the minus strand of CAIKXV010000256.1, from coordinate 7,156 downwards.
ACCGGACCGGGCACGCGGTACAGGTCTGCCTCGTCCAGCCCGAACTGCTGCAGCAGGAAGCGGACCATCGGCTCGGAGCAGTTGTCGGCCACCTCCAGCCGCACCGCGTTGCCGAAATGACGCTGGGGCAGTTCGCCCTGCAGCGCGCTGCGCAGGTCCTTCACCTCTTCCTCGTCGACGAACAGGTCGCTGTTGCGGGTGACGCGGAACTGGTAGGAGCCCAGCACCTGCATGCCGTCGAACAGCTCGCCCATGTGCGCGTGCAGGATGGCCGACAGGAAAACGAAGCCATGCGCGCAGCCGGCGATGCCCGCCGGCAACGGTACCACCCGGGGCAGCACGCGCGGCGCCTGGACGATCGCGGTACCCGAGCGGCGACCGAAGGCGTCCTTGCCCTCCAGTTCGACCGCGAAGTTGAGCGACTTGTTGAGGACGCGGGGGAAGGGGTGCGCAGGATCCAGGCCGATGGGCGTGAGCACCGGCATCACTTCCCGGAAGAAGTAGTCGCGGATCCAGGCCTGCTGGGCGCGCGTCCACTCGGTGCGCCTCAGGAAGCGGATGCCCTCGTGTGCCATGCGCGGCAGCAGTTCGGCATTGAGCAGCTGGTACTGGCGCGCGACGAGCGCGTGGGCCCGTTCGGAGACCTCGCGCAGCACCTGCCGGGGCGGCATCGCGTCCGGTTCGGTCGACGGCCCCCCGCCGGTGACCTGCTCCTTCAGGCCGCCGACGCGGATCTCGAAGAACTCGTCGAGGTTGCTCGAGACGATGCACAGGAAGCGCAGGCGCTCGAGCAGCGGGTTGCGAGGGTTCTCGGCCTCCTCGAGCACGCGGCTGTTGAAGGCGAGCAGGCCCAGTTCGCGGTTGAGGAACCGCTCGGGCGAGGACACGCGCTTCTTCTTCGGTGCGACGGACACGCGCAGGCTCACTCCGGGGCGAGGCAGCGGAAGGGGAGACCCGGCAGGCGTGCCCCGCCACGGCCAACCGCCCGGCTTCGCGAGGGTTTCAGGTCATGCCCACTTTAGCTCGCGCAGGTTGCAGTCACGTTAAGGACTGTCAGCGGCTGGACGGCGGCACATAACCCTGCGCCTCGTCCGCCCCGCCGCCGAAGAAGTGGCGCTCCATCTGCTCGGCCAGGTAGCGCCGCGCACGCACGTCCGCGAGATTCAGCCGGTTCTCGTTGACCAGTCGCTTCTGGTGCTCGAGCCAGGCCTGCCAGGCCTCGCGCGAGACCTGCTCGAAGATGCGCTGGCCCAGCGCGCCGGGGTAGGGCGGGAAGTCCAGGCCCTCGGCCTCCTGGCCGAGCTTCACGCAATGGACGGTACGACCCATCGTGTTCTCCTTGCTGTGCCGCCGGCGGGCACGACCGCGCCGGCTCGGGTATTGTCTCGAATGAAGGCAGTGTACGAGGTCGGGACCCGGGGCGCTGGCATGCTTCTCGGCGTCCGATGACCCCACCAGGCGGCCGGCTGCCGTGCCGGCGCGGGCCCGCGGCAGCGGACCCGGCGGAGGAGACCCATGGGCCAGACGCTGATCCGCAACGCCCAGTTGCTCACGCTCGACCCGTACCTGGGCGATATCGAGTGCGGCGACCTGCTGGTCGAGGACGGACGCCTCGTCGCGGTCGGCCGCGTCGAGGCTGCAAGCCCGCAGGCGGAGTGCGTGGAGGCGGCCGGGCGGCTCGTGATGCCCGGGTTCGTGAATGCGCATATCCACCTGTGGGAGTTCCCGCTGCGCGGTCTGGGCGCCGACTGGATCAGCCACCGCGACTACCACGGGCACGTGCACCGCAACCTCGCCCTGCGCTACGAGGCGGCCGACGTGCACGTCGCGAACCTGATGGGCGCGCTCAACCAGATCAACTCCGGCACCACGACCGTGCTCGACTGGTGCCACGTGCTGCGCGACGCCGAGATGACCGACGCGGCGATCGAGGGCATCGCGGCCACCGGGCTGCGCGCGGTGTTCGCCCGCGGCACCAGCAAGCCGCCGCCGGATGCGGGCGGACGGGTGCCGCCCTACTGGGAAGTGCCCTATCCGCGCGAGGACATCGCCCGCCTGCGCCGCGGCCGCCTCGCCGACGACCAGGGGCGCATCACGCTGGCGATGGCTACCCTCGGTCCGGACCTCGCCACCTGGGAGGTGGCCCGCGACGAAGTGCGGCTCGCGCGCGAGTACGGCCTGCTGCACTCGGCGCACACCTGGGGACGCCCGGGCCGCCGGCGCGTCGAGGATGGCTACTGGCGTCTCGCGAAGGAGGGCCTGCTCGGGCCCGACCACAACATCGCGCACGGCAACGGGCTGGGCGACGAGGAACTGGCGATGCTGGTCGACCACGGCTGCAGCTTCACCGCCACCTGCCTCGCCGAGATGCTCAACAGCGAGCGCCTCGCGGTGCCGGGCCGGGTCAGCCGGGCCGGCGGGCTGCCCTCCCTGGGCACCGATGTCTGTACCTACTTCAACAGTTCGATGCTCGCGGAGTTGCGTCGCGCCTTCCTGATGCAGCGAGAGGCGGACAACCGGGCGCTCGACGAGCGCGGCGCCTGGCCCGCGACGGCGCATGCAACACGCACGCGCGACGCGGTGACCTGGGCTACGCTCGGCGGCGCGAAGGCGTTGCGCCTGGATCACCGCATCGGCACGCTCACCCCCGGCAAGGAGGCCGACCTGATCATGATCGACACGCGCTCGATGAATCTGTTCCCCGGCCTGCCCGGCGGAGACCCCTGCCACGCCGTGGCGATGTACGCCGAACCCGCCGACATCGAGGCGGTCATGGTGGGCGGCCAGTGGCTCAAGCGCGACGGCCGGCTCACCGTGGACGGCGGGACGTTCGCGACGATGAGCGGGCGACTGGCCCGCACCCGCGAAGCCCTGTTCGCGCGCGCGGGGCTGGATGCGCGCGAGGCCCGGGGAGCCGCCCGATGAACCCGCGTCGCCCATGGCTGCCCCGCCCCCTCGGCCTCGCGCGCGCGGCGCTGGCCGCGCTGGCGCTGGCCGGTGTCTGCACCGCCACCTCCGCAGCGTCGCCCGTCAAGTGGCCCGAGCGACCGGTGCGGCTGATCCACGGGTTCACGGCCGGCGGCAACGTGGACATCCAGGCCCGCATCATGGGCTCGGGCATCTCCGAGGAAACCGGCCAGCCGGTGGTGATCGACATGCGCCCTGGCGCCGGGGGAACCATCGCCGCGGCCATCGTCGCGAAGTCCGCCCCCGACGGCCAGACGCTGTTCTGGATGGCCGCAGGCCACGCCACCGCCCCCGGCATGTATCGCAAGCTGCCCTACGATGCGGTACGCGACTTCACCATGCTGTCGGTGGTGAGCGGGGCCCCCTACCTGGTGGCCGTCGGGCCGAGTTCGCCGGTGTCCTCGATGGAGGACCTGGTGAAGACCGCGCGCGCCCAGCCCGGCAAGCTGCTGTTCGCCTCCGCCGGCGTGGGTACCGGCATGTACCTGGTCGCGGTCCGCCTGCAGTCCCAGACCGGCATCCAGCTCACCCACGTCGCCTACAAGGGAGGCACCAGCACCCCGATGGCGGTCGCGCAGGGGGAGGTTCCGATGATGTTCGGCACCTTCGCCGAGGTACGGCCGCACCTGGACAGCGGACGCCTGCGGGTGATCGGCGTCACGTCCCCGCAGCGCTGGGACCGCATGCCCGCGGTGCCCACCTTCGCCGAGACCGTGGCGCCCGGCTTTTCCGCCAGCGGCTGGCAGGCCATCGCCGCACCCGGGGGCATGGCTCCACCGCTGGTCTCGCGCATCGAATCGGTGATCCACCGCGTCCTGAAGCGCGCCGATGTCCAGCAGCGGTTCGCGGAGATCGGCTCGTCGGTCGCCCTCACCCCGGCGACCGAAGCGCAGCGCTTCCTCGCGAGCGAGGTGGCCGCCTGGACGAAGGTCATCCGCGATGCGGGCATCGCGACCCAGGACTTCTGAGCCCGCCGGCCCGGCACTACATGCCCCCGGGTCGCAGCGACCGGTCAGCCGGCGCGGACCAGGCCCCGCCATCCCCCGCCTGGCGATCGCAACGGTCGCACGCGCGCAGGCCCGGCCATGAGCGCTCGCGCCGCGCCGACGCGCGGACGCCTTGCGCGGCACACCGCGCCGCGCGGGAGGGTTCCGCCGCGCGGGTCGCCGCTCACAGCGTCTTCATGAACACCTTGGAGCGTCGCTGCCAGTTGTAGAGCTGGCGGCGCTCGGCCGGCAACTCGCCCACCGCCACCTCGCGAAACCCGTTCTGCAGGAACCAGTGCGCGGTGTGGGTGGTGAGCGCGAACAACCGCTCGAGCTTCTGCGCGCGCGCGCGCGACTCGATGTTCTGCAGCAGCGCCTCGCCGTGGCCGGCCTCGCGATGATCCGGGTGCACCACCAGGCAGGCGAGTTCGGCCGCGCGCGCGGCCGGGAACGGATAGAGCGCCGCGCAACCGATCAGGCGACGGTCATGGTCGATCACGGTGAAGTATCCGATCTCGCGCTCGAGGCGCTCCCGCCCGCGCTTGACCAGGGTGCCGTCGGCCTCCAGGGGGGCGATCAGCTGCAGCACGCCGCCGACGTCGTCCACCCGCGCCGCGCGCAGGCGTTCGAGGTTGTCGCGCGAGATCATCGTGCCCACGCCATGATGGGTGAACAGTTCGAGCAGCAGCGAGCCGTCCACCTCGCGGCTGATCAGGTGCGAGCGTTGCACTCCCCGCCGGCAGGCGTCGATCGCCGCAGGCAGGAAGCGCGCGATGTCCGGCGTGAGTGAAGGCCGCTGCCGCCCCCCCGCGCCCATGCGCTGCAGCCAGGCCTCGGCGCTTCCCAGCGTGAGTTCGCGCAGCAGCCGGCCGGGACCGCGCTGCACCCCCGGCCCATCGATCATGAAGATCAGCTTCTCGGCCGACAGCGCAGTGGCGATCGAGGTGGCGACATCCTGCACGGCGAGGTTGAAGACCTCGCCGGTCGGCGAATAGCCGATCGGCGATACGAGCACGATCTCGCCCGCGTCGAGCCGACCCCGGAGCGCGGGGACGTCGATCTTGCGCACCGCCCCGGTGTACTGGAGGTCCACGCCGTCATGAACCCCGCGCGGACAGGCGACGATGAAGTTGCCGCTGGCAACGTTGACCGCGGCATTGGCCATCGGCGTGTTGGGCAGCCCGGTGGACAGCGCGGCCTCGATCTCGATGCGCACCGCGCCGTTGGCCTGCTTCACGCAGGCGAGGGTCTTCGCGTCGGTCACGCGCATGCCCTCGCTCCACTCCGCCTCGAGGCCCTGGCCGGCCAGCAGCGCCTCGAGCTGCGGCCGGATGCCATGTACCAGCACCAGCCGCACGCCGAGGCTCGCCAATAGCGCGAAGTCGTGCGCGAGCGTGGGCAACTGTCCCGCCTCGACCACCTCGCCGCCGAATCCGATGACGAAGGTCTTGCCTCGGAACGCGTGGATGTAGGGCGCTGCGGAGCGAAACCAGGTGACGAAGGACGGGGGCGACGAGGCCATCGGGGACTCCGGGCAGGGCTGCGGCGACGCGGGACTCGCCCGCGGTCGTGGTTCAGTGGCCGAAATCGTCCGCGATCGCGCGGATCGCTGCAACCGCCGCGAGCGCAGCCGTCTCGGTTCGCAGCACGCGCGGCCCGAGCGTGCAGCCGAGGAATCCCGCCTCGCCGAGCGCGCGCTCCTCCTGCGGGTCGAATCCGCCCTCGGGTCCGATCGCGAGCACCACCGCGGCGAGCGGATCCGGCCCGAGGCAGGCCGGGAGCGGCGCACCCGCGACCGGGTCGAGCCGAAGGCGCAGCCCGGGCGGGGATCGGTCGATCGCCTCCCGCAGCCCCGTGACCGGGTGCACCTGCAGCAGTCGATTGAGGCCGCACTGCTCGCTCGCCGCGACCGCCAGCGCCTGCCAGTGGGCCACCCGTCGCGCCGCGCGTTCGCCGTGCAGGCGCACCACGCTGCGCGACGCACCCACGGGCGTCAGGCTCGCGCAACCGAGCTCGACCGCCTTCTCGACCACCCAGTCGATCTTCTCGCTGGCGGCGAGCGACTGGAGCAGGTGGACGGCGATGCGAGGCGCGCGATCGCGATCGTGCCAGGCCTCCATCCGCGCCGACGCCGGCGCACCCGGCGTGCAGGCCAGCCGCGCGGCGTACTCCCCGCCGCGACCATCGAACAGCACGATCGGTGCTCCGTCGGCCAGTCGCAGCACGCGCTGCGCATGGTGGGCGGCGGATGCGGGAAGTTCGAGCAGGGTCCCCGCGGCGAGGCCGGGCACCGCCTGGGGACAGTGGAAACGGGGAACGCTCATGGGAGGGCCGTGGAAGGGCTCGGCGAGAGCCCGGGTGGCGCAGGTCGCGCCGCGGCGGGCATCCCTGCGCGCGGGCCCGGCCCCAGGGGCACAGTGATACAGTTCCTCGATTTTACACATGCGTCCAGGCGCCGGATCCGCCCTCTTGCATACTCCGCACGCTACCGGTCCGGCCGGGGTCCCCACCCGGTCGGCGCTGCTCGATGCCACGGTCGCACTGGTGCGCGAGGTCGCGCGAACCGAGGTGATGCCGCGATTCCTGCGCAGCGCCGCCTCGCGCAAGGGCGATGGCAGCCTGCTCACCGAGGCCGACGTCTCTGCCCAGCAGGCCCTGATGCCGGGCCTGTGCGCGCTCGCCGACTGCCCGCTCATGGGCGAGGAAATGTCGCCCGACGAGCAACGGCATGCCTGGGCCACCGGACAGGACGGCCTGTGGTGCGTGGATCCGCTCGATGGCACCACCAACTTCGCCGCCGGATTGCCGTTCTTCTCGATCTCCGTGGCGCTGCTGCGCCAGGGCCGCCCTGCACTGGGCGTGGTCTACGACCCGGTACGCGACGAGGCCTTCCATGCCGAGGCCGGCGCGGGGGCCTGGCTGAACGACAGCCGGCTGCCCGAGTCGCGGCGATCGGTGCCGATGCGACATTGCCTGGCCGCCGTCGAGACGAAGCGGCTCGATCGCGCGCTGGCCGCGCGCATGGCGTCCACCGCCCCCTTCCGCAGCACGCGCAGCCTGGGTTCGAGCGCGCTCGAATGGGCCTACGCCGCCGCGGGCCGCTTCGACCTGTTCCTGCACGGCGGCCAGAACCTGTGGGACTACGCCGCCGGCTGGCTGGTCCTGACCGAGGCGGGGGGCTGCTGCACGGCGCTGGAGGGCGG
>CAIKXV010000255.1 GCA_903831455.1 uncultured Pseudomonadota bacterium | reverse complement strand
GCGAGTTGCTCCAGGCGTTTCCCGACCTCACGCCGATCGCCTTCGAGCAGGGACAGGTCGATCGACCGAAGCCGGCGGTCGTGCAGCGGCTCGTGGCCGTGCGCGGCGAGGCCAGCGGTACGCGGATCACCGCCTAGACGGCTCTTCGGCCGCGATTCGCGCGACGGGCTGTCCGGTACAGGGGCGCGGGCACTCGCGACCGTGGAGTCGATGCGGGAGGTACTGCCCGCGCCGGGTTATCCCGGTCGCCGTGGGGGACACGCGCTGCAACGCGTGTTTTTCGAGCGTGCATGCGTTCCGCGAAGACGCTCGAATGACATGTCAGGGGCCGATCGATACTTGCGTGGCGGCGAGAGGCCACTCGGTACCGTCGCACACCATCCTGTCGGCATGTCACCAGGTGCTATACTTCAATGCGTGACGAAGTCGATGTCGTGGTCTGCAAGACACCGTGGTTCTCGCGCAAGGCTCGACGGACGGGCCTTGCGGATGGAGTGCTGCTGCGGGCTGCGCGCGATGCGCTGGCGGGCTACGCCGAGGATCTGGGCGGCGGTGTTCTCAAGAAGCGCCTGCGGAACAACGAATACCGCTCCATTCTTCTGCAGTGCGGCAGGGTATGCGTCTTCGCTTACCTGTACGCCAAGCAGGACCGAGACGACATCGACCGTGATGAACTGATCGTATTTCGTCGCCTGGCGCAGCAGTATGCCCGCATGACGCCCGCGGAAATCGAACGGGCGCTCGATCAGGGCGTTCTTCTGGAACTCATACATGACCACTCCCCGTCGCTACCGCACTGACGCGTTCGCGGCAGTCCACAGTGCCGCGCGTGACCTTCGTCGAGCAGGTCTGATCGACAAGGCCACGATGCGCGACTTCGACGTGTCGTGCCTGACGCCCGTGCCCGCCATGGCACCTGCGGACATCAAGCGCATTCGCGAGCGCGCGTGCGTCAGTCAGCTCGTATTCGCCCGCTACCTGAATACCAGTCCCTCCACGGTGCAGAAGTGGGAGACCGGCGCCAAGCGGCCCAGCGGCATGGCGCTCAAGCTGCTGTCGGTGGTCGACAGGCACGGGTTGCAGGTTCTGGGCTGAGCGCCCGGGAGGTCTGGACTTTCGGCACGATCCGGCTGCACCGATCGGGCGATGTCCCCGCTGCTGCGCGGACCTCCGCGTCCAATGTCGACCGCGCCTGCTGAAAGGGAGCCGCAACGAGCGGACAGGCAGTGTGGTGCCTGTCGTGGGGATCGCGGGAATGGACGCGATGCCCTGAATCGAGGGGGTCGATCACGAGCGCGTCGCCGTGGGCCCGGCACCCGCAGGGCGCGGCGGCCTTCAGGCCCTCACGGCGAGCGGCGTCACACGCGTCGATAAAGTAGCCCCGTAGCCACCGGCCGAACGATGCGCGAGAATCAGGCCCGCGCTGCGCGCGCGGCCCGCCCCGGACGCCCTGGGCCCGGCGGGAACGCAGGCGCAGGGTCCCGTGTGTCTCCCATGGAGTGGCGAACAATGCCTCGCTCGATGCTGTCCCTGCTTCCCGGTCTGTCCCCGATGTGCGGCTGCCATGCCGTCGCGCCCGCCGGCGGCGGGCAGCCCGCGCCGCGCCGCGCCGGCGTTCCGGTGATCGACACCCACGCGCACTGGTATCCGGACGAGTGGATGCGGATGATCGAGCGCAATGGAGAGCGGCACGGCGGCGCCAGGATCACCCGCGAGGGACGCGAGGTGCGCTTTGCCGCCGGGACGCTGAAGATCGACTGGTCGCTGGATTTCGTCGACCTCGACATGCGTCTCGCCCGCATGGATGCGACCGGCGTCGATGTCCAGGCCCTGTCGCTCACCACGCCGATGGTCTATTTCGCGCCGCCGGACTTCGCGCTGGCGCTGTCGCAGGCCTACAACGACGCGGCCTCCGCCGCCCACCAGAAGCACCCGGACCGCTTCCTGGGCATGGCGATGGTGCCCATGCACGCACCGGATCTCGCGGTGCGCGAGATCGAGCGGGCCTCGAAGCTGCCGGGCATCCGGGGCCTCTACATGGCCACGCACGTGAATGGCCTGAACCTGGACGAGCGCCAGTTCTTCCCGGTCTACGCCGCCTGCGAGAAGGCGGGCTGGCCGATCTTCCTGCATCCGATGGGCCCGATCGGAGGCCCGCGCACCTCTCGCTACTATCTCGCCAACCTGTGCGGCAACCCGTACGAGACCGGCATCGCCGCGGCCAGCCTGATCTTCGGCGGCGTGATGGACGAGTTTCCCCGGCTGCAGGTGATGCTGCCTCACGCCGGAGGAACGTTCCCGGCGCTGGTCGGGCGTTGGGACCACGGCACGCGGGTGCGTCCGGAACTCACCCACATGAAGCAGCCGCCCAGCGCCTACCTGCGCCGCTTTGCCTACGACACGATCGCCCACAACGACGAGATCCTGATGAACCTCGTGCGGATGGTCGGCGCCGATCGGGTGGTGATGGGCAGCGACTACTGCTTCGACATGGGACCGGAGCAGCCGGTCGAAGTCGTCGAGCGGCTCGGTGGTCTGGCGCAGGCCGATCGCGACCTGATCCTCGGGACCAACGCGGCCCGCATGCTGGGACTCTGAGGCGGCAGGCATCAGGCGTCAGGAGGGCGGCCACGAAGTCGCCGCGCGAGGCTCGACGAGTCGGTGACACGCCTGGAGCCGCGCCGGCACCGAGACCGATCGGCGGAGCCCGTTCGCCCCTCGGCCGACACGATTCGCGCGGCGTCTTCGTTCCGGCGTCTTTTCGTTCGGCCTTTTTTCGGGGAACATCGTAGACCCTCCTCCCCGACCTGAGTGGAGCGTGACCGTATGCGTTATGTGTTCCGGCCCGACCGCTTCCAGCGCGCCCGAATGGCTCGCGAGCGCTACGGGCTGTATTTTGTCCGGAGCATGTCGGTGCTCATGCTGATCGGGCAACTGGTCATGGATGCGACCCGATCCAGCTGGAAGACCTCGGCGGGCTGGGGGATTTTCTGTTCAGGCTGGAAGTACGAGCGTCGACCGCCATGCCTGATCCCGTTCATCCAGGGGGGAACGCCGCTGCTGTCGGTGCAACGCTGGTGGGTCACGCTCCTGCTGGCAGCGCTGATCGTGTGGTGGGTGCGCCGGGTGGATGTCGAACGACGCCGCGTGTGGTCGTTCTTCTGGGTAATAGTTATCGCCTGGACGCATGTGATCGGATTCGTGTTCCTGACGGATCGCCCGGAGCTCTTTCAGCTGCCGATGTGGTGGATCGCGCTGTGGATCCTCTGGCCGATCTCCCTTCTGGTGTACAGCCTGACGGGCAGGCCCCGGCATCCGTTCTTCGACTGATGAAGACGAATCCCGGACGGTCCGGACTGACCGACGTGCCTCCCCGATTGCACTGGCCATCGCAGGCGCAATCAAGGGCGCCGGTCGGTGCGCGGCGGCGACTCAGGCCTTCAGCAGTGGCCGCAGCCGGGTGAGGCTGTCGACCTTCTCCAGCGTCCACACCGCGTCGCACAGCCGGCGCGACCGCGCCTTGCCGAGGATCGGGGCCATCAGGTGGAAGCACTTCTCGTCCACCTCGGCCCGGGTCATCGGGTTCTGCGCGGTGCCGCGCACCGCCTTCACGTGCTTGCGCAGCCGGCGGCCATCCTTCAGCGCCACCTCGACGATGCCCTGGCGCGAGGGCATCGCGCGGGTGAGCGCGTCGTCGCCGCGCAGCGTGATGCGCCGGCGCAGGTCGAGCACCTTCGGGTCCTTCATGCGGCGCTCGTCGTGCGAGGACTCGAAGGTCACGATGCCGTCGATCAGCATCACCGCGCACATGTGCTGCATGCAGATGTCGGGCATGTTGCGGTTGTCGGTGGTGTTCGCGCCCTGGTGGGCCACGCGCACCTGCACCGACTCGACGTCCGCCGCCTTCAGCCCGTGGGCGCGGATCAGCTCCAGCAACGCGTCCAGCGGCGCCTGGATCGGCGAGCCCACCGACCAGCGCTTGATGTTGGTGTTCATGATCTCGTAGACGCTGCCGAGATCGCGGACCAGCCGCTCGGGTTGGGGCTTGCGACCGATGCGGGCGGTCTCGTCGTAGGCGATGTAGAAGTTGCGCTCGCCGGAGAACACGTCCTCCACCGCGGTGAACCCGCAGGCCACCATCGAGGCGGCCGCCGTGCCGTTTCGTGCCGGCATGCCGCCGAAGTCGAAGGCCTTCTCGATGTGTTCCTCGTCGCGCATCCAGCACGACACGCCCGAGCACTGCTGCGCGGTGTAGGAGAGTGCGTGGCGCATGCCGTCGTAGTCCAGCCCGGCCAGCAGCGAGGCGGCGGCCGCCGCCCCGAAGCCGGGGCCGAAACTGTGGGTGGAGTGCCCCGCCTGCCGGAAGTCGTACGGATGCAGCGACAGGTTCAGGCGCGCGCACAGGTCGTAGCCCAGCGCGACCGCGCGCAGCAGCTGCGTGCCGTTCGCGCGCTCTCGCTCGCCCATGGCGAGCGCCGCGGGCACGATCGCGCAGCCCGGGTGCGAGAGCGACGGCGCGTGCGAATCGTCGGTCTCGTCGGCATGGGCGAGCATGCCGTTGATGTGCGCGGCCTGCTCGGCGTTGGTGACGATGTCCGACCCGATCACCAGCGCCTGCGGCGCGCCGCCCAGCGTGCGCGCGTAGGCGATGGCCTTCTCCCCGGGCAGCAGCCGTGAGCCCGACACCATCGCCGCGATCGTGTCGAGCACGTGGTGCTTGGTCTTCTCCGCCACCTCCTTCGGCAACGGGCGGCGGGCGGCGCGCGCCATGTAGGTGGCCAGCGTGTGCATCAGTGGCGACACCGTCGCCCGGGTCTTCTTCTTCTGGGTGCTGCTCATGGCATCAGGACTCCGCCGTTGACGTGTATGGATTGCCCGGTGATGTAGCGCGCGTCCGGGCCGCACAGCATGCGCACCATGGCCGCGATCTCCTGCGGCTCGCCGCGGCGCCCGATGAGCGGCAGCACCTTGCGGTGGTCGGGCCGGTCGGGCACGCCGGGCAGCCCGCGCTGGGTGTTGATCGGGCCGGGCACCACGCAGTTGACCGTGACGTGGTGTTCGGCGAGGTCGTGGGCGACCGCCTTGGTCATCGCGGCGAGCCCGCCCTTGGCGGTGACCACGTGCGAGCGGTGAAGCGCGCCCTTGTGGCCGGTCATGCCGCCGATGTAGATGAGCGTGCCGCCCCCGGCGGCGATCAGGTGGGGCAGGGCCGCCTGCGACACCAGGAACGCGCCGTCGAGCACGGTGGAGATTACCCGGCGCCACTCCGCCAGCGTGATGCGGTCGAAGGGCGTCTCGGCGCGGATGGCCGCGTTGCTCACCACCATGTCCAGGCGGCCGAAGCGGCGCACGGTCTCCTCGACCAGGCGCTGCACCGTGTCCGGGTCGGTGATGTCGCCCATGGACAGCGCGGCGCGGCCGCCGGCCTGCTCGATCATGGCTACGGTCTGCTCGCCCGCTTCGCGCGAGGTGTTGGCGTTGATCATCACCGACGCGCCGCCAGCGGCGAGCGAGCGGCAGATCTCGCGGCCGATGTTGCGCGCGCCGCCAGTGACCAGCGCCACCTTCCCGGCCAGCTCGTCTCCCCGCCGCATCGCGATCTCTTCACTCAAGGTCGGTCTCCCGGTGGTTCTAGTTGCTCAGGACGAGGCCGGCGTCCTTCACCAGCCGCGCCCACTTGGCGATTTCCCGCTGCAGGTGCTCCGTGAACGCCTGCGGCGTGCCCGACACCACTTCGGCGCCCTGGGCAGCGGCGCGTTCGCGCACGTCGGGCAGGCTCGCCACGCGGGTCATCTCCGCGTTGAGGCGGGTGATCACCGCGACGGGCGTGCGCCGCGGCGCCATCACGCCGTTCCATGCGCTGATGTCGAAGCCGGGCAGTCCCGACTCCGCGACGGTCGGGACGTTGGGCAGTGCCGGCGAGCGGCGCGCGGATCCGACGGCCAGCGCGCGTGCGCGCTGGGTGGTGACGAAGGGCATGGCGGCGGCGATGCTCGCGAAGGTCATCTGCGTCTCGCCGCTGGCGACCGAGGCGAGTTGTCCGCCGGTGCCCTTGTAGGGGACGTGCACGATGTCGACCTTCGCCATCGACTTGAACAGTTCGCCGCCGAGGTGGCCGCTCGCGCCGGTGGTGCCCGCCGCGTAGCCGAGCGCGCCCGGACGCGCACGGGCGAGGGCGATGAGGTCCTGCACGCTCTTCACCGGCAGCGCGTTGTTCACCAGCAGCACGTTGGGGAAGAGCGCGAACAGCCCGACACGCTCGAAGCTGGCGAGGGTGTCGTAGGGCAGCTTGCGGTGCATGCTGGGCATCACCGAGAAGCTCGTGTGCGTGTAGAGCAGGGTGTGTCCATCCGAGGGGGCCTGCGCGACGATCTCGGCCGAGACCAGCCCACCGCCGCCAGGCCGGTTGTCCACCACTACCGGCTGGCCCAGTCCTTCGCCCAGATGGTGCGCGAGCAGGCGCCCCATGATGTCCGTGGTGCCGCCCGGCGCGGAGATCACCACCAGACGGATCGAGCGCTCCGGGTAGGCAGGGCTCGCCGGACACGAGGCGAGCAGGGCAAGCGTGGCCAGGGCCACGCGGGCGCTGGTCGCAGGCGGGCTCATCGGGAAGGCTCCTCCAGCGGGTTCGACGGGCGGCGCGCGCGGCATCGTGACCGTGCATCTGCATCCCGACAGGCCGAATCGTAGCAGCACCGCGTGCGAGCGCATCGCGCCCCGGCCGCCCGGTCCGGGCGCGGGTCAATCGGTCTGGCACAGGACGTGCTTGCGCCGATGGGCGAAGTTCCGGGGGGAGCCGGGGCCGATGAGTCATTGACCACACGTACACAGGAAGGGGCTTTCGCATGCGCAAGGTTGAACAGCAGCAGGGGGTTGAGGTCGGGGTGTCTCCGGAGGCGGGCCGTCGTCGCTTCGTGCAGGGCGCCGGATCGGCTGCGATCGCCGCATCGCTCGCGGGATGGTCTGCCGGGGCGTGGGCCCAGGCCAAGCTCACCGTCGGCGTGATCTACGTCGGTCCCCGCGACGACTACGGCTACAACCAGGCGCAGGCGCAGGCGGCCGCGGCGCTGAAGAAGATGCCCGGGCTGCGCGTGGTGGAGCAGGAGCGCGTGCCCGAGACCACCGACGTGCAGAAGGCAATGGCCTCGATGATCGTGCAGGACGGGGCGACGCTGCTCTTCCCGACCTCGTTCGGCTACTTCGACCCGCACATGCTGCGCATGGCCGAGAAGTTCCCGAAGGTGCGCTTCGCGCACTGCGGTGGCATGTGGACCCAGGGCAAGCACCCGATGAACACCGGGAGCTACTTCGGCTACATCGACGAGTGCCAGTACCTCAACGGCATCCTGGCCGGCCATGCCAGCAAGACGAAGAAGATCGGCTTCATCGCCGCCAAGCCCATCCCGCAGGTACTGCGCAACTGCAACGCCTTCCTGCTGGGCGCTCGCAGCGTCGACCCGAAGATCACCTGCCAGCTCATCGTCACCGGCGACTGGTCGCTGCCGGTCAAGGAAGCCGAGGCGGTCAACAGCATGGCCGACCAGGGGGTGGACGTGATCACCTGCCACGTCGACAGCCCGAAGGTGGTGGTCGAGACGGCCGAGAAGCGCGGGATCTTTTCCTGCGGCTACCACGCGAACCAGTCGGCGCTGGCGCCGAAGGGGTATCTGTCGGGCGCGGAGTGGAACTGGCTCACCGTCTACGAGCAGCACGTGAAGGATGCGCTCTCGGGCGCGCCGTTCCGCAACTTCGTGCGCGGCGGGCTCAAGGAAGGGTTCGTGCGCATGTCGCCCTATGGCCGCGCGGTAGGCGAGGCCGCCCGCAAGCAGGCCGAGGCCACTCGCGCCACGATGATGAAGGGTGACTTCATCATCTTCCGCGGCGGCCTCAAGGACAACACCGGCAAGGAAGTGATCGCGGCTGGCAAGGGCCTGATCCAGACCGATCCGGTGCTCGAATCGATGAACTACCTGGTCGAGGGGGTGATCGGGAAGGTCTGATCGCTGCCTTCGTCACGACCGGTCCCGATCGGACGCCCCGTGGCCGCCTCCCGCCTGCGCATGTCGCCCGGGCTGGAGGCGCTCGTTATCCCGACGGGCGCGCTCGCGGCGGCGCTGGTGCTGTTCGGCGTGTTCGTGTTGCTCCTCGGCCACAGTCCGATCGAGGTGTATCGGCTGATCTGGGAGGGCGGGTTTGCCAGCAGTTTCGCCTGGCAGAACACGCTCTCCCGCGCCGCGCCGCTGATCCTCGCGGCGCTGTGCGTGGCGCTGCCGGCGCGAGCCGGGCTGATGGTGATCGGCGGGGAGGGGGCGCTGGTGCTGGGTGGGTTGTCTGCCGCCGTGATCGGCCATGCGATGGCGGGCCTGTGGCCGCTGGGGGTCCAGCTGGCGATGGCCGCAGGCGCGGTCGTCATGGGCGGGCTGTGGGTGATGGCCGCCGGCGCGCTTCGCCAGTATCGCGGCATCAACGAGACGCTCTCGAGCCTGCTGCTCACCTACATCGCGATCGCGCTGTTCAACCACCTGGTGGAGGGGCCGCTGCGGGATCCGGCCAGCCTGAACAAGCCGTCGACCGCGCCGATCGGCGAGGCCAGCATGATCGGCACGCTGCCGGGCATGGATGTGCACTGGGGCCTTGCCTTCGGCGTGGTCTGCTGCCTCGCGCTGCACCTGCTGGTGGAGCGCACCCCGTGGGGGTTTGCCTTGCGCATCGTCGGTGGCAACGCCCGCGCCGCCCGTCTGGCTGGCTTGCCGGTGGCTCGCCTGATGCTGGCGGCCTGCTTCCTCGGCGGCGGTGCGGCCGGCCTGGCGGGCATGGTCGAGGTGGCGGCCGTGCACGGCAGCGCGAATGCGTCGCTGATGGCCGGCTATGGCTATGCCGGCATCCTGGTGGCCTTCATCGCGCGCCAGAATGCGCTCGCCATCGTGCCGGTGTCGATCCTGCTCGGGGGGCTGGCAGCCAGCGGCGGCATGCTGCAGCGGCGGCTGGACCTGCCCGATGCCACCGTGCTGGTGCTGCAGGGCATGGCGTTCCTGCTGATCCTTGCGAGCGAGACGCTCTACGGTCGCCTGCGGGCGCGGCCGCGCGCGGAGGCCACGGCATGAGCCGCTCCGGCGCCCGGTGGGGTGTGGTGGACGTTGCGCTGGCACGGGCGCCGCGCGAGCGTGTGGCGAGCGCGCTGCGCTCGATCGGTGCGTCGACGGGGCGGGGCGAGCCCGTGTGCCCGACGGAGGGGGGCGCATGAACGACCCGGGCTGGATGGGCGTGCTGATCGCGGTGCTCGGCGGTGCGCTGCGGGTGAGCACGCCGTTCCTGTTCGTGAGCCTCGGGGAGTGCATCACCGAGAAGAGCGGCCGCATCAACCTCGGGCTGGAGGGCATCCTGGTGATGGGCGCGATGGCCGGCTACGGCATCGCCTACCTCAGCGGCAACCCGTGGCTGGGCGTGCTGGCGGCGGGCGGGGCCGGCCTGCTGCTGGGATTGCTGCACGGGGTCATCTGCAACCTGCAGCGGGTGAACGACATCGCGGTGGGCATCGGCCTGATGCTGTTCGGGCTGGGCTTTGCCTTCTTCCTGGGCAAGCCCTTCGTGCAGCCGAAGGCGCCGAACCTGCCGTCGCTGCCGCTGGGCGCGTGGAGCGATTCACCGCAGATCCAGGCGGCGCTGCAGGTGAGCCCGCTCTTCCTGATCGGCCTGGCGCTCGCGCTGCTGCTGGCCTGGGCGTTCCGGCACACCCGCTGGGGACTCGTGCTGCGCATCGTCGGCGACAGCGCGGATGCCGCGCGCGCGATGGGCTACCGGGTGGACCTCGTGCGCACGCTGGCCACCGGCGCGGGCGGCTTCCTCGCCGGCGTGGGCGGATCCTTCCTGTCGCTGCACTATCCCGGGAGCTGGAGCGAGGGCCTGTCCAGCGGGCAGGGGCTGATGGCCGTGGCGCTGGTGATCTTCGCGCGATGGAACCCGGTGCACTGCTTCTACGCGGCGCTGCTCTTCGGCGGGGCGAGTTCGCTCGGACCGGCACTGCAGTCGGTGGGCATCACCTCGGGCTATTACCTGTTCAACGCGGCGCCGTACGTGCTGACGCTCGCGATCATGATGACCACCTGCTCGCCGCGGCGCACGCTGGCGGGCGCCCCCGGGGAACTGAGCATCGTGCGCTGACCCCGCGCCGCGCCCCTTACCCCCGCCACGCCCGCCGGCCCCGGCAGGCTCTCCAGACCGGCCTGCCCGCAACCCGGCGCGTGTCCGGCCTCCACGATCTTCCGCCCCTCACCACCACCGAATCCATCATGACCGAACGCTTCATCGACGCCGACCCCTATCGCTGGCCCTTCGACGGCGACCTTCGCCCCGACAACACCGCGCTGGTGGTCATCGACATGCAGACCGACTTCTGCGGGCTGGGCGGCTACGTGGACAAGATGGGCTACGACATCTCGCTCACGCGCGCCCCGATCGAGCCGATCCGGCGAGTGCTGGCCGCGATGCGGGCGGGTGGATACACGATCATCCATACCCGCGAGGGACATCGGCCGGATCTCTCCGACCTGCCGGAGAACAAGCGCTGGCGATCGCGGCAGATCGGAACGCAGGGCATCGGCATCGGCGATGCCGGCCCCTGCGGCCGCATCCTGGTCCGCGGCGAGCCCGGCTGGGAGATCATCCCGGAGCTGGCGCCGCTGCCCGGAGAGCTGGTCATCGACAAGCCGGGCAAGGGATCGTTCTGCGCGACCGACCTCGAACTCGTCCTGCGCACCCGCGGCATCCGCAACCTGGTGCTCACCGGCATCACCACCGACGTGTGCGTGCATACCACGATGCGCGAGGCGAACGACCGCGGTTTCGAGTGCCTGATCCTGTCCGACTGCACCGGGGCGACCGACGCGGGCAACCACGCCGCCGCGCTGAAGATGGTGACGATGCAGGGCGGCGTGTTCGGCGCGGTGTCCGACTCGGTGCAGGTGATCGCGGCGATCGGGGCGGCGGGCTGATGTCGGTCGACGCGAGCTTCATGCGCGTGCAGGACGCGCGGCCGGACATGCCCCGGCATGGCCTGGCCGTCGAGCTCTGCGGCATGACGAAGCGCTTCGGGCCGCTGACGGCGCTCGACGACGTCTCGATGCGAGTGCCCTCGGGCGCCTTCCACGCACTGTTGGGCGAGAATGGCGCCGGCAAGAGCACGCTGGTCAAGTGCCTCGTAGGGTTTCATCCGCCCGATGCCGGGGAGGTGGTGGTCGACGGGCGCCAGCAGGTGATTCGATCCCCCCACGACGCGCATGCGCTGGGCATCGGCATGGTGTACCAGCACTTCACGCTGGTACCCAG
>CAIKXV010000254.1 GCA_903831455.1 uncultured Pseudomonadota bacterium | reverse complement strand
GGGCGCCGCGACCGGCTCGCGCGCGCGCGCGACGGCCGCCTGCTCGCGCTCGCGCGCGGCCTGCTCGCGAACGGCATCGAGCGCGGCCTCGAGCACGACGACGCGCTCGAGCAGGATGCGGTCGACATCGCGGCGCGCCGCGTTCAGGCGGGTCAGCAACCGCTCGGCCTCGGGTTCGGGCGGATAGTCCGGGCGGCGCAGCACATGGCTCGCGACCCTGTCGAGCAACTCCCGTTCGCGTGCATTCATCGCAAGCCTCCGTTCGGATCCGGGCCCCGCCCGAGCGGGGCGCAACCGAACCCCACTGTAGCCGCAGGCCGCGCCAGTCGCATCAGGACCCACGGCTGACCGACGGCACCGTCCGCGAGCGTGCTGTCGCGCGCCGGCGTCCGGTCGGGAATGCGACCGCTCAGGGAAGGTCGAGGATGACCTGGCCGATCTTGTCGCCCCGCTCGACCGCCTCGTGGGCCGCCACCACGTCGGCGAGCGGGAACCGGGCGGCGATCGCGAAGATGCGGGGCGCCGAGGTGACGAAGCGGGCGATGTCGAGAACCGCCTGCCGACGCACCGCCTCGGGCAGCGTGTAGACGAAGACCTGCCGGACCAGCGGGTTCTTCCACAGCAGCCGCGCATACGGCAGTTCGGGGACGGGCTTGCCCATCGTGGCGTAGGCGGCGATCACGCCGCCGGGCCGCAACAGTTCGGAGGTGACCGGCAGGTTGCTGCCCAGGTCGACGTCGACCACCCGGTCGATGCCCCCCAGCCCGTCCCTGACCGCCTGCACCACGTCCTCGCGACGGTAGTCGACCACGCGGTCGGCGCCGGCAGCGAGCGCGTGCGCGGCCTTGGCCGGCGAACTCACCGTGGTCGCCACGCGGGCACCCGCCCACTTCGCCATCTGGATCGCGTAGTGGCCGACCACCCCCGCGCCGCCGGTGACCAGCACGTTCAACCCTTCGATCGGGCCATCGGCGAACAGGCAGCGGTGCGCGGTCATGCAGGGGATGCCCAGGCAAGCCCCGTGCGCGTCGTCCAGCGCCTCGGGCAGCGGCACCGCGAGCGACTCCGGCAGGCACACGTACTGTGCGCTGGTCCCGTGCGCCCGTCCCCATTGCGCGTTGTAGGTCCACACCCGTTCACCCACTCGACCCGGGTCCACCCACGGGCCGACCGCGTCGATGACACCGGCGCCGTCGCTGCAGGGAATCACCCGCGGCGGCAGCACCGGCCGGGATCCGCCCCGTGCCTTGACATCCGAGGGATTGATCGCCGCGGTGCGCAGCCGTACGCGGACCTCGTGGGGACCCGGCTGCGGATCCGGCAACTCGCCCACCCGCAGCACGTCGACTGCCGCCCCGTTGCGCTCGTACCATGCCGCCTGCATCGCCCGCCTCCTTCGTGCCTTGCCGCGCGACGCTCGCGACGACCGACCGGCGATCGCCACGCGCCCGCCGAGGCGAGTCAGTCCGCCTTGATGTTGCCGGTCTGCACCACCTGCCGCCAGCGCGAGATTTCCTGGCGCAGGAAGGCCTCGAACTGCGAGCCCGTACCCGCGACCACCTCGAAGCCGATCTGGTCCATCTGCTCGCGCACCTGGGGGGTACGCATCGCGCCGATCACCGCCCCTTCGAGCCGGTTGCGCACCTCGGCGGGCAGTCCGCGCGGCGCCGCGAAGGCCTGCCAGGAGTACACCTCGAACCCTGGCAGCCCCGACTCGATCATCGTCGGCACGTCCGGAAACTGCGGGGCCCGCCGGTCTCCGGTGAGGGCCAGCGCGCGCAGGCGACCGGCCTTGATGTGGTTGGCCGCGGCGCCCAGGTTCTGGAACGAGAGATCGACCTGCCCGCCGACCATGTCGGCCATCGCGGCCGCCCCGCCCTTGTAGGGCACGTGGATGCCGGTGGTGCCGGTCCGCTGCCAGAACAGTTCCGCCGACAGG
>CAIKXV010000253.1 GCA_903831455.1 uncultured Pseudomonadota bacterium | reverse complement strand
CTGATGACCTGGCACAACCTGCGGCAGCAGAACCGCAAGCCGACCGGCCGCGCGAACCAGTGCCTGGCCGACTTCATCGCGCCGCGCGACAGCGGCGTGGCCGACTACATCGGGGCGTTTGCCGTGACGGCGGGCCTCGACATGGATCGTCGACTGGCCGACTTCGAACGCAAGGGCGACGACTACGGGGCGATCATGTGCAAGGCACTGGCCGATCGGCTGGCCGAGGCCTTCGCCGAGTTGCTGCACAAGCGCGTGCGCCGCGAGTTCTGGGGGTATGCAAAGGACGAATCCCTGGACCTGGACGCGATGATTGCCGAGCGCTACCGGGGCATCCGTCCGGCGCCCGGCTATCCCGCCTGTCCCGACCATACCGAGAAGCCGGCGCTGTTCGATCTCCTGCGTGCGCCCGAGGTGGGCATCACGCTCACCGAGAGCCACGCGATGATGCCGGCCTCCTCGGTCAGTGGCTTCTACCTGTCGCATCCCGACTCGCAGTACTTCGCCGTGGGCAAGATCGGGCCGGACCAGGTCGAGGACTATGCCCGGCGCAAGGGGATCGACCTCGCGGAGGCGGAGCGCTGGCTGGCGCCCAACCTGGGCTACACGCCGGGGCTGGTGAAGGCCGCCTGAATCCCGAGGGGGCGCCGCCCCGTCGCCGCCCTGCGAGGCGACGCCGGGGGCGCGCTCAGGGGTCCGAGGGCAGCGGGCCGTCGGGCGATGGCGCAGGCGGCGAGGGGTCGGCCGCGCGATCGGTCGCCAGCATCGCTGCGCGCGTGTCCGGGGTCTCCAGGCTGATCCGGCCCAGGGCCCCGCTGCGATAGTCGGCCAGCAGCGCGCGCGCAGCCTTGCCGGGATCGGGGACTCCACCGCGCAGCAGCAGTCCACGGCGAACCGCCACCGCCTCGATGACCGCCGGCCCGTCGATGACGGCCTGCCCGATCGCGTAGCGCTGCACGAGGCGGGGGCGATAGCGCGCCAGCAGCACCTCGGCGAGGAACTGCGCGACCTCCTCGTCGATGTAGGCATTGACGCCGATCGCGTGGCTGGCCGCGAGCATCAGGCCATCGGAGGCGTGCTCGATCAGCGGCCACATCAGCCCCGGCGTGTCGAACAGGACCAGCCGGTCGTTCACGTCGATGCGCTGTTCGCGCTTGGTGACCGCCGGCTCGTCGCCGACCTCCGCGATGCGCCGGCGCGCCAGCGCGTTGATCAGCGTGGATTTGCCTACGTTCGGAATGCCCATCACCATCAGGCGCAGGGGCTTGAGCGCGCTGTCGCGGTGGGGAGCCAGCGATTGCGCCAGCCGCGGCAGGCGTGCGATGTCCGCGGGCCGGTGCGCGCACAGGGGCAGCGCCTGCACGCGGTCTCCGGGCGCGGTGTCCTCCGCGATTGCGCGCACCCACTGCGCGGTGGCCTCCGGGTCGGCGAGGTCGGCCTTGTTGAGCACGCGGATGCACGGGCGCTGCCGGTGGCGCCGCAGGTCCTCGATCATCGGGTTGCGACTGGCGCCCGGCAGGCGCGCGTCGAGCACCTCGACCACCACGTCGGTGCGCGCGAGCGTCTCCACCGCCTTGCGGCGCGCGGCCACCATGTGGCCGGGATACCAGCCGATCGTCATGCCGGCCCTGCACTACGTTCGCGGGTCATGCGCGATGATGCCGTGCAGGCCGCTCGGCCGGAAGCGTTCCCGCGATGCCCGCCGGAGCCGAACCTCGCGGCGGGGTCGCCGTCCGCGCGGCGCGGGCGACAACCGCCGGAGCGTCGCGCCCGCCCGCGACCGGATCGCGGGCGGGCGCGGGACGGCGCGTGCCCGGCGCCCGACACGGTGCCGG
>CAIKXV010000252.1 GCA_903831455.1 uncultured Pseudomonadota bacterium | reverse complement strand
GTCGGCGTGGACACCGAGTCCTGGCACATCGCCCTCAAGAACTGCCTGCGACAGGCGCCGGACGTGATCATGATCGGCGAGATCCGCGATCGCGAGACCATGGACTACGCGATCGCCTTCGCCGAGACCGGCCACCTCGCGGTCGCCACGCTGCACGCGAACAACACCAACCAGGCCCTCGACCGGATCGTCAACTTCTTCCCCGAGGAGCGACGCACGCAACTGCTGATGGACCTGTCGCTCAACATGCGCGCGATCATCTCGCAGCGGCTGATCCCCCGCCGCGAGGGCCGCGGCCGCATCCCGGCGGTCGAGGTACTGCTCAATTCACCGCTCGTCTCCGACCTGGTGTTCAAGGGAGAGGTCGCGGAGATCCGGGAAGTGATGAAGAAGTCGCGCGAGACCGGGATGCAGACCTTCGACCAGGCGCTGTTCGACCTCTACGAGGCAGGGCTGATCACCTACGAGGACGCGCTGCGCAACGCCGACTCGCTCAACGACCTGCGCCTGGCGATCAAGCTCGAGGGCGCCGAGTCCAAGGAGCGCGACGTGATGGGCGGCATCGACCACCTCAACATCGTCTGAACACCACCGGCGGCGGCGGGTTCCGGCGCCGCGGGCGATACCGGGCGCCTGGCGCGCCGGAGGCCGCGACGGACACCCGCGCCGCGGCTTTCGGCGACTCGGCTGCTCGGCCGAAGGCTCGCCGCACGATCTCCGCGGCGCGAGGCCCGCGGTCAGTCGGCCTTCATCCGGATCGCCTTCGCCACGCGAGCCCACTTGGCCATGTCCGCCTCGAGCAGCGCGCGGAAGGCCGACGGCGGCCCGCCCGCCGGCTCGCCGCCGTCGAAGACGATCCGCTCGCGCACCTCGGGCACCTCGAGCAGGCGCCCGACCTCGGCATTGAGCCGGGCGACCAGGCCCGACGCAAGGCCGGCCGGCGCGATGACGCCGAACCAGTTCAGGAACTCGAAGCCCGCCAGGCCGGACTCGGCCATCGTGGGCACCTCGGGCAGGGTGGGCGCGCGACGCGCGCTGGTCACGGCGATCATGCGCAGCCGCCCGGCCCTGACCAGCGCCTGGGTGGTGATCTGGGCGCCGAACTGGAACTGGATCTGCCCACCCGCGACATCCACCGAGGCAGGGCCCGCGCCCTTGTAGGGCACGTGCTGCGCCATCAGGCCTGCCATCAGGTTGAGCATCTCGCCGGTGACATGGCCGCCACTGCCGACCCCGGCGCTGCCGTAGGCCAGCGGCTGCGAGCGGCCCAGCGCGATCAGGTCGCCGAGCGTGCGCACCGGAGAGGCCGCACCGACCACGAGCACCAGCGGCGAGGTGGTGAGCAGGGCCACGGGCGTGAAGTCGCGCAGCGGGTCGTAGGGCACCTTCTGGAGCACCGCGTTGACGGTGAGCGAGGTGTAGGCCATCGAGAGCGTGTGGCCGTCGGGCGCGGCGCGCATCAGGGTCTCGGCGGCCACGGTGCCGCCCGCGCCCGCGCGGTTGTCGACCACGACCGGCTGGCCCAGCGACTCGCCCAGTCGCTGCCCGACCATCCGGCCCAGCGTGTCGGTGGAGCCCCCCGGCGGCGCGGGCACCAGCAGGCGCACCGGTCGCGACGGATAGCCCTGCGCGTGGGCCGATGCCGGCAGCAGGCTGGTCGGCACGACGAGCAGCGCGAGCACGCCGACGACGATCGCCCTGGCGGCCGATCGCGCACGGCGAGGACGCGAGGCCTCGGGCGCGAGGCAAGGGCGCAACGTGCCTCGCGCGCGGGGAAGATCCGGCATGCCTCGCCCGGGGGGGGGCAGGAGGTGCGGGGTCGTGCGGGTACGGAGTTGGCGCAGGGTCGGCATGGTGGCGGTCGTCCGGGACTTCGAGCCGTTCGCGAGGGCGATCTCGACATCCGGACCAAGGACACGGGCCGACGCTAGCATGCCCGGGCCGACGACGTCGACGCGTCGGGATCCCGGCCGCGGTTGGATCCGGCCACCATCCGGAACTCGAAGAGACGGCATTCGATGGCGCCGTTGAACACCGGGGTGCGCCGCGTCGCCCGCAAGCCCAGTCGACCGGGCAGCTTGCGATCGGGCGACAGCAGCCACGCGCTCCATCCGGCGAAATTCGCCTTCAGGCCCGCCCCGAGCTGCGGGTAGAACGGCTCCAGCGAGGCCTGCGTCTCCAGCCGTACGCCATAGGGAATGTTGGCCAGCAGCATGCCGGTGGCCGCGGGCGCGAGGCGCCGCCGGACATCGGCCACCTCGAGGCGCAGCACCTCGGCCACGCCGGCGCGGGCAGCGTTCGCCCGCGCACCGACGATCGCGGCGCCCTCGCGGTCCGAGCCGAACACGCGCAGCGCGCGCGCCGGCCGCCGGACGCGCGACCGGGCCTGCGCGACGAGGCTCGCCCACAGGCCGGCATCGTGATCGCGCAGGCGCTCGAAGCCGAATGCGCGTTCGAGCCCCGGCGCGCGATCGATCGCGCGCTGGGCGGCCTCGATCGGGATCGTTCCGCTGCCGCACATCGGATCGAGCAGCACGGTGCCCGGCTGCCATCCGGCGAGCGCGAGCAGCCCGGCGGCCAGGTTCTCGCGCAGCGGCGCCTCGCCGACCTCCGTGCGCCAGCCTCGCTTGAACAGCGGCTCGCCGGACAGGTCGAGATACACGGTCGCCTCGGACGCGGCCAGGAAGACCTGGATCCGTACGTCGGGCGTGCGCGTGTCCACGCTGGGACGCGCACCCATCTCGGCACGGAAGCGATCGCACACCGCATCCTTGATCCGCAGCGTCGCGAACTCGAGGCTCTTCAGAGGAGAGTCGATCGCGGTCACGTCCACCCGCAGCGTGCGGTCGACCGTGAACCAGCGCGGCCAGTCGATCGCCTTCACGAGCGCGTACAGATCCTGCTCGCCGCGATAGACGCCGCGGTCGAGCGCCCGCAACACCCGGCTCGCCAGCCGGCTCTCGAGGTTGGCCCGGTATCCGACGGCAAGGTCGCCGCTGAACGACACGCCGCCCGGCACGGCCAGGAGATCGCCCGCACCGATTCCGGTCAGCTCCTGGGCCAGCGCGGCTTCCAGCCCCCGTGGACAGGGCGCAAAATAGCGGGGCACTCGGCTCACGCCCATCCCGACCTCCGACAACGGCACTGCATGACCGACAGCCTTGCCCACCTGCTCGCCCGCCACGCGGACGACCCCGCCCGGGTCCTGTACCGGCAGTGGGAGGACTGCGACGGCACGGCGGGCTGGCGCGAGTATACGGCCGCGGACATGCTCGCCCTCGCCGCGCGCTGGCAGCAGGCCTTCCGCGACCACGGCTTCGAGCCCGGCGACCGGGTGGCGATCTGCCTGAAGAACAGCCCCCAGTGGGTCGCCATCGACCAGGCTGCGCTGGGACTCGCGCTCGTGGTGGTGCCCCTCTACGTGATCGACAACCCCGACAACATCGCCGCCTGCCTGGAGGACTCGGGGGCACGGCTGCTGGTGCTCGACACGCCGCGGGTGCTCGCGCGACTGCGCGAACGCATGTCCGATCCGCCCGCGTTCGTCTGCGTCGAATCCGTCGCCGACGACGAAGCCTCCCGGCTGGACGCCTTCCTGCCCGCGGAGGCACCGGCGTTCGAGGTGCGCCCGGTCGGCGACGATACGCTCGCCACCCTCGTCTACACCTCCGGCACCACCGGGCGACCCAAGGGCGTGAAGCTCTCCCACGGCAACGTGCTGTGGAACCTGCGCGCGAGTGCGCGGGTGATCCCGATCCACGGCGAGGACGTCGCGCTGTCCGTGCTGCCGCTGTCCCACATGTTCGAGCGCACCTGTGGCTACTACCTGATGCTGCAGGCCGGCGCCTGCGTGGCCTACGCGCGGGGCGTCCAGCAACTGGGCGAGGATCTCGCCACGGTCCGCCCGACGCTGCTGCTGGCGGTACCGCGGCTCTACGAGCGCTTCCTCGCCCGCATCGACCAGGCGCTGGCGTCCTCCCGACTGCGGCAGTGGCTGTTCTCGGCCACCGTGCGCCTGGGCTGGAAGGCCTTCAATGGCGAGGCGAGCCTGCCCGAGCGAGTGCTGCTCGCGGCGCTGCGTCGACGGGTGGCGGGCCCGGTCCTGGAGCGCCTGGGCGGGCGGCTGCGGCTGGCGGCGGCCGGCGGCGCGAAGCTGGAACTGCGGATCGCGCGCACCTTCATCGGGCTGGGCCTGCCGATCATCCAGGGCTACGGCATGACCGAGGCCTCGCCGGTCATCGCCGCCAACCGCGAGCACGACAACGATCCCGCGTCGGTAGGCGCCCCCCTGGATGGGCTCGAGTGGCGCCTGACCGCGGAGGGCGAGCTGCAGGTGCGAGGCCCCTCGGTGATGCAGGGCTACTGGCGCAATCCCGAGGCCACCGCGAAGGTGCTCTCGGCCGACGGCTGGCTCAGCACCGGCGACCTGGTCGAGGTCCAGGAGGGTCGACTGCACATCCGCGGCCGCTGCAAGGACATCGTCGTGCTCTCCAACGGGGAGAAGTTCCCGCCCGAGGAGGCCGAGTCGGCGCTGCTCGACGACCCCGCGTTCGAGCAGGTGATGCTGGTCGGCGAGGGGCATCCCTTCGTCTGCCTGATCGCGGTGACCCGGGAGACCGACGAGCGCGCGCTGGTGCGCCGCGCCAACGCCAGGCTCGGTGCCTTTCCCCGCTACGTGAGGGTGCGTCGGGTGATCACCACGACGGAGCCGTGGACCGTGGACAACGGCCTGCTCACGCCCACCCTCAAGGTGAAGCGCGCACAGGTCGCCTCGCGCTTCACGCACACGCTCGCGAGGATCTACGGCGAGCCGGGCGAGGCCGACTGATCCGCGGGCAGGGCGGCCGCCGGCAGGGGCAGCACCACCTCGAACTCGACGCGGTCCCAGGGGTTGCGCGATTCGCGCAGCCGGGACACCCGCGCCTGCAGCGCCATGCCCCGATCGAGCTGCCGGGCCACCTGCCGGTTGTCGCGGCGTGGAACGTAGCCGAGCGGCAGGCCGCGCCAGTCCACCCGCACCGCGTCGGGATCGTGGGGATTGGCGGGCTCGCGCACGAGCACGAGGGGTTCGCCCACGCGAAGGTCGCGCCACGCCTGCTCCCCCGCGTGGAACTGGAATCCGGCGATCGGCGAGCTGCGCACGACCAGCACCGCCGATGCAGGCTCGGCAGCGGACGGCGCGAGGGGGGGCGTAGCCCTCGGCGTACGCGCGTCCCCGGCGGGGTGGCCCGCGGTCGCGTTCACGAGCGTGGGCGCGGGCGTGGGGAGCGGGAGCGGGGATGCGTCCCCCGCGGAGCCGAGACCGGTCGTCGGCCACGGGGCGGATGCCGCGAGCGCGATCGCCGCAAGCCACCGACGCGCCGTACCGGAGCCTGTCCCCGCACCGGACGGATACCGCGCGACCGGCCGGGGATCGCGATGCGGGGTCACCGGCGGCTCAGAACGGCTTGACGACCACCAGGACGACCACGAGGACCAGCACGAGCACCGGCAGTTCGTTCATCCAGCGGTAGTAGACGTGTCCGCGGCGGTTGAGCCCCTGCGCAAAGCGCGCGAGCAGGCGCCCGCACCAGAGGTGGTAGACCACGAGCAGCGCGGTCAGGCCGAGCTTCGCGTGCATCCAGCCGCCGGTGATGCCGTAGCCCAGCCACAGCCAGAGTCCGAGCGCGAGCGCGAGCACCGCGAGCGGGGTCATGAAGCGATAGAGCTTGCGCGCCATCAGCAGCAGGCGATCGCGCTCCGCCTCGCTGCCCGCGGGCACCATCGCCAGGTTCACGAAGATCCTCGGCAGGTAGAACAGCCCCGCGAACCAGCTGGTGACGAAGACGATGTGAAACGACTTGATCCAGAGCATGCAGGCCGCATCCGTATCCGGTTGATCCGACCCGCAGCCTATCAGCCACGCGCCCGTACCCGCCAGTCGGGCAGCGCCCCATGCGAACCGCAACCCGGGTCGCGGCGGGTCGTACGGACAGGCATCGCGTGCGCATGCCCGGGGGCGTCCGGCCACGAGCGCCACAGCCGGCCGCGCGATCGGCAACATCGGTCGCAGCCGGGAACGGCCCTGTGCGCCACGCGTGCGCGGGTGCGTCGCGACCGGCGATCAACCGGCCCGAGGCGGCTGCGGGCGGCGCCCGCTCCCGCGCGCCGGAACGCTAGGCGCCGGGGCGCTGCGGCGAGTCGACCGCCGCCACGGCGCGCGCCACCCTGCGTGCGAGCACGTGGAGCCGGCCATGGAAGAAATGCCCGGTACCGGGTACGAGTTCGATCGGCAGGGCCTGTGGCCGCGCCCAGTCGAGCACGGCGGCCAGCGGCACCACGTCGTCGTCCTCGCCGTGGATGACGACCGTCGATGGATCGACCTCGCCCACCGCGAAGCGGCCCACCGCCGGGGCGACCAGCACCACGAGGCGATACGGCTCGCCGGCCGCCTGCGCACGGGCGGCGAGCCGGCTGGCCACGAAACCACCGAAGGAGAATCCGGCGAGCAGCACGGGCTTCGTGCCGAAATGGCCCTCGAGCCGGGCCGCGACCGCCTGCAGGTCGTCGGTCTCGCCGTCCCCGTGGTCGTGCTCGCCCTCCGACTCGCCGATGCCGCGAAAGGCCGGACGTGCGACCGCGTACCCGGCCTCGAAGAACGCCCGCGCCACGGTGGTCACCACCTTGTTCTCGTTGGTGCCGCCGTACAGGGGGTGCGGATGGGCGACGATGGCCACGCCGCGGCGAGCCGGGCCCGGATCGTTCACCCTCACCTCGATACGCCCGGCGGCGCCGGCCGCATCCAGCCGCAGCAGCGTGTCGGGCCTCACCGGCGGGATCCCGGCGCTCGACGCGGTTTCATCGGCCCCTCAGATGCGCAACCGATCGACCGGCCGCCCGCGCACGAGGTGGGAGTCGATGATCTCGTCGATGTCGCTCTCGTCCACGTACGTGTACCAGACCGCCTCGGGATAGACCACCAGCACCGGCCCCTGCTCGCACCGGTCGAGGCAGCCGGCCATGTTGACCCGCGCCTTGCCCGCGCCGCTGAGACCGAGCGCCTTCACCCGACGCTTCGCGTAGTCGCGCAGGGCGGAGGCGCGATGATCCGCGCAGCAGGCCGTGCCGCCATCACGCTGGTTGCAGCAGAAGAACACGTGGTGCCGGTAGTGGCTCGTATCGTCGACCGGCGGCGTCGGCTCGCTCATCGCGCGCTCCAGGCTGGGCCCGCGACGGACGCGGGATGCGGGGAATTATAGCGGTCGGGGGATGCCGGCCGCGCCACGCAGGCGCCTGCGCAGCGCGTAGAGGAATGCCGCCGCCGCGAGCGGCCAGAGTTCGGCGACGGTGCGGGCAAGGCCGGTGTAGTTGAGCAGCTGGCCGTAGTTCCACTGGAACGGCCACAGCGGCAGCACTGGCTTGCGCGGGTCGTCGAGGAGATGCAACGCAACGAACGAGGCGAGAAGCGCGACGATGCCCACGGTGAGCACGCCGCGCCGCCGGAGCGCGAGCAGGCCGGCGGCGAGCAGCATCCCGAGCGCGAGGCCGGTGGCGACCTCCGGACCGGTCCAGATCAGCAGCACCTCGGGTCGAAGCATCGCGACGGCGGCCAGCAGCTTGATGGCCGCGGCACACGCCACCAGCGCGCACATGGCGACCAGCGCATGCCAGCGCCGACGCATCAGCGTCATCACGAACGCGCAGGCCGCCAGCGTGTTGATGCCCACGAGGGCCGCGACCGGCAGCGAGAAACCGCGCGGCGGAACGAATCCCGTGCCCGGGATGGGTGCCGCCGCCGGCATCGGCAGAACCGCGAGCAGCGGCGTCGAGGGATCGAGCTGGGTCAGGAACCACAGCCCGACGAGCGCCAGCCCCGGATCGGAGACTGCGGGCGGCAGGCAGCAGCGATCGCGAACCCGCGCGATTCGCGCCCAGAGCGGCAGTCGCCCGGTTCGCGCGGCCAGCAGTGCGCCGAGCACGCCACCGGCGGCATTGACTGCGATGTCCAGCGCGGAGGCCACGCGCCCGGGCAGGTACATCTGCAGGGTCTCCAGGCCCGCGCTCGTGGCGACGCACGCGAGCGAGGTTGCCAGCGCAGCCGCCCACGAGGGCAGCCATCGCAGGAGCCCGAGGGTCAGCAGCATTCCCAGGGGCACGTACGCGAGCAGGTTGATCGCGAGATCGAACTTCGACACGTAGCGCGGCCAGCCCTCGCCGAGGAAGGCGAAGGGCGAAGTCCCCGGCGACGACCAGCCGGAGAACGGCGACAGGCTCGCGTAGACGATGACCAGCAGGTAAGCTGCGCCGAGGTAGCGGGCAAGCCTGCCCTCGTAGGCATGCGGGTGCCACGGCATGACCGGGGTGCGAGGCTCCGCCGACATCGGGGGCGAGGCCGGCACGGCACCCCCGGGCGGATCGCCACCACCGGGGGACGACACCGTATGGCGATCCGGGGCCGCAGGACTCATCGATGAAATTCTATGACGTTTTCAACGGCGATGCGGACGGGCTGTGCGCGATGCACCAGTACCGGCTCGCCGAACCGCGCGAGAGCGTGAGGATCACGGGCGTGAAGCGCGACAACGCGCTGCTCGCCACGATCGAGCCCGCCCGCGGCGACGAGATCACCGTATTCGACATCTCGATCGAGCGCAACCGCGAGGCGCTCGCGCACGCGCTCGATACCGGTGCGCGGGTACGCTGGTTCGACCACCACGGAGCCGATCCGGTACCGCGTCGGCCGGGCCTACGCACGCACCTCGACTTCGCGCACGACACCTGCACCAGCCTGATCGTCGACCGATTCCTCAATGGCCGCCACCGGGCGTGGGCCGTGGTCGGGGCCTTCGGCGACAACCTGGCCGAGCCTGCGCGCGCAGCGGCCGAGCCGCTCGGGCTGAGCGAACCGCAACTGCACACCCTTCGCCTGCTCGGCGAGTGCCTGAACTACAACGCCTACGGAGAGTCGCTCGACGACCTCCACTACCACCCGGCGGAGTTGTACGACACGCTGGCGCAGTACGCCGATCCGCTCGACTTCGTGGTCGCCGAGCCGGTGTGCGAGGTGCTGCGCCACGCGCTGGGTGACGATCTCGCGCGCGCCGCCGAAGTCGATCCGCTGATGGTGCGCGCCTCGGTGGCCGCCTATGCGTTGCCGGACGCGGCCTGGGCACGACGCATCTGCGGCCACTACGCGAACGGGCTGGTGCAGGCCTTCCCCCACCGCGCCCACGCCGTGCTGCTCGCCCGCCCGGGCGGATGGCAGGTGAGCGTGCGCGCACCGCTCGAGGCACCCCGCGGCGCCGATACCCTGTGCGACGGCTTCGAAGGCGGCGGTGGCCGGGCGCGTGCGGCCGGCATCGGGCTGCTGCCCGAGGCCGGCCTGCCCGCCTTCCTCGCCGCGCTCGAGCGGGCGTGGCCGGCGCGCGCCTGACGAAGGCCTCGCGCGGACGATCAGCGCGCGGCGTCGAGCGACGCCACGGGAGAGGCCACGAACCGGTTGGGCGCAAGGAACATGGCCAGCACGAGCGCCCCCTCGGGCGAGCGTGCCGCGTGCCGGCTACCGGCAGGTCGCCAGACGAAAGACCCCGCGCGGCAGACTCCCTCCTCGTCCTCGATCGCGCCCTCGAGCACCCACGACTGCTCGATGCGCACGTGCTCGTGCTCGCCCAGCACCGCACCCGGCTGCCAGCGGAACAGCGCGGTCATCAGTCCGGTGTCGGGATCCTCGAGCAGGACCTTCATGTGGATGAGCGGGGAGGGCGTCGGGCGCCACGCCAGCGCATCGACGTCCACGTAGCGCGAGGCCAGCGCGCCCATCAATGCCTGTGCCTCCGCGAGGTCGGGCGTCGTTGCACTCATCGCGCCCCTCGCGCGTCGGCCGCCGGGCCGAGCACGTGCTCCAGCCAGTCGGCGATCGCGTCGACGCCGAGCGGTCGGTCGTCGACCTGCGCATGCTGCGCCCCACCCTCCTCGGGGCCGAACAGCCGCAGCGCCTTGTCGGTGCTGCCCAGTTCCGCATGCAGGCGATGCGCTGCCGCGACCGGGACCACGCGATCGGCCTCGCCGTGCAGCACGAGGAAGGGCATCCGGATCCGTGGGGCGATGCCCTCCAGCGAGAACGCACGCGCCTTCTCGATGGCCGCCTCGGGCGTGCCTTCCCCCATCACCCACTGGAAATGGAAGGTCGACTGCGCGGTGGATTGCGGGTCGGCGAGCTGGCGCCGACGGATCTCGAGTTGCCAGGCATGCAGGTCCCAGTGCAGCGCGGCAAAGGCCACGCCGGCGACGTAGCGGGGCTCGAAGGCCGCGATCCGCGCCGCGTAATAGCCGCCGAAGCTGTAGCCCATCACCGCAACACGGCCCGGATCGACGTCGGCGCGGGCGGCAAGGAAGTCGTACGCAGCCGAGCCGGGTACCTCGTAGTCGTGCCGGGCGGACAGGCCGCGCAAGCGCAGCGACTCGCCCTGCCCCGGACCGTCGATGGCCAGCGTATGCCAGCCCCGGGCGGAGAACTCCAGCCCGGCGAACAGCACGCTCATTTCCTTGCAGTTGTCCATGCCGTTGAACACCACCACCACCGGTGCCGGCCCGGTGGCCCGCTGCGCGGGCAGGAACCAGGCCGGCAGGTCGACGCCCTCGCACGCGACCTCGACACGCTCGATGCCCGGGTAGCGCCTTTGCAGGCCTCGCCCCTGCATCTCGATCGAGCGCCGACCGAGTTCGCGCTTGTGTTCCCCGGGTTCGACGAAGCGCTCGGCGGTGAACCAGTACATGCCCGCGCGAAGGTACAGGTTGCCGGCGCTGCGCCGGTGGCCGGCCCGCTCCAGCGCGTCGGCGCGCGCCTCGACGGCCGCCGCCATCGCGCCCCACTCCTCCCACCACGCCTGCACCTCGCCTTCGCGCGCGCGCAGCCGGTCGCATACCCGGTCGATCTCCGCCAGCGACACGCAGCCGTAGGGGGCCATGCCCTTGCAGACCAGCGTGGCGTTCGACCAGGCGAGATTGCCCGGAAACTCCTCGATCCATCGTCCCATGCGCCCGCTCTCCTGCCTGCACTTCGTACTTTCCCCGCTCCATCGGTCGCGCGGCGCGACCCGCGGGATCACTCCGGTTTTGCACCCGACTGGCGGATGACCTTCTCCCAGCGCGGAATCTCCGCCCGGATGTGCGCCGCGAACTGCGCTGGCGTTCCGCCGACGGGCTCGGCGCCTGCCTGTGCGAAGCGCTCCCGAAGCTCCGGATGCTTCAACGCCTGGTTGAGTGCGGTCGAAAGCGCACCGACCACCCCCGGCGTGGCACCTGCCGGCAGCACGATGCCGTGCCAGGAGGTCGCCTCGAATCCGGGCACGCCAGCCTCCGCGACCGTCGGCAGATCCTCGAAGCCCGCCGATCGTTTCGCGGCCGTCGTGGCCAGCGCGCGGAGCCGGCCCGACTTCACGTGCGGCACCACCGATGTCGAGGTCGCGAACATCAGCTGCGTCTGCCCGGAGATCAGGTCAGTGAGGGCGGGACCTGCACCCTTGTAGGGTACGTGCACCATCTGGACCCGGGCGAGACTGCTGAAGAGCTCGGCCGCCAGGTGAGCGGCAAGGCCGCTGCCCGAGGACGCATAATTGAGCTGACCCGGGCGCGCGCGGGCGAGCGCCACGAGTTCGCGCACGTTCGATGCAGGTACCGAGGGGTGCACCACCAGCACGTTGGGCTGCAGTGCGATCAGGGTGACCGGGATGAAGTCGCGTACCGGATCGTAGGCGAGCTTCGGATAGAGCACTGCATTGGCCGCGAGGATGCCGTTGTTGGCCAGCAGCATCGTGTGGCCGTCCGCGGGCGCGCGCGCAGCGATCTCGGCGCCTACGTTACCCCCGGCGCCACCGCGGTTGTCGACCAGCACGGTCTGGCTCCACTGCTCGCCGAGTCGCAGCGCGATCAGCCGACCGACGAAGTCGCTGGCGCCGCCGGGCGGGAACGCGAGGACCAGCCGGACCGGGCGCGACGGATAGCCCGCGGCAGCCGCAGGCGAGGCCGTGTATGCAACCGTTACCGCGAGCAGGCAGCCCGCGAGGATCCCCGGGATGCAGGAGGTACGGACCGCGCCGGGGCGACGTGGTACCGCGCCACCGGTGCCGATCCGGATCAAAGCGATGCTCATGCGAGTCTCCTCCCGGGCACGCGCCGTGCGCAGTCGGTCGCGAGGCTCTCGCGGCCCGTTCGCGTACAGTAGCGCCTGGGATCGCATCTGGCCATCCCCGGCGGCCGGCCCAGGAGGAGCGCATGGACAGACCCGTGGTGGAGGAATCGCTGGCACGCAACGTGCGCCGACTGTCGCGTCTCGAGTTGCCCGGTGCCGGCCAGGTGCGCGTCGTCGGTCAGCGCGCGTTCGTCGGTCACCTGCCCAATCGCGACCGCCTGGGGACCACGATCCTCGACGTTTCGGATCCGTACGCGCCGAGAATCATCTCGCAGGTCTTCCTCGACGATGACGAATCCCACAGCCACAAGGTGCGGGTCGTCGGCGACCTGATGTTCGTCAACCACGAGCGCAACATGACCGCCATCGGCCGCAAGGCCGATGAACTGCCGGGTGCGCGGGCCGCGCTGCAGCAGACGCTCGGGCGCGAGCCCACCCACGCCGAACTCGCCCGGCGCATCGGCGTGTCCGAGGCCGACATACCTGCGGTCGAGGAGGCGAACCGACGCGGCTATCCCCACGGCGGCTTTCGCATCTACGACATCGCGGACATCGGCCGCCCGCGTCGGCTGGTCCACCAGCATACCGGCGGCATCGGCGTGCATCGCTTCGACGTCGACGAGCGCTACGCCTACATCTCCACCGAGATGGACGGCTACGTCGGCAACATCCTCGTGATCTACGATATCGCCGACCCGAGCAGGCCTCGCGAGGTCTCTCGCTGGTGGCTTCCGGGACAGCATGCAGCCGCCGGAGAAGCCAAGGCGTGGCCCGGTCGCCGCCATCGCCTCCATCACGCGCTGCGCTTCGGCGGCGAGCTGTGGGCCGGCTGCTGGCACGGCGGGGTCAGGGTGATCGACGTCTCCGACATCACGCGACCGACCACGGTCGGCGCCTACAACTACCACCCGCCCTTTCCAGAGCCCACGCATACCTTCATGCCGGTGCCCGGACTGCACGACGGGCGGCGTATCGCGGTGGCAATCGACGAGGAGGATCACGCGCACAGCGATGCCGAAGTCGCCCGCCGACGGGGCAGACTCCACGGCTGCCTGTGGGTGTTCGACGTGACCGATCTCGCCGATATCCGCCCACTGTCGATCTTCGAGGTCAGTGAACTGGACTCCCCATGGAGTCGCGCGACGCCCGGGCGATTCGGGGCGCACCAGTTCCAGGAGCACATGAGCGACACACTGCTCTACTGCGCGTGGTTCTCCGGCGGACTGCGCATCGTCGACGTCGCCGATCCGTACGCGCCGCAGGAAATCGGGCACTTCATCCCGCATCCAGCGCAGGGGCGGGCTGCGCCGCAGACGAACGACGTCGATGTCGACGCGCGCGGCCTCGTCTACATCGTCGATCGTTACGCGGGCTTCGACATCTTGGAGTTTGACCGGCCTCGGTGAGCGGCATGACGCAGGCCGATACGCTCGCACCGTGGATCGGGCTGGCCGTCGCCCTGGCCGCAGGGCTGCTGATCGGCATCGAGCGCGAACGGCGCAAGACACAGCAGGGACAGCCCGGCTTCGCCGGCGTTCGCACCTTCAGCGTGGCGGCACTGGCCGGCGCCCTCCCGCAGGCGCTGGGCATGGCGTGGCTGGTCGCCCTGGCCGGGGCACTGCTGGGCGCGCTGATCGTGGTCGCCTACCTCCGCTCCTCGTCGCGGGATCCGGGCATGACCACCGAACTCGCGCTGTTCGTGACCTTCCTGATCGGAGTGGCCGCGCCGGTCCAGCCCGGCCTCGCCGCCGGGCTTGCCGTCGCGGTCACCGCACTGCTGGCCTCGCGCCCGCGGCTGCACGCATTCGCGCGCGAAGTGCTGAGCGCCGACGAACTGCGCGACGCGCTGATCCTCGCCGCCTCGGCGCTGATCGTGCTGCCACTGATGCCCGCCACCCCGCTCGCCTGGCTCGGCGGCATCGCGCCGCGCACGATCTGGGGCGTCGTGGTGCTGCTGCTGGCGGTGCAGGCCGCAGGGCATATCGCCCTTCGCTGGCTAGGCCCGCGCCAGGGGCTCGCCTGGTCCGGACTCGCCTCCGGCTTCGTGACCAGCGCCGGTACGATCGCCGCGCTCGGCCTTCGCGCCCGCGAGCAGCCTGCCCTGCTCGGAGGCTGCGCGACCGGTGCACTGCTCTCCTGCGCGGCGACGTTCACGCAACTCGGGATGCTGGTGCTGGCGCTTCGGCCCGGAGCCTTCGCGCTGCTGGCCCCGACGCTGGGTGCGGCCCTGCTCGCAGTCGCCGTGCTCACGCTGCCCGGCCTGCTGGGCAGGACGTCGGCTGCACCCGCGCCCGGCGACGACCCGCCGCCGGGCGCCCCACTGGTGGCCACGCGGCGCGCCTTCGACCTGGGTCGCACCCTCGTCTTCGCGCTGCTGCTCGCCGCCGTCGCGGCGGCGACCGGCTGGATGGGATCGAGCCTGGGTCCCGAGGCGGCGCTGGCCACCACCACGCTCGCCGGCTTCGCCGACGTGCACGCCGCGGCCACCTCGGCGCTGTCGCTGGCCGCAGGCGGGACGATCGCCGACGATGCACTGCCGACCATGGTGCTCGCGGCCGTGGTCAGCAACTCGCTCACCAAGATGGCCGCGGCCCTGGCCGGCGGACGACGCTACGCGCTGAGAGTGATCCCCGGGCTCGCGTTCATCGCCGCCGCCGCCGTCGCGGGCACGTGGGTGGCCCTCTGACCGACCCCGACATCCTCTACTGGCGGGGCGGGTGGGGCGAGTGGGGCGGGCGGGACGGCGAAGGGGCTTCGTACGACGAGCGCTCGGCAGCCGCGGACGGCGCGGTCGGGCCCTCGCCATGCATCGCCGCGAGGCCCGGCGTACCCGGATGGTTGCGCGACTGGGTCATCAGCGACCCGGCGATCATCCCGACCAGCGCGGCGCACAGGCCGATCAGCTGCGGTGGCCACGCGTCCCCGGTCCCGACGAACTCGGCGACCAGCCAGCTGCCCGCCCCCAACGCGATCGCCATCACCGCGCCCGCGTTGTTGGCGCGCCGCCAGTACAAGCCGAAGACGAGCGGCACGAAGGCCGTGACCAGCGTGACCTTGTAGGCGTTCTGCACCATCTCGTACATCGTGCTGCGCGAATTCAGCGCGAACAGCAGCGCACCCATCGAGAAGATCACCAGCACCAGTCGCACGGTGATCAGCAGCTGGCGATCACCCATACGCCGCACGAACGGACGGATCACGTTCTCGGTGAAGATGGAGGCGGGGGCGAGCAGAGCACCCGAAGCGGTGGACAGGATCGCCGAGAGCAGCGCGCCGAAGAACATCGCCTGCGCCCACAGCGGCGTCTTGGCGAGCACCGCATCGGGCAGGATGCGCTGGATCTCGCGCGCATCCTCGGATTCGAACAGGCCGGCCATCGCCGGATCGACCGTGAGCGCGGCGTAGGCGATGAAGATCGGCACGAACGCGAAACCGAAATAGAACGCCGCGCCCAGGATGGACGCCCGCACCGCGGTACGCTCGTCCTTCGCGGAGGTCACGCGCTGGAACACGTCCTGCTGCGGGATGGAACCGAGCGCCAGCGTCAGGAAGGCGGCCACGAAGGGCAGCCACTCGGCAAGTCCGCCCTCGGGCCAGAACGACAGCCGCCCTGCATCCACGGCGGCCTGGACCACGACGCCTGCGCCACCGGCCATGTCGGCCATCAGCCACGCCACGGCCAGCAGCCCGATGATGATCACCACGGTCTGGAACAGGTCGGTCATCGCCACCGACCACATGCCGCCCCAGAGGGTGTAGCCGGCCACGACCACGGTGCCGATCACGATGCCCGCCGACAGCGAGATCGCCCCGTCGGAGAGCACCATCAGCACCAGCCCCAGCGCGGTGGGCTGCGCGGAGGTCCACCCGAGATAGGACAGTCCGATCGCAAGGCTGGTCACCACTTCGACCGGCCGGTTGTAGCGCTTGCGGTAGAAGTCGCCGATCGTGAGCAGGTTCATCCGGTAGAACGCGCGCGCGAAGAACAGCGCCACGAGCAGCAGGCAGGCGGAAGCGCCGAACGGATCGGCGACGATGCCGTGCAGGCCATCCCGCGCGAAGGTGGCCGATACCGACAGCACGGTCTCCGCGCCGAACCAGGTGGCGAATACCGTGGCGAGGCTCACGTGGAGGGGCAGGCTGCGACCTGCGACCATGAAGTCGGCCGAAGTGGCGACGCGGCGCGCGGCGTACAGTCCGATCCCGATCGAGACCAGCAGATAGACGACGACGGTGGCGATCAGCATGCGGGCCTCGGGCACGGAGACGATGGGCAGCCGGAATGATGCAGCGGACGCGCGAGGCTCGTCGGCGCCGTCCGGTTGTCCCGCGCCCCGTCACGGCCGCCGGGCTGGCCGGCCGGGCCCGCCGACACGCCGCTCAACCCGCGAGGATCTGCCATGCGAGCAGGGCGGCGAGCAGCGCAGCCACCAGGGCGAGCCACCGTCCCTGCCTGCGCTGGTGGTGGTTCAGGCGGCGCAATTCCTCGACCAGCGCACGGTCGCGATCCGGCGCGAGCGCCTGCAACGCCAGCCGGGGCAGCCGCGGCAGCTGGACGGCCCACTGCGGGGCTTCGTCGGCGAGCGAGCGGACGAAACCCCGCCAGCCGATCTGCTCGTGCATCCACTCCTCGAGATAGGGCTTGGCCGTCTGCCAGAGGTCGAGGTCGGGGTCGAGTTCGCGCCCCAGGCCCTCGATGTTGAGCAGCGTCTTCTGCAGCAGCACGAGCTGGGGCTGGATCTCGACGTTGAATCGACGGGAGGTCTGGAACAGCCGCAGCAGCAGCTTGCCGAAGGAGATCTCGCGCAGCGGCTTGTCGAAGATCGGCTCGCAGACCGCGCGGATCGCGCTCTCGAATTCGTCGATGCGCGTGTCGGCCGGTACCCAGCCCGCCTCGAGATGCGCGAGCGCGACACGGCGGTAGTCCCGGCGGAAGAAGGCGAGGAAGTTGCGCGCGAGGTAATCCTTGTCGGTGTCGGTGAGCGTGCCCACGATGCCGAAGTCGAGCGCGATGTAGCGCCCGTCGGCGCCCACGAAGATGTTGCCGGGATGCATGTCGGCGTGGAAGAACCCGTCGCGGAACACCTGCGTGAAGAAGATCTGCACGCCGGCCCGGGCGAGGGCCGGCACGTCGATGCCCGCGGCGCGGATCTCGTCGACGCGCGAGATCGGGATGCCGTGCATCCGCTCCATCACCATCACCTCGCTCGCGCACCAGTCCCAGTACACCTCGGGTACGCTGAGCAGCGGTGAACCGTCGAAATTGCGCCGCAGCTGGCTTGCGCTGGCCGCCTCGCGCATCAGGTCCAGTTCGTCGACCAGGTGCTTGCGGAACTCGGCCACCACCTCGCGCGGGCGCAGGCGCTTGCCGTCCGACCACACCGCCTCCAGCAGGCCGGCAGCGGTGTCGAGCAGTGCGATGTCCTTGTCGATCACCGCCCCGATGCCGGGTCGCAGCACCTTGACCGCCGCCTCGCGACCGTCGGGCAACTGCGCGAAATGCACCTGGGCGACCGACGCGCTCGCCACCGGCTGCGGGTCGAAGCGGGCGAACACCTCGCCCACCGGACGTCCGTACACGCGCTCGAGGGTCTCGAGCACCTGCTCGCTGGGGAACGGCGGCACCCGGTCCTGCAGCAGCGCCAGTTCATCGGCGACGTCCGGCGCGACGAGATCGCGTCGGGTCGAGAGCATCTGGCCGAACTTGACGAAGATCGGGCCGAGCGTCTCCAGTGCAAGGCGCAGCCGCCGCCCCCGGGGCGGCTCGCCGTCGCGCAGGCGCCGGGTACGGCGCACCAGCGGCTGCAGCGGACCGAGGCGCACGTGGTCGAGCAACAGGCTGTCCAGCCGGTAGCGAAGGATGACCTGGAGAATCCGGAACAGGCGCAGCAGCCGCATCGTCGGGGGCGTCGGGACGGAGCCCGCGGACGAACGCACGCAGGCGGGGCATCCCGGCGCGCCGCGCGAAGCGCGCGCAGGGTCATGTCCAGTATAGCCCAGCCCCGCCGACGGCCTTCCAAACCGTCCCGCGCGTGGCGCGACTGCCTCAGCCCTTTCGCAGGCCGGCTTCGATCCGCGAGATGCGTGCCGCGAGCCGCTCCACGTCGTCGCGGGTGCGGTCGACCGCGGCGGCCCAGCCGTCCACCTGCGCGCGATCGGGCGCGATCGCCCGCTCGGACACGACGAAGCGCGCCGCCGAGCGCGTCAGGGAACTCGCCGCCTGCGCGGGAACCCGGCCGAGCGACTCCAGCGTGCGCGCGATGCGCCGCGCCGCGATATCGCCGAACAGGCGGGCGAGATCGGCTTCGGCATCCCAGTCAAGGTGCGCGGCCACGTAGGCGAGATCGGCGGCCAGCGCCGCATCGCCGCTCACGACCACCTGGCGCCTCGCATCCGCCCGCCCCGCTCGCAGCGCCAACGCGGCCGACGCCGGCACCTGCAGGCGCAGCACCGGTTCCCGGTCGCGAGCGGGCTCGAACAGCCCCTGCGCGTCGATCGCCATGCCGAGCGTCACCCCGGCCATCTGCACGCTGAACGACTTTCCCGCGTGCGCACCCAGCCGCAGCCGCGCCCAGTCGGCCTGCGCGAGCAGGTGGTTGAGGGCCGGGAGGACCAGGCGATCGGGGGCGGCGGGCATCGGCAGCGACCTGCAGGCGGCGGACACGGCACCGGGCCGCAACCGGGGGGCGGAAAGGACGACGGGCGGGCAACAGCCCGCCCGTCACCTTAACAGCCCGGCGAATGCCGTGTCAGGCTCAGGCCGCGTCCTCGACCTGCTGGATGCCGGCAATCAGCCACGCGGCGTTCCGGCCCGACAGCTTGCGCTCGACGTGCCAGACCTCGTCCACCGGCTCCGGGTTGGCCGCGTCGTCCTCGCGGATCAGGCCGGTGAAGCGCACGCTGGCGATCATGCGGTCGTCCTCGGTGACCACCTGCAGGACCTGCGCGTCGATCGACACCACTTCGGTGCGCTGGGCGGCATCGCCGCGGTCCTGCATCTGCATCGCGATCTCCGCGTACATCTGCGGCGTGGTGTAGTCGCGGATGTCGTCGAGGTCG
The DNA here is from genome assembly GCA_903831455.1 of uncultured Pseudomonadota bacterium. Lineage (GTDB taxonomy): Bacteria > Pseudomonadota > Gammaproteobacteria > Burkholderiales > CAIKXV01 > CAIKXV01. The sequence goes on along the minus strand of CAIKXV010000252.1, from coordinate 422 downwards.
CGGCGGTCGTTGGCCGCCTGCAGCCGGATGAACGAGGTCTTGGCGTTGCGCACGAAGCCCTGCACGTCGAAGTCGGCCGGAATGCGGCCTTCGGCAACCGCAGGGGCCACCGGCATGCGTGCGCCGCCCACCAGGCCGGGCACCGGGCCCTGGGCGGTGTCGCCCGTGCTCGTGCGATAGGCCGCCTGGGGCTGGGCGCGGCTGCGCATCAGGCGCAGCACCAGGAACACGCCCAGGGCCAGCAGCGCCATCGCCATGAAGTCACCGGCGGTCAGTCCGTCGAACGCTCCGCCGAAGAAGAGGGCGGCCAGTGCGCCGCCGGCGAGCAATCCCGCCACGGGCCCGAGCCAGCCCGGCATCGAGCGGCCGGCCGCTGCCGCGCCTGCTCCGGCCGCCGCAGGGGCGGCTCCAGCGGCCGCCGG
>CAIKXV010000251.1 GCA_903831455.1 uncultured Pseudomonadota bacterium | reverse complement strand
GGTCGCGCAGCGCGCGCGCCACCTCGGCGTTGAGCTGATCGACCACCGCGCGCGGCGTGCCTTTCGGCACGAGGATTCCGGTCCATGTCGCGAACGTGAACCCCGGGAGTGCCTGCTCGGCAAGCGCCGGCACCTGCGGCAGCAGCGCGGTTCGCGCCGGCGTGGCTACCGCCAGGGCCCGCAGCCGACCGGACTGGATGCGGGGCAGCGCGACCGACAGCGCGGAGAACATGACGGGTACCTCCCCGCCCTCGACGGCCGCGAGCGCGGCAGCCGCTCCGCGGAACGGCACGTGGGGTGAGGCGCGCCCCGGTGGCGGACTTGAACAGTTCCATCACCACGTGATGCGAACCCCCGATCCCCGCCGACGCGAAATCCAGGCGCCCGGGTTCGCGCCGCGCGAGCGCGATCAGGTCCGCGACGCTGCGCACGGGCAGGGCCGGGTGCGAGACCAGCACCCAGGTGCTGGTGGTCGCCAGGCTCACCGGGTCGAGCAGGTCGAGCGCGCGAAAGTCGCCCCGACCCTGCACCAGGGGCACGTAGGTAAGCGTGCTGTCGCTGATGCCGCCGATGGTCTGGCCGTCGGGGCGCGCGCGGGCGAGCCGCTCCATGCCGATCATGCCGGCGGCGCCCGGCAGGTTCTCGACCACGAAAGGCTGGCGCAACTGCTCCGCCAGCCTGGAGGTGAGGAGCCGCAGGGATAGGTCGCCTGCGCTGCCCGCCTGCACGGGCGAGATCACCAGCACGGGGCCTGCCGGATAGTCCTGGGCGGGCGCCAGCGCCGGCAGGGCGCAGGCGGCGCCGACAGCCAGGGCCAATGCCGGCTGCGCGACCCGGCTGCGCTGCCTCGCGGCCCGCCCATGCGCATCCTCGCAGGTTCCACCCCGAAGACGGCCACCGGCGTCGGCCCGGTCGCGCGCACCCTCGGAGTCCTGTCGGTCGATCGACCTTGCTCGCATCATGGCCTTCCCCGGGCTGGAATCCTCAAGGCTGGGTTGCCGTTTCGTCGGCCAGGCGCATCGCGCGTACGCCGATCTTCAGCGTCATCGCGCCGGTCATCGGGAGCACGCAGGAGATGGCCTCGAGCACCTGGACCCGGTTCAGGCCATGCTCGTATGCACGGCGCATGTGCCCGGCGGCAAGCGTTGCGTCCCCGCGCGCGCACGCCGCGGCCGCGGCGATCAGCTCGCGCGGGCCTGGCCCGAGGCGAGCGCCCGCGGCCGCGCGGGCATCGCGGCACAGGCAGTGATCCACCCAGCGCGCGGCGACGCGCGCGAGATCGGGATCGATCGAGGCGATGTAGGCGTACTCGTCGGTGAAGCGCTCGCTCGATGCGGGGTCCTCGCCCTGCCACGCGCCGCACTCGAGTTCGGGAAAGGGCGTGAGTTCGGCCGGCTCGCCGCCCGCGGGCATGCGACCGAACGGGTAGTCGGGACGATTGGCCGCGAGGATCGCCGAGGCGACGTGCGCGAGCGTGGTCCAGCCAGTCACCGGCGCCATCGCGCTCGCCGCCTCGAACATCAGCGCGTGGGTCACCCCGAGGCAGTAGAGTCGCCGGACGTGATTGGGCGCGAAGCGGTGCTCGCCCCGGGCGGCGAGCATGGCGAGCGTGATCAGTTCGCGCATCGGGTGCGAGAGTTGCTGCGCGTCGCCGCCGCGACCGGTGTAGTGGTGGACGTAGCCGGCCGTCTTGGAGATCAGGTCGTAGGTGGCGGGCTTCTCGCGGATGAGCAGCTTGAACTCGTCGAAGGTGTCGCCTCGACGGGCAAGCGCGCGCGCGAGCACCTGGTCGGGATGCAGGTCCTCTCCCTCGTCGTTGGTGCCGTAGGACGAAGGCGCGGTCGGGGGCGGGGGTTCGATGTGGGAACTCATGGGACATCCTTGGTCGGGTAGTCGGCGATGCGGTGTGCGTGATCCGCACCGGGAGGGTGCGGCGAGGGCGCGGCGACTCGCGCCTGGCTGCCGCGGGGCAGGGGCGGACGAATCGCGGCCGGCGAACGGCACGCCGCCCGCAGAACCGGGGGCCACGCATGCCCCGATCCCGGCGGTCGCTGAAGCGGCTCCGTCACCGAGGCGGCCCGGCCAGGCGCGGCGTGCGGCGGACGGCTGCGCCCTACTCGGGCTGGATGCCGGCCGCCTTGATCACCTTGCCCCACTTGGCAATCTCGCTCTTCAGGAACGCCGCGAAGGCCTCGGGCGTCGAAGGCGCGGGCTCCGCGCCCTGCGCCATCAGCAGGGACCGCGCCTCCGGCAGGCGCATCGTCTCGCCCACCTCGCGGCTGATCCGCTGCACGATCGCGCGCGGCGTGCCCGCCGGGGCGAACAGGCCGAACCACACCGAGCTGTCGATGCCGGGGAAGCCCTGTTCGGCCGCAGTGGGAACGTCGGGAGCCGCCGGGAACCGCTCGTTGCTCAGCACGGCCAGCGCGCGCAGCTTGCCAGCCTTGACCTGCGTGGCTGCGGTGCTGGTGGACAGGAATGCCGCCTGCACTTCACCGGCCACCACGCCGGTCAGGGCGAAGCCCGCGCCCTTGTAGGGCACGTGGGTGAGCGCGGCGCCGGTCATCTGGTTGAACAGTTCGCCCGAGAGCTGGCTGCTGGTGCCGCCACCGGCCGAGCCGTAGTTGAGGCCACCCTTGCGGGCACGGGCGAGCGCCACGAATTCGCGCAGGTCCTTCGCCGGGACCGATGCGTTCACCACCACCGCGATGCCCGAGACCGTGAGCTGCGTGACCGGAACGAAGTCGCGCACCGGATCGTAGGCGAGCCGCTTGAACAGGAACTGCGGGCTCGCGTGCGTGCCGATGTGGCCATTGAAGAGCGTGTAGCCGTCGGGCGCCGCGCGTGCCGCGATCTCCGCCCCGATGATGCCGCCCGCGCCCGCGCGGTTGTCGATCACGAACTGCTGGCCCCAGCGCTCGGAGAGCTTCACGCCGATGAAGCGCGCGCTGATGTCCGCCGTGCTGCCGGGGGAGCCGGTGATCAGCCGGATCGGCCGGTTCGGATAGTCGCCGGCGGGCGCGGCCGCGATGGCGGGGACAGCAGCGAAGGTCGCGGCGGCCAGCACGGCGAGCAGCGGCAGGTCGTGGCGCATGAACGGTCTCCTCCTGGGGGTGTCTGCAGGGGCTTCGGGGGATGCCGCGGCCGGCCGATGGGCCGGTCATGGCCGCCCGGGCTGCGCATCGGAGGCCATCCCCGCCCGGCACGCGCCCAGCCTGTCGTTGTGTCCGCAGTCTAGCGCAGCCCGGCCGGCGGTGGCCGTGGCCGGGCGCGGCGAGGATTGCACCGCGCCGGCGCAGGTTGCACAATGAACTATGTTCAAGTTGCCCGCCATCGATCCCCGGGACGTGCCCGCCGAGCGCCGGGTGTCCTATCCCGCGCCGTTCGCCCAGCGCGTGTCCGGACGGGTTCGTCGGCGAGTGGGCGACGCGCTGGGCCTGCGCAACTTCGGGGTCAACCTCACCCTGATCGAGCCCGGCGGGCAGTCCGCGCTGCGCCACTGGCATACCCGGCAGGACGAGTTCATCTACGTGCTCGAGGGCGAGCTGGTGCTGGTCACCGACGATGGCGAGCAGGTTCTCACGCAGGGCATGGCGGCCGGCTTCCCTGCAGGTAGCGGCGATGGACACCACCTGGTGAATCGCACCTCCCATCCCGCCGTCTACCTCGAGGTCGGCGATCGCGCACCCGGCGACGACGTGCACTATCCCGACGACGATCTCGTCGGCCATGCCGGGCCCGCTCCCCGCGTGTTCCGCAACCGCGACGGGCAACCCTACTAGCGCGTGGCGGCCGGCCGCAGGCCGACCAGCACCACGCCCGCGATCACCAGCGCCGCCCCCATCGACTGCAGCAGGCTGATCGATTCGCCGAGCAGCAGCCACGCCAGCGCGATCGTCACCACCGGGCCCACCGAACTCAGCAAGGCCACCTGGGTCGCACCCAGCCGCCGCAGGGCTTCGGCCACCAGCAGGATCGGCAGCACCGTGGCCACCGTGCCCAGGCCGAGCGCGAGCCCGAGCGCGGAGGAGGGAGCCGCGAGCATCTGCGCGGCGTCGTGGGTGACGCCGAAGTGGACGATGGAGGCCACGCAGGCGACCGTGGAGGCGTAGGCGGTGAAGCGCAGCGAGCCGATGCGCGTGATGACCCGCGTGCTGGCGATGACATAGCAGGCGTAGGTGAAGGCGCTCGCCAGCGTGAAGGCCGTGCCGAGGGCCAGCGCGCTCGCGCTGCCGGTGAGGTCCAGGCTCTGCCACACCACCAGCACCACGCCGCCGTAGGAGAGCGCGAGCGCCACCGCCCCGCTTCGGGTCAGTGCCGTGCCGTGGAGCAGGCGCGAGAGCAGCACGACGAAGGTGGGGTAGAGGAAGAGGATCAGCCGTTCGAGGCTGGCCGGGATGTAGGACAGGCCGATGAAGTCGAGCCAGCTCGAGAGGTAGAAGCCCAGCAGCCCGCAGCCGACGATACCCAGCCGGTCTCGCCGATCGAGCGAGGCGAGGCCCGCGGTGCCCTGCCACAGCGCGAGCAGGACGAAGAAGGGAAGCGCCACGACCATGCGCATCGCGAACGTGGTGGTGACGTCCAGGCCTTGCGCGTAGAGCAGCTTGACGAAGATCGCCTTGGCCGAGAAGCAGGCTGCCCCGGCGAGCGCGAGCGCGATGCCGATGCGTTGCGAGCGGCGGCGCTCGTCCGCGTCCTGCGGCATCAGCGGCGGCGGCCGCCGCCTCCCCGGCCTCCGCCCAGCAGCGAACCCAGCACCCCGCGAACGAGCTGGCGGCCCAGTTCCGAGCCGACCTGTCGTGCAACGCTCTTGACCGCGGTCTCGACCACGCCCTGGCTGCGACCGCTGCCACCGCCCAGGAGGTCGCCGAGCGAGCCGAACAGTCCGCCGCCACCGCCGGCTGGCTGTGCGGGGGCGCCATCGCCCGTGGCCCCGCCACGCAGCTTCTCGTAGGCCGACTCGCGGTCCACCGCCTTCTCGTAATGGCCGGCCACCGGGGAGGCGGCCAGCGTGCGGGCACGCTCCTCGGCGCTCACCGGTCCCAGTCGCGAGGCGGGCGGCAGCACGAATGCGCGCTCGGTGATGGCGGGCGTGCCCTTCGCGTCGAGGAAGGACACCAGCGCCTCACCCACGGCGAGCTCGGTGATGGCCGACTCGATCTTCAGCCCGGGGTTGGGCCGCATGGTGGTGGCTGCAGTCTGCACGGCCTTCTGGTCGCGCGGGGTGAAGGCGCGCAGCGCGTGCTGCACGCGATTGCCCAGCTGGCCCAGCACGGTGTCGGGGATGTCGGTGGGGTTCTGGGTGACGAAATACACGCCCACGCCCTTCGAGCGGATCAGCCGCACCACCTGCTCGATCTTCTGCAGCAGCGCGGAAGGGGCGTCGGTGAAGAGCAGGTGGGCTTCGTCGAAGAAGAAGACCAGCTTCGGCTTCTCCGGATCGCCCACCTCGGGCAGCCGCTCGAACAGCTCCGAGAGCAGCCAGAGCAGGAAGGTGGAATAGACCATCGGCGAGTGCATCAGCCGGTCGGCCGCGAGGATGTTGACCTGTCCCCGGCCCTTGGCATCGGTCTGCATCAGGTCGTCGATGTCCAGTGCCGGCTCGCCGAAGAACGAGTCGCCCCCCTGCTCGCCGACGGCCAGCAACCCGCGCTGGATCGCCCCGATGCTCGCCGCCGAGATGTTGCCGTACTCGGTCTTGTACTTCGCCGCGTTGTCGCCCACGTGCTGCAGCATCGCCCGCAGGTCCTTCAGGTCGAGCAGCAGCAGGCCGTTGTCGTCGGCGATCTTGAAGGCGAGCGTGAGCACCCCCTGCTGGGTGTCGTTGAGATTGAGCATCCGCGCGAGCAGGACCGGCCCCATGTCCGAGACGGTGGCGCGTACCGGGTGTCCCTGGGTGCCGAACACGTCCCAGAACACCACCGGGAAGGCACTGAAGACGTGGCTCCCGGCGACCCCGAGCTGCTCGGCGCGCTCGCGCAGCTTCGGCTTCCACTCGCCCGCGCAGGCCAGGCCCGACAGGTCGCCCTTGACGTCGGCCATGAACACCGGGACGCCGGCCAGGCTGAACTGCTCGGCGAGCCGCTGCAGGGTGACGGTCTTGCCGGTGCCGGTGGCGCCGGCGATCAGCCCGTGCCGGTTCGCGAGTCCGGGCAGCAGCGCGATGTCGGAGGCGGCTTTGGCGATGGGCAGCGGCTGGGCCATGACGGATCTCCGGCGACGGTGGGCTCGACGCGGGAGCGTAGCACAGGGCCGTGTCCGTCCCCGCACGGTAGAATCCGGGCCTTTGCCGGGGGAAGGCCGCGCCAGGGTCCCCGGCCAGACTGGGAGCGCGTCATGGCCGGACACAGCAAGTGGGCCAACATCAAGCACAAGAAGGCGATCGCCGACGCCAAGAAGGGCAAGGCGCTGACCCGGGTGATCCGCGAGATCACCGTGGCGGCGCGCACCGGCGGGGGCGACCCGAACGGCAACCCGCGGCTGCGCCTGGCCATCTCGAAGGCGCGCGAGGTCAACGCCTCCAAGGACACCATCGAGAACGCGATCAAGCGCGGCACCGGCCAGCTCACTGGCGAGTCGCTCGACGAAGTGCGCTACGAGGGCTACGGCATCGGCGGCGCGGCAGTCATGGTCGACTGCGTCACCAACAACAAGACCCGCACGGTCGCCGACGTGCGGCACGCCTTCAGCAAGCACGGAGGCAACCTCGGCACCGACGGCTCGGTCGCGTTCCAGTTCCGCCACTGCGGGCAGTTCGTGTTCGCGCCCGGCACCAGCGAGGAGCGGGTGATGGAGGTCGGGCTGGAGGCCGGTGCCGAGGACGTGTCCTCGGGCGAGGACGGCAGCGTCGAGCTCATCTGCGCACCGGCCGACTTCGGCTCGGTGGCCGCGGCGCTGGAGGCGGCGGGGCTGCGCGCCGAGTTCTCCGAGGTCACGATGAAGCCGCTCAACGAGACCGTGCTGGCGGGCGACGAGGGCGCGCGCATGCAGCGGCTGCTCGACGCACTCGAGTCGCTCGACGACGTCCAGGAGGTCTACACCACCGCGGTGGTGGACGCCTGAACGCCGAATGGCTGCGCGCGGGCGCGGTGCCCGCGCTGTTCGTGCTGCTGTGGAGTACCGGCTTCCTCGCCGCGCGCCTGGGGCTGCCCCATGTCGGCCCGTTCACCTTCCTTCTGCTGCGCTTCGCGCTGGTGGTGGCCCTGCTCGCCGCGATCTGCGCGATCGCGCGCGTGCGCCTGCCGCACGGCCGGCGTGAACTCGCGCACCTCGCCGTGGCCGGATTGCTGGTTCACGCCGGCTATCTGGGCGGCACGTTCACCGCGGTGCACCTGGGCCTGTCCTCCGGTGCGATCGCCCTGCTGGTCGGGGTGCAGCCGATCGCCACCGCGGCGCTCGCCGGCCCGCTGCTGGGCGAGCGCGTGAGCACGCGGCAGTGGGCCGGGCTCGCCCTCGGCCTGCTCGGCGTCGCGCTGGTGCTCGTGCCGCGCGCCAACGCCACCGGCATCGGCGTCGGCTCGCTGCTGGCGGGGCTGGTGGCGCTGGCCTCGATCACCGCGGGCACGCTGTGGCAGAAGCGCTTCTGCAGCGACATGGACCTTCGCTCCGGATCGCTCGTCCAGTTCGCCGCCGCCGCCCTGGCCGTGGCCGCGCCGGCGGTGCTCGTCGAGGGCCTGCGCATCGAGTGGACGGGCGAATTCGCGCTCGCGCTCGCCTGGCTCGTCCTCGTGCTGTCGCTGGGCGCGATCAGCCTGCTGCACCTGCTCATCCGGCGCGGCGAGGCCGCGCGGGTGGCGAGCCTGTTCTACCTCACGCCGGGCGTGACCGCGCTGCTCGCCTGGCCGATGTTCGGCGAGCGGCTGGCGGCGAGCGGCATCGTCGGCCTCCTGCTCGCGGCCGTGGGCGTGGCGCTCGTCAATGCTTCGGCGGGGGGGCGTTCGCGCGATACACTGGCGGGCGCGCGGCGCGACTGACCCGAGCGCGCCCATCTCCCGGCGAGCGTTCCCGATGTCCAGTACTCCCCCCGTGACGCGCCGCATCCTGGGCATCGACCCCGGGCTGCGACGCACCGGTTTCGGCGTGGTCGAGGTGCGCGGCTCGCAGATGCGCTACGTCACCTCGGGCATCGTGCGCGTGCCGGTGGGCGAGTTGCCCGGGCGGTTGCGCGCGATCCTCGACGGGCTGGGCCAGGTGATCGCCGCGCATGCGCCGCAGCAGGCGGCCATCGAGAAGGTGTTCGTGAACGTGAACGCGCAGTCCACGCTGCTGCTGGGCCAGGCACGCGGCGCGGCGATCTGCGCGGCGGTACTCCACGACATCCCGCTGGCCGAATACACCGCGCAGCAGGTGAAGCAGGCGGTGGCTGGCAGCGGCTCGGCCAAGAAGGCGCAGGTGCAGGCGATGGTGCGCCGCCTGTTGTCGCTGCCCGGCGACCCTTCCCCCGATGCAGCCGACGCCCTCGCCTGCGCGATCTGTCACGCGCACGGCGGGCAGGGGCTCGGTGCCCTTGCCACCGCCGGCTACCGCATGCGGCGGGGGCGGCTGCTCGCGCTGCCTGCGGGCGGCATCCAGGCGGGCACGCGTGCGTCGGCCTCGGGGAGTGACGCGTGATCGGACGCCTCAGCGGAGTGCTGCGCGAGAAGAATCCACCGCAGGTGCTGGTGGAGGTGGGGGGCGTGGGCTACGAACTGGACGTGCCCATGAGTACCTTCTGCCAGTTGCCGCGGATCGGCGATCCGGTCACCTTGTACACGCATCTGGCGATACGCGAGGATGCGCACCTGCTCTACGGATTCCTGACCGAGCGCGAGCGGCAGGCCTTTCGCGCGCTGGTGCGCATCAGCGGGGTGGGCGCGAAGACGGCTCTGGCGGTGCTCTCGGGCATGGACGTGGACGGGCTGGTGGATGCGGTCGCCCGCCAGGAGTCCGCGCGACTGCGGCGGGTGCCGGGGATCGGCCAGAAGACCGCCGAGCGGCTGCTGCTGGAACTGAAGGGACGACTGGCCGATGCGCTGCCCGGTGCCGCGGGTCGGCCGGCGAGCGCGGGTGCGTCGGCCGACGTGCTCAACGCGCTGCTCGCGCTGGGCTACAGCGAAAAGGAGGCCGGGGCCGCGGTGAGGCAGTTGCCGGCGGACTGCACGGTCGACGACGGCATCCGCAGCGCGCTTCGCCTGCTGTCGCGGGCCTGATCCGCGCCCGCAGGGCAGCCAGCGGCATTCACGCGGGCCTCACCGGTGCCCGCGGCTTGGGGCGATAATCGGGGCAACCTTCCCCGTCGGAGTCCGGATGGCGATCGAGACCGATCGGCTGATCAGCGCCGCGCCTGCTTCCAGCCAGGAAGAGGTGATCGAGCGCGCGCTGCGCCCGCGGCTGCTCGACGAGTACGTGGGCCAGGAGAAGATCCGCGGCCAGCTGTCGATCTTCATCGAGGCTGCGCGATCGCGGCGCGAGGCGCTCGACCACGTGCTGCTGTTCGGTCCGCCCGGGCTGGGCAAGACCACGCTCGCGCACATCGTCGCGCGCGAGATGGGCGTGGGGCTGCGCCAGACTTCCGGCCCGGTGCTCGAGCGTCCGGGCGACCTCGCCGCGCTGCTCACCAACCTCGAGCCCAACGACGTGCTGTTCATCGACGAGATCCACCGTCTCTCGCCCGTGGTGGAGGAGATCCTCTACCCGGCACTCGAGGACTACCAGATCGACATCATGATCGGCGAGGGACCTGCGGCACGGTCGGTCAAGCTCGAGTTGAAGCCGTTCACGCTGGTGGGCGCCACTACCCGCGCGGGCATGCTCACCAACCCGCTGCGCGACCGGTTCGGCATCGTCGCGCGGCTGGAGTTCTACACACCCGAGGAACTGGGTCGCATCGTGACCCGCTCCGCGCAACTGCTCGACTGCGCGATCGATGCCAGCGGTGCGACCGAGGTTGCGCGCCGGGCGCGCGGCACGCCGCGCATCGCCAACCGCCTGCTGCGCCGGGTACGCGACTACGCGCAGGTGCGCGCCGGTGGCGCGGTGACCCGCGAGGTGGCCGATGCCGCCCTCGAGATGCTCGACGTGGACGCGGTCGGCCTCGACGTGATGGACCGCAGCCTGCTCGAGGCGGTGATCGCCAAGTTCGACGGCGGGCCCGTGGGCGTGGACAACCTCGCCGCGGCCATCGGGGAGGAGCGCGACACCATCGAGGACGTGATCGAGCCCTACCTGATCCAGCAGGGCTATCTCAAGCGCACGCCGCGCGGGCGCATCGCGACCGCAGCGGCCTATCGGCACTTCGGGCTTGCGCAGCCGCGTCGCGCGGAGTCCATGGAACTCTGGGATGAGCCGCGCTGACCCCGCGGATCCGGCGCGCGTCTTTCGCCTGCCGGTCCGGGTTTACTACCAGGACACCGATGCCGGCGGAGTGGTCTACCATGGGGCCTACCTCGCCTTCCTCGAGCGCGCCCGCACCGAGTTCCTGCGTTCGCTGGGGTTCGACATCGGGCGGCTGGCCGCCGAGGGACTGCTCTTCGTGCTGCACCGGGTCGAACTGGACTTCCTGCGTCCGGCGCTGCTCGACGACGCGCTGGTCGTGACCGCCGGAGTGCAGGCGCTCGGGCGCAGCAGCACGCGCTTCGTGCAGAGTGTCGAGCGCGAGGACGGCGGCGTGGCGGCCAGGGCCGTGGTTTCGCTGGTGTGCGTGTCGGCGCAGCGGTTCCGGCCGGTCTCGATTCCCGCGCCGCTACGAGCGGCGCTCCAACCCTGGATGGACAGGATGGCAGATCAATGAACGTGACCCAGGACATGTCGGTGTGGGGGCTCGTCTCCAGCGCCAGCCTCTTCGTGCAACTGGTGATGCTCGGGTTGCTGGTGACCTCGCTGTTTTCATGGTGGACCATCTTCCGCAAGCTGTTCGTGCTGCGCCAGGCGCGCATCGACACCGAGTCCTTCGAGCGTGCGTTCTGGAGTGGCGGCGACCTCAACGCGCTCTACCAGGCGGCGAGCGCGGCCCGCGAGCGCGCGGGCAGCCTGGAGCGCATCTTCGAGGCGGGCTTCCGCGAGTACACCAAGCTCAAGCGCGCGGCCGGCGATCGCGGCGCGGTGATCGACGGCACGCGCCGCGCGATGGGCGCCACCTTCCAGCGCGAACTCGACAGCCTGGAGAGCCACCTCGCGTTCCTCGCCTCGGTGGGGTCGGTCACGCCCTACGTCGGGCTGCTCGGTACCGTGTGGGGCATCATGCATGCGTTCATGGGCCTGTCGACCGTCGCCCAGGCCACCCTCTCCCTGGTGGCGCCCGGCATCGCCGAGGCGCTGATCGCCACGGCCATGGGCCTGTTCGCGGCCATCCCGGCGGTGATCGCCTACAACCGGTTCAGCCACGATGTCGACCGGCTGGCGGTACGCTTCGAGAGCTTCATCGAGGAGTTCTCGAACATCCTGCAGCGGCAGGCGTGAGCGGCATGTCGGCCCAGGCGCGCGCCTCGTCGGTCCGGCAGCGGCCGCGCGGGCGGTCGCCGGCGCCGATTCGCCACCGCCCGGCGGCCCGGTCGAAGGGCTTCGCAGGGAGGGCGCGATGAGCGCGGTGTCGCGGCGGCGCCGGTCCAGGCGCATGATGAGCCAGATCAACGTCGTGCCCTACATCGACGTGATGCTCGTGCTGCTGGTCATCTTCATGGTGACCGCTCCGCTCACCAACCCCGGGCAGATCGAACTGCCCAGCGTCGGCCAGGCGCTCACCACGCCGGTCGCGCCGGTCGAGGTCACGATCCGCGCCGATCGAGGCCTCTCGGTGCGCGATCCCCGTCGCAACGGTGCGGAACGTGAAGTGAGCCGCGACGAACTGGTCGAGGTGCTGCGCGCGCTGCAGCAGTCGGCGCCCGACCGACCGGTCGTGATTGCCGCCGACCGTGCGGTGCGCTACGAGGCGGTGCTCGAGGTGATGGACCTGCTGCAGCAGAACCAGGTCCGCCGGGTCGGCCTCCTCGCGCGGCCCAAGGCGCCCTGAGCCTGGCCGATGCAGGTGCACGTCGAGCCGGCGCCGATGCCCGTTCCGATCGCAGCCGAACGCGAGGAGCCGCGTGCGCGACTGGCCGCGCTGCTCGCGCTGGCCGTGCACGGCGTGGCCATCGTCGCGCTCACCTTCGGTTTCCACCTGCAGCGCCAGCAGGCGGTGCCGGTGACCGCCGAACTGTGGACGGCGTTGCCCGAGTCCGAACGCGCGCCGCCGCCGCGGCCGGTGCCGGAGCCGCCTCCGCCGCCGCCGCCCGAATCCGAACCGACGCCGGCGCGGCCGGCGCCCCCGCCGCCGCCGCCGCCCGAGCCCAAGGCGCCCTCGAAGGCCGACATCGAACTCAAGGCCGCCGAGGCCAGGCGCCGCGATGAGGCGCGCAAGGCCGCCGAGGCCAAACTGGCCGAGAAGAAGGCGGCCGAGGCGAAGCGCCGGGAAGACGAGCGCAAGGCCGCGGAGACGAAGGCGACGGACAGGAAGAACGCCGAGCGCAAGGCGGCCGAACAGAAGGCGCTGGACGCGAAGCGGCGCGAGGACGAGCGCGCGGCCGCCGAGTCCGATCGGCTGCGGCGGGAGCAGGAGGAACTCGGCCGACGGGCGGCCGAGGCCGCCGCGGCCGCTCAGGCGAAATTGCTGGCCTCCTACGTCGACAAGATCCGCGCGAAGGTGCGCGGGCTGATCGTGGAGCCCCCCGGGGTGCCGGCCAGTGCCATGGTCGAGTTCGACGTGGTCCTGATCCCGGGGGGCGACGTGCTGAGCGTGCGGCTGCGGCGCTCCAGCGGCCACCCGCTCTACGACGAGGCGGTCGAGCGGGCGATCAAGCGGGCCGAGCCGCTGCCCATTCCCCCGGAGCCGCAGCAGTTCGCGCAGTTCCGGGAACTCAGGCTGCAGATTCGTCGGCAGGACCCCTGATCGGCCCCGGCGGGCGGGTGGGCACCGCCCTTCCGACCCTCCGGCGCCTCTCGATCCCGTCGGATGCCGCGCCACCGCGCATCGCCGCCAGCCCGGGCGTGGCCGGCCGCATCGCGAGGCATCGGCGATCGGCGGTCAGCGGCGGGCGGCTTTCGAGCGTTGGATGCTTAAACGGCCCCTCACGATTCAGCATCCAGTCAGGCTACACTTCATCCCCATGCAGATTCCGCAGCACACGTCGGGCGAGTTCGATCCCCGGCGAGCCCCTCCGCATGACCGGCAGCGCCGCGTCCTGCTCGGCGCAGGCGCGACGGGCCTGCTGGCGGCCGCGACCCCGGCCGTCCGCGCGCAACTGACGATCGAGATCACCGGCGCCGGGGCCAACCAGACCCCCATCGCGGTGGCCGCCTTCCGCGGCGAGGATCGAACCGCGCAAGCGCTCACGCCGATCATCGCCGCCGACCTGCAGCGCAGCGGCCTGTTCCGGATGATCGACGCGCGCGAGGTCAGCCCCGCGCCGGCGCAGCCCTCGGATGTCCGCTGGCCCGAGTTCGTGCGCCGCGGTGCCGATGCGCTGGCGATCGGTTCGGTCGATCCCCTGCCCGACGGTCGCCTCGAGGTGCGGTTCCGCCTGATGGACGTGGCCCGGCAGGCGCAGCTCACCGGCTTCAGCTACACGGTGTCGGCGTCGCAACTGCGGCTGACCGCCCATCGCATCGCCGACGTGATCTACGAGCGGCTTACCGGCGATGTCGGGGTTTTCAGCACCAAGATCACCTACGTGGAGCGGCAGGCCAACCGTTTCGAACTGAAGATCGCCGATGCGGACGGCGCCAACCCGCAGACGGTTCTGGCGTCCACCGAGCCGATCATCTCGCCCAAGTGGTCGCCCGAGGGCACGCGTCTCGCCTACGTGTCCTTCGAGCGGCGCAAGCCGATCATCTACGTGCAGTCGCTCACCAGCGGGTCGCGCAGCGTCGTGGCCAATTTCCGCGGCAGCAACAGCGCGCCGGCGTGGTCGCCCGACGGCAGCCGCCTGGCCGTGGTCCTCACGCGAGACGGCCCCTCCCAGATCTACCTGATCGATGCCGACGGCAGCAACTCGCAGCGCCTCACGCGCTCCGGTGCGATCGACACCGAGCCGGCATTCACGCCGGACGGTCGCTCGCTGCTGTTCACCTCCGACCGTGGCGGCAGCCCGCAGATCTACCGGATGCCGGTCTCCGGCGGCGAGGGCGAGCGCCTCACCTTCGAGGGCGGCTACAACGTATCCCCGCGCGTGTCGCCCGACGGGCGCAGTTTCACCTTCATCCAGCGCAGCAGCGGCCGGTTCAACGTGGCGATCCAGGATTTCTCCTCCCGCCAGGTGCAGGTGCTTACCGATACCGCGCTCGACGAGTCCCCCAGTTTCGCGCCCAACGGGCGCATGATCCTCCACGCCACCGAGATCAAGGGGCGGGGGGTGCTCGCCGCAGTCTCCACCGACGGTCGGGTGCGCCAGCGCCTGTCGGCCGGTTCCAGCGACGTGCGCGAGCCGGCGTGGGGTCCGCTACTCAAGGCACAGTGACCAGGGAGGTCTCGATGTCCGACAGCCGCAGTTTCGCAGCCGTTTCCAATCCCGACGACACGTCCGCGCGTGCGTGGAGGGCGCTCGCCACCGCCTGCGTCGCGGCGCTTCTCGCAGCCGGTTGCGCATCCACGCCGGACACCGCCGAGCAGTCGGGCGCGCAGGTCGAGGAGCGTTCGGTGGGCGCAGCCGGCAAGCCGTCGGCGAAGGATGCCCTGCCGCAGAAGCCGGTTGGCCAGCCCGATATCGGCAGCAAGCCGATCGCGGCCGAGCCCGCCGGGGGCGGCAACCTGCCGGCCGTGCTGCGCGACCCGAAGAGCCTGCTGTCCAAGCGCAGCATCTACTTCGACTACGACAGCAATTCGGTGCGCGACGAATACCGGCCCATCGTGCAGGCGCACGCCCGCTTCCTGCTCGACAACCCCAGGCTGCGCGTGACGATCCAGGGCAACACGGACGAGCGGGGCAGTCGCGAATACAACCTCGCGCTCGGCCAGCGCCGCGCCGACTCGGTGCGTCAGGCCATGAGCGTGCTGGGCGTCACCGACAAGCAGATGGAGCCGGTGAGCTTCGGCGAGGAGCGGCCGCGTCGTCCCGGCAACACCGAGGCCGACTACGCGGAGAACCGCCGCGCCGACATCGTCTACGACGGCGAGGACAAGCCGCCGGTCGGCAAGTGACGCGACGGCTCGTGCAGCGCGCCGGGGCTGCGTTTGCCGTCCTGCCGGGGCTGATCCTGCTGGCGGGGCTCGCGGGCGAGGCACGGGCGCAGCTGTTCACCGACACCGAGTCGCGCAAGGCGATCGCCGCCCAGCGCGAGGTGATCTCCGGCCTGCAGGCGCAGATCGCGGAACTCGTCCGCCAGAACGAGCAACTGCTCGCCCGGGTGGGACAGCTCGAGACCGCGGTCAAGTCCCAGGCGCTGCTCGAACTGCTCAACCAGATCGAGCAGCTGCAGGTCGAGGTGCGTCGGTTGCGCGGCCAGCAGGAGGTGCTGGGCAACGCCCAGGAAACCTCGGCCCGGCGACAGCGCGACATGTATGTCGATCTCGATACGCGGCTGCGCCGGCTGGAGGCACCGTCGGCGGCGGCCGCCACCACGGCCGTGCCCGCCCCCGGAGCGGCCGCGGGTGCGCCCTCGCCGGCGGGTCCGGGCACCACCCCATCCGGCCCGGGTCCGTCCTCGGCCGCGCCGGCGGCCCCGGGTACTGCACCGGCCGCCGCGACTCCCCCGGCCAGCCCGGGCGCGGGCGGCACGCGACCCTCGACGGTTGTCGCCGCGCCGGCGGCCGCGTCGGCGCCCGGGGGCACGACCGCGCCCGGCCTGGTGATTCCGCCGGCGGCGATCGGCAAGCTCCCGCCGGGACCTGTCCCCGCGAGCGGACCGCCGGGGCCTGCCGCGGCGAACCCGCCGGCAGCGGCGGTCGATGCGGCGACCGTGGCCGCCGAGCAGAAGCTCTACGACACGGCGCACCAGGCCCGCAAGATCGGCAACTTCGCGGGTGCGATCAACGACTTCCAGTCGCTGGTCAAGGCGAACCCGCGCGGCCGGCTTGCGCCCGCCGCGCAGTACTGGATCGGCGATTCCCATTTCAACCTGCGCGAATACCGCGCGGCGATCGCCTCGCAACGCCAGTTGATCTCGACCTGGCCTGACAGCGACAAGGTGCCCGACGCGATGCTCAACATCGCCAGTGCCCAGGCCGAGCTGGGCGAGACCGCAGCCGCCCGCCGCACGATGGAGGACCTCATCGCGCGTCACCCGAAGTCCGAGGCGGCCGATCGTGCCCGCCAGCGCCTCGCCGTGCGCAAGTAGTCGCGCGGTGTCCCGTCCCTCGCGACCGCCCGCCACGGCACTTCCGGCCCAGCCGTCCGGCGCGCGGGGGCCTCGCCCGCGGTGGCCGGCCTTGTGCAGCCTGGGGAGGCGCGCGGGCAGTCGGCCCTGCCGCCCGGCGCGTGATGCCCGGTGCAAGGCCGAGCGCGCGTCGACGCATCGCGCCGGGTGATGGCCTCCCCGCGTGCGGTGATCCTGCTCTCCGGGGGGCTCGATTCGACCACGGTGCTGGCCGTCGCGGTCGCGGGTGGATTCGAGGTGCACGCGCTGTCCGTCGACTACGGGCAGCGCCACGCCGCCGAGCTGGGCGCAGCGGCGCGGGTCGCCCACGCGCTGGGCGCCGCTTCGCACCGGGTGTCGCGGGTCGATCTCGGACACCCCGGCGGATCTGCGCTCACCGACCCGTCGATCGAGGTGCCGACCGACGGTCCCTCGTCGGGCATTCCGGTGACCTACGTTCCGGCGCGCAACACCCTGATGCTGTCGCTCGCGCTGGCGTGGGCGGAGGTCCTCGGGGCCCAGGACCTGTTCGTGGGCGTCAATGCGGTGGACTACTCCGGCTACCCGGACTGCCGTCCCGAATTCGTCCGCGCGTTCGAAACGCTGGCCAACCTCGCCACGCGCGCGGGGGTCGAGGGCAGGCGATTGCGCGTGCATGCGCCGATCATCGAACTGGACAAGGCGCAGATCGTGCGCCTGGGCGCGAGCCTCGGCGTCGACTACGGCCTGACGGTGTCCTGCTACCAGGCGACCCCCGAGGGCCTCGCGTGCGGTCGCTGCGAGGCCTGCCGGTTGCGGCGCGACGGCTTCGTCCGCGCCGGCTTGTCCGACCCCACCCGCTACGTGAACGCCCCGGGCTGAGAGGCGCGCCAGCGCGGGCGCCGCGACGCGCGCGAGTCCGGGCGGCGAGCCTCGCCCGGGACGGCGTGGACTGTCCGAATGCCGCGGGCGGGCAGTGGTGCAGTCGCCGGATGTCGCCGGGCCGCGCGGTAGACTCCGCGGCATGGAAGCAACCCCGCATACCGCGCTGACTGTCGTCGCCCTGGGCTTCGTCCTCGCCTTCGTGCTGGGTGCGACCGCCCAGCGAACCCATTTCTGCACGCTGGGTGCGGTGTCGGACTGGGTGAACATCGGCGACACCGGCCGCATGCGCATGTGGCTGCTGGCCATCGCGGTCGCGATGCTCGGGGCGCAGGCGATGCACGCGGCCGGCTGGGTGAACCTCGGGCGCTCCATCTACACCGGGTCGCAGTTCAACTGGGGCGGCTACCTGATCGGTGGCCTGTGCTTCGGGGCGGGCATGGTGCTCGCGTCCGGCTGCGGTGCGAAGACGCTGGTGCGCATCGGGGCGGGCAACCTGAAGTCGCTCGTGGTGCTGCTGGTCCTGGGCATCTCGGCGGCGATGACGCTGCGCGGGCTGTTCGGCCAATGGAGGCTGCAGTGGCTGCAGCCGCTGTCGATCGATCTCGCCCGCTGGTCGCTGCCGACGCAGGATCTCCCCGCGCTGCTCGCCGGCGGGGCCGCGGCGCCCGCCCTGACGATCGCCGTGGTGGTCGCGGTGGCCGGTTCGATCCTCGCATTCGTCTTCTCCAGCCCTGACTTTCGTCGCAACCGCGAGGCGATCGCGGGCGGACTGATCGTCGGGCTGGTGGTCGTGGCGGGGTGGTTCGTCACCGGCAGCCTCGGCTATCGGGAGAATCCCGACACGCTGGAGATGACCTTCTACGCGACGAATTCGCGGGCGGCGGAGTCCTTCAGTTTCGTGGCTCCGGTGGCCTATACGCTCGAACTGCTGATGATGTGGACCGATCGTTCGCTGGGCCTGACCTTCGGCATCGCCGCGGTGCTCGGCATGATCGCCGGTTCGGCCAGCGCGGCGCTCCTGACCGGCAGTTTCCGCTGGGAGTCCTTCACCAGCGCGGCCGACATGCGGGCGCACCTGCTGGGCGGGGTACTGATGGGCTTTGGCGGCGTGTCCGCCATGGGCTGCACGATCGGCCAGGGCCTCTCCGGCCTGTCCACCCTTGCCCTGGGATCGTTCGTCACCTTCGGCGCGATCGTCGCCGGGGCGGTGGCCACGATGCGCTGGCAGGTCTGGCGCCTCGAGCGCGCGGGCTGAGCGTCGGTCGGACGCCGGGGGCACCGGGTCGCCCGCGGCGTCGGCAGCCTGCGCCGCCAGCCCGAGCAGGTGTCGCACCCCGCACCCCGCACCCCGCACCCCGCACCCCGCGCGCGGGGCCTGGCGTCTTCCCCGGTGCGTCGCCCGGGCGGGCTGGTCCGGCCGCGGTTCGTTGCGAGATTTCGCCGAGCGGCTATAATCGCGGGCTTCGTTCGATGGGGGCCGTTAGCTCAGCCGGTAGAGCAGCGGACTTTTAATCCGTTGGTCGGCAGTTCGAATCTGCCACGGCCTACCACCCGACGATCGCCGGAACCGCCGCGGGCGCGTTCGTCCCTCGCGTGCCGGCCGCCGGTGCGCGGTGCCCCGATCCGGATCGCGCACGCCCGAGGCGGGTGCGCGAGACCCGCCTCGCGGCGAAGGCTCGCGTCATGCCGCCTCCCCACCTGGGACCTGCCCGCATGACGACCCTGAAACTGCCCCGGCACGACCGCTACGACTATTCGCCGATCACCGAGCGGCCCGATTATTCATGGCCGGAGGGACGCCGGCTGGCCTTCTGCATCACGACGAACATCGAGGTGTTCGCGTTCCGGGCCGGACTGGGCCACGACTTCGCCAAGACCGGCGAGCCGCAGACCCAGCGCAACTACGCGTGGCGCGACTACGGCAATCGCGTGGGGATCTGGCGCCTGTTCGACCTCGCCTCCGAACTGGGTCTGCCGCTCGCGCACAACGCCAACAGCCTCCTCTACGAGTACTGTCCGCAGATCATGGATCGCATCCGCGAACGCGGCGACGAGATCGTGGGCCACGGACGTACCAACGCGGAGAACCAGCGCGGACTGTGGGAACTGGACGAGGCGCGGCTGATCGCCGACGCCACCGAAGCCTTCATCCGCCACGAGGGCGAGCGTGGCCGCCCCACGGGCTGGATGGGGGCCGGTGCCTACGAAAACCCGTCGACCCCCGACCTGCTGCGCGAGGCGGGGTACCGATACCTGATGGACTGGCCGATGGACGACCAGCCGGTATGGATGCGCACCCGCTCCGGCCCCATCCTGTCGGTACCCTACCCGGCCGAACTGAACGATTCGCCCGCGGTGGTCCACCGCAAGCACGCGGCGCGAGAGTTCACCGACATGATCGTCGACCAGTTCGAGGAGATGGTCGGGCAGTGCGAGCGACAGCCGCTGGTGATGAACATCTCCATCCACCCGTACGTGTTCGGGCAACCGTTCCGCCTGCGCCCGCTGCGCGACGCGCTGCGCCATTGCCTGGGGCATCGGCATGCCGACCGGGTGTGGTGGTGCAAGCCGGGCGAGATCGCGGATTACTGCTACTCGCTGCCCCCGGGCATCATCCCGGGTAGCTGAGTGGCGGCGGCGGTACGCCCGGCGGTGAGGCGTGGCGCGTGCGCAGGCGTAGAATCCGACGTACAGGGAACGCGAGGGGACCGACATGGGATCGAGTCGGCAGTTGGGAGTCGTGGTGGCGGCGGGGCTGCTCGCGGTCGCGGGACTGGGCAGCGCTGGCACCGCCCAGGCCCAGGGCGCCGGCGAGGGCTGGTACACCGGCTTCGGGGTCGCGCAGGTGCGGCTGGGTTTCAAGGCTGCCGATTTCGCGATCGGCCCCGCGGGTACCGCCAGCACCTTCGATGACACGAACGCCGGCTATCGCTTCTTCGCCGGATACCGTCTCAACCGCTGGTTCGCGCTCGAGGGCGGCTACGACAACCTCGGACACCACCGCGCACGCCTGACCAACGCCTCGGGCGTGGCCCAGGTCGAGTACCGCCCCGACGCGCTGCGCCTGTCGGGCGTGGGCTCGCTCGCGCTGGGCGACACCGGCTTCTCCGCGTTCGGCAAGATCGGTTTCGGCGTGTCCCGCGTGCGCGAGAACACGGCCAACCTTCCGCCGGTGGCGGGCCGCGGCGAGTTCGCGGCGCGCGACTGGCGGATGAGCCCGGTCGTCGGTGCCGGGGTGCAGGTGCAGTTGCCGCGAGGCCTGGCCCTGCGCGCCGAGTACGAACAGTACGTCGAGGTCGGCGAGGCGCCGATGCCCACCGGACGCGCGCGCGCGGGTCTGTGGAGCCTGTCGCTGATGTACCTCTTCTGAGCAACGAGGTTCGCCGTCAGGCGGTAGCGAGGCCTGGCGAGGGGCTGCGGCGCAGTCGAGGATGACGGCGAGGGGCTGATCGGGCGCCCCGCCGAGCGGACCCGCCGGACTCTCAGCGCAGCAGCAGGCCCGCACCCGCGACCATCAGCAGCACGGCCACGATCCGGCGGAAACCCTCCGGGGTCGCGCGTGCATGCAGCCGCGCGCCGATGGCCAGCCCTAGCAGGGCCGAAGGCACCGCCATCGCCGACAGCAGCAGGGTGTCGCGGTCGAAGTAGCCCAGCGACAGGTAGCCCAGGCCGCGCAGCGTGCCCAGCGCGACCAGGATGGCCGACATCGTCGCGCGGAACGGGCCCTTGGCGAGCTGCAGCCACTCGAGGTACACCGCGTACAGGGGCCCGGCCATGCCACCGAAGGCGGTGCCCACGACCGCGGCAAAGGTCGACAGTGGCGCCACCACCACCCAGCGGGGCCAGCGGCGCGCCGGCGATGCGCCGGTGCCGCGCACGAGCGAGTAGAGGCCGAAGCCGATCACGAAGATCCCGAGCGCATCGACCAGCACCTCGTCGGAGAGCTGGTCGAACAGGTACAGGCCGATGGCCACGCCGATGAGGCTGAAGGGCAGCAGGGGACGCAGTTCGCGCCAGGCGATCTCGTCGCGATGGCGCACCGCGATCCCGATGGAGGAGATCACCGCCATCAGCGTGACGACCGGCACGACGATCGCCAGCGGCAGGAACAGCGCGAGCGCGGGTAGCAGGATCGCACCGAAGCCGGCGAGGTTGCGGATGGCGAAGCCGGCCATGAAGACCAGCGCCGCCCAGCCGAGCTGGAATGCGCTCAGTCCGTCCATCGCCCCCGCCCCGGTGCCGGAGACCCGCCGGTCATTCGCGCTCGCGCTGCGTGCCCTTCACGCGCGCGATCCGCACCACCTCGGGGATGCGCCGCAGCCGGCGCATCACCTGTGCCAGATGGAAACGGTTGGACACCTGGATCGTGAAGTTGATCGTCGAATAGGCGCTGGAGTCGGCCTGGTCGACGTTCACGTTGTCGATGTTCGAGCCGGCGTCGGCGATGGCCCCGGCCACCTGAGCGAGTACCCCGCGCTCGTTGGCCACCGACAGCCGGATGTTCACGCCGAAGGCCCGGCGGGTCTTGTCGTCCCACTGCACGTCCACCCAGCGGTCCGACTCGTGGCGGTTGCGGCGGATCACCGCGCAGTCCTGGGTGTGGATCACGATGCCCTGGCCCTTGCTGACCAGGCCGATCACGGCGTCACCGGGAATGGGGTTGCAGCAGCGTGCCAATTGCGCCGCCATGCCCTCGGTGCCGCGGATCATGATCGTGCCCGCGATGCGCGGGGTCGCCGCGCCATCGCCCGCCAGCTGCAGCAATCGGGCGGCGATGACGGCGGCCAGGCGCTTGCCGAGCCCGATGTCGGCGTGCAGGTCGCGGCGCGTCTTGAGGCCGCAGTCGCGCAGCAGCTTGTCCCAGCCCGTCTCGTCGATGTCCGACGGGGATGTCTTCAGGGTGGCGAGCGCCTGCGTCAGCAGCCGCTCGCCCAGCTGCACCGACTCGGTGAGCTGCATCGTCTTGAGGAAATGGCGGATCTGGGAGCGGGCCCGGGCGGTGGTGACGAAGTTGAGCCACGCCGGGTTCGGGCGCGCCTGCACGGCGGTGATGATCTCCACCCGGTCGCCGTTGCGAAGCTCGGTGCGCAGCGGCATCAGTTCGTCGTTGATCTTCACCGCGATCGCGCGGTTGCCGATGTCCGTGTGCACGAAGTAGGCGAAGTCCACCGCGGTCGCCCCGCGGGGCAGCGCCATGATCCGCCCCTTGGGCGTGAACACGTACACCTCGTCGGGGAACAGGTCGACCTTCAGGTGCTCGAGGAATTCGACCGCGTTGCCGGAGGTCGACTGCAGTTCGAGCAGGCTCTGCAGCCACTGGTGGGTCTTGCGGTGCAGCTCGGTGAGTTCGCTGTCGGTGCTCTTGTAGAGCCAGTGCGAGGCGACGCCCGCCTCGGCGATCTTGTGCATCTCGTGGGTGCGGATCTGCATCTCGAGCGGCATGCCGAAGGGGCCGAACAGCGTGCTGTGCAGCGACTGGTAGCCGTTGGCCTTCGGGATCGCGATGTAGTCCTTGAACTTGCCCGGGATCGGCTTGTACAGGCCGTGCAGCAGGCCGAGCGCGATGTAGCAGGCGTTCACGTCGCGCACGATCACGCGAAAGCCGTAGATGTCCTGCACCTGCGCGAAGGACAGCTGCTTCTCGAGCATCTTGTTGTAGATCGAGTACAGGTGCTTCTCGCGGCCGGTGACCGTGGCCTCGACCCCGGCCTCCTTCAGGCGCGCGACGATCGCGTCGAGCACCTTGCCCACGACCTCGCGCCGGTTGCCGCGGGAGGTCTTGAGCGCCTTGGCGAGCACCCGATGGCGCGTGGGGTGCAGGTAGCGGAACGAGAGGTCCTGCAGTTCCTGGTAGATCGCGTTCAGGCCCAGCCGGTTGGCGATCGGGGCGTAGATGTCCAGCGTCTCTCGCGCGATGCGTCGCCGCCGCTCGGCGTCCATCGCCTGCATGGTGCGCATGTTGTGCAGGCGGTCGGCCAGCTTGATCAGGATGACGCGCACGTCGCGCGCCATCGCCAGCAGCATCTTGCGGAAGTTCTCGGCCTGGAAATCTTCCTTGGTCTGGAACTCGATCGCATCGATCTTCGACACGCCATCGACCAGGTCGGCCACCGGGCGTCCGAACGTGGTGGCGATCTCGTCCTTGGTGACCGCCGTGTCCTCCATCACGTCGTGCAGCAGCGCGGCGGTCAGGGCCTGCGGATCGAGGTGCCACTGGGCGAGGATCTTCGCCACCGCCAGCGGGTGGGAGATGTAGGGCTCGCCGCTCTTGCGAAACTGCCCGTGGTGCGCGGCTTCGCTGAAGTGGTAGGCGCTCTGCAGGCGCGAGACGTCGTCGGCCTTGAGATAACCGGCCACGTCCTTGAACAGCAGATCGGCTTGGGCTTCGACTTCGACCATCACGGCCCGTCGCGCGTGCCGGCTCGCGGTGCGCGGTGGATCGGAGCCAGCGGTTTGACCTCAGCACGCAGGACTCCGGGGAGAGGGGCCCGGGGTCCCGGTGGAGGCCGGACGCGCGCCGCGCCGCGTGTCCGACCGACCGCTGCCAGACTACCAGAAAGCATGCGCGCTGCCCGACTGCAGCGACGATGCCTGCGTGCGACCTCGCGGGGATGCGGCCCTCTCGGCGAGCAGGCGCGCGAACGAGGCGTCATGCGTCGTCGGGCGCGGGGACGGGGCGGGATGCCCGCCCGCGGGCCAGTGGCTCGCCGGGGGCCGGGCAGGTCCGTCGACCCGTCGGGCGGTGACGAGGCCCGTCGGACCGCCGGGCGATGACGCAGCCCGTTGAACCGTCGGGCGGTGACGAGGCCCGTCGAACCGTCGGGCGGTGACGAGGCCCGTTGAACCGTCGGGCGGTGACGAGACCCGTCGAACCGTCGGGCGGTGACGAGGCCCGTTGAACCGTCGGGCGGTGACGAGGCCCGTTGAACCGTCGGGCGG
>CAIKXV010000250.1 GCA_903831455.1 uncultured Pseudomonadota bacterium | reverse complement strand
GCGGACAGCAGCAATCGACCAGACATTGGATCACCTCCTTTCGTCGAACCGGCACATGCCGTGCAAGCACCGTAGCAGAGGTGACTGCACCGGGCAAACGGCCCCGCGGCGTCGACGAGCCATCGGCGCGCCCCTCGCCCGCGGCAGCCTGCAGCCGCAGGCTGCGGCCCGTGTCCTTCGCGCGGGCATCGACGCGGCGCGAACGGCCACCGTCCCCGCTGACGGGGACACGGGTCCGCGTCAGCGCGCGGGCGCTGCGGCGCGCCGGTTCTCCTCGAGTCGTGCGTCGACCAGCCCGACGATCTGGTCCAGTTCGGCCGAGCGGCGGCCCTGGCCCGCAGCCACCTGCTGCACGAGACGGTCGACGCGCTCGATGTAGGGCGCACCGCCGAAGAGCGCACGCGCGGCCGAGGATGGGCTCGCGAGGCCCTCGGCCGCCTTCGCGTACTTCTCGAACGCAACCAGATCGGCCCGATCCGCGCCCAGCGTCACGCAGACCTCCACCGTCCACTCGTACATCGCGCGCGCGGCCGCGAGGTCGCTGTGCACCGAGTCGCGGATCGAGCGCATGCCCTGCGGCGTGATGCAGCGATAGTTGCCCGCCATCAGCATCGCCCACTTGGCCAGCGGCACGAACACCGAATCGTGCACCTTCAGCTTGACCGGCAGTTCGATCGGCGCGCCATCGCCCGCGTCGTAGCGCACCGCCTCGATGTCGGCTTCCATCCGGCGCAGCATCGCCGTGGGCGCATCGCCGGCAAACCGCGCCGCCTTGAAATTGGTGGGCAGCCGCACCTGCAGCACGTTCACCGGCTCCTCGGGGGGACGGAACGCCTGCGGGTCGGGGCTGCACAGCGTGAGGTTGGCCGGATCCACGGCATCCCAGACCGAAGGATCGGTGTAGGCGGCCCGACAGGCCGCGAGGTCGAGTCCCGGCAGCCGCGCGAGATAGGTGAGCGGCGGCATGTTCATGATGGACAGGCAGGGCACGCCCGAGGCCCCGACCCGTGCGAGCAGTTCGCGCACGCCGGCGGAGCGGTACTGCGGCTCCTGCATCGCGAGTCCCACCAGGTCGTACTTCGCCGGATCGACGGTGTCCGGCCCCTCGGCGGTGAGGCGTCCGGGCGCGCGCCGCGAGTCGATCTCCACCAGTCCCTCGCGCCCGCGCACCGGCATGCGGACCCTCGCGCCGTCGCGGTTGAAGGCCTCGACTTCAGCGGGCAGGCACACCAGGTTCACCGAGTGGCCGGCGAGCGCGAGCTTGGTACCGAGCAGCGACCCGTAGGACGCGCCCATGATGAGCACCTTGTACATGTAACCGATCTCCGATGGATGGCGGGCACCGCGAGGGTTCCCGGGCGGGGTCTGGATGCCCCGTGGTCTGCGCCGTCAGTGTAGACGCTCGGGCCGCCGTCTGCCGAAGACGCTGCGCGTCGGGCTCGCCCTCGGGCTCGACCCACCGGCGTACGGAAGATCGTTCGACCGCGCGGCAGCGTCCCCGGGCGATCGGTTCGCCCGCGGACTCAGCCCACCGCGATCGCGCGGGCCGGCGCGACCAGCGTCTTGATCAGGCTGTAGGCGGCAAGGCTGGAGGTCTTGGGATTGCCGGCGAGCGGCCGCCCCACCACCTCGAAGCGCAACTCGCCGAAGGCACCCGCCGCCTGCAGCCGGTGCTCGTTGCCCCGTGCCTGGGGGTCGGCGTAGAGCTCGACCCGGGTCTCGTCCATGCCCACGCCGGCGAGCCCCACCGCCGCACAGACGTTCGCGTTCTGCGGGTAGGCGAGAGCCGCCTCGCGAGCGCTGCCCTCGAAGATGCGTGTGGCCTCGACGATGCGGTCGAGGTCGACGACCGTCTCCGCGCGCGTGCCGCGCCAGGCGAGCGGCGGCTTGCGCCCGGTGTAGCCCACCTGCTCGAGCCCGCCCACCCTCGCCGAGGCGAGCGCATCGAGCGCGCCGATCGCCCCGGACGGGATGCGCATGCGCGCACCGCCCGCGGCGGCCGCCTCGCGCAGCGCGCCTTCCAGACGGGCATCGGCCAGCGCACCCACCGAAGCGACCACGAGGTCCAGCCCCGCGCGCAGCACGCCCGGCCCGTGCTGCAGAAGCCCGGCGTGACCCGCGCATTCGGCCACGAACGACGGACCGAGCGCGAGCAGCGCATCGAGCGAGTCGACCAGGGGAACCTCCGGTGCGAATCCGCGCTCGCGGGCGCCCGCCGGATCGATGTCGAGCGCACCGACCAGCCGGACTTCCGGGTGCTCGTCGACCAGCCGTCGTGC
Source organism: uncultured Pseudomonadota bacterium (assembly GCA_903831455.1). Lineage (GTDB taxonomy): Bacteria > Pseudomonadota > Gammaproteobacteria > Burkholderiales > CAIKXV01 > CAIKXV01. Next base: position 2,351 of record CAIKXV010000250.1, on the reverse strand, counting down.
GATCACGCGCGCGATCGCGCCACCGCCGACCAGTGCCACCGCGAGCGGCTCGCGCCGCACCGAGTCCGCGACCCCGCCGCGTTCGACCGTCTGCCCCATGATGCCTCCCTACCGGCTCGTCCGCATGCCCACGAACTTGAGCTGCGAGTACTCTTCCATCGCGTAGCGGATGCCCTCGCGTCCGAAGCCGCTGTCCTTCACCCCGCCGAACGGGTACATGTCGAGGCGGAAGCGACTCGCCTCGTTGATCCAGATCGAGCCGCAGTCGAATTCCTCGGCCACGCGCATGGCAGCGTCCAGGCTGGAGGTGAAGCAGGCACCCTGCAGGCCGAACTCCGAGTCGTTGGCCTGTGCGAGCGCATCGTCGAGATCGCGCGCCGGCTGCACGACGACGATCGGGCCGAACGCCTCCTCGCGCAGGATGCGCGCGGCCTCGGGCGCGGCCACCACGATCGCCGGGGACAGAAGCGCGCCCTCGATCCGCGGCTCGAGCGCGATGCGCGCGCCCTTGGCCTTCGCGTCCATCAGCAGCGCGTGCACCCGCTGCGCGGCCGCCACGCTCACCATGGTGCCCACGTCGGTGGCCGGGTCACGGGGGTCGCCGACCTTGAGCCTGGCCGTGGCGGCGACGAACTTCCCGACGAAGGCCTCGAACACCGGCTGCTCGACGATGACCCGCTGCGCGGAGATGCACTGCTGCCCGCTGGCCTCGAAGCCGGCGGCGGCGATCTTCGCCGCGGCATCGTCGAGATTGGCATCGGCCAGCACCAGGTTGGCCGCGTTCGATCCCAGCTCGGCGCAGAACTTGCGCGCGCCGGCGGCCTGCGCGAGGGCGCGCGCCGCCACCACGCCCCCGGTGAGCGTGATCACCGAGGTGAGCGGATGCGCCGCCAGCGCGAGGGCCGCCTCGCGATCGCCGGTGACCACGTTGAACAGCCCGTCGGGCAGGCCCGCGCGCCTGGCGAGGTCGGCGAACGCGAGCGCGACCTCGATGCCGGTGGGATGCGGCTTGACCACCACCGCGTTGCCGGTCGCCAGCGCAGGGGCGAGCTTCTGCACCAGCAGGTTGGCAGGCGCATTGAACGGGGTGATCGCCGCCACCACGCCGTAGGGCACGCGCTTGGCGTAGCCGAGATGTCCCGCGCCCGCCGGCGCGGAATCGAGCGGCAGCACCTCGCCGCGCCCGGTGAGCAGTTCGGCGATGCAGTTGCGGATGAATGCACCCACGCGCGAGGCCTCGAAATTCGCCGCGCGCCGGGGTTTGCCGATGGTGTCGATGATCATTTCGGTGATGCGCGCGGCATCCTGCTCGAATGCGCGTGCCAGCGCTTCGAGCCATGCCACGCGCTGCGCGATGCTGCTGCGCCGATGGGTACGCCAGGCCGCGTGAGCGCTGCGTACCGCTCGGTCCACGGTGTCGCGATCGGTCTCGACGACGCGGCACAGCGTGCTGCCGTCGATCGGCGAGACGAGGTCGAAGCCGGCATCGCCGGGGCGGGCGTCGACGGGCGCGCCGTCGATCCAGGAGGTCAGTGTCTTCATGCGATCCTGCGTTGGAAAAAGGAGCGGGCCGCCGGCCCGCTGCCAGGGGTTGCGGTCGATCGAGCGAACGATCAGGCGGTCAGGCGCTCTCGCGTTCGAGCGCGAGGCGGGCGAGGAACGGCACCAGCGGATGCACGCCCAGGGCGACCATGGCACGGAAGTCGCCTGCGAGCAGCAGTCGTGCGTGCGCATCCGGAAGCGGGTGGCGGGCGACGAAGGCGGCGCGGTCGGCGGTCCACTCGGCTCGCGCCGCCGGCTGGTTCGCCAGCGCGTGCAGCACGCTCGTCATCGCGACCAGGTCCGGCCGGGTCGCCGGATAGTGCGGGATCGCCGTCGCTCGGTCACCCGCCGGGGCACCGGTCGCTGGCGACCAGTAGCCCAGCGACGCGTAGTTGTGGTGCCAGCTGGGATTGAACTCCGCGACGTCCGGCACCCGATCGCCAAGCATGCCAGCGGCGACCGCCCAGCAGCGCAACTCGATGTTGCCGCTGTCGTCGAGATCCTGCTCCGACAGCCCGGCCAGCGCCTTCAGGCGACCGGCGCGAAGCTGCGAGAGCAGCGCCTCGTCGAACGCGGTATCCGGACTGGAGTAACGGTCGGTGCCGGGGAAGTGCGACATGCCACCGCTGGCCACCACCACCGCTCGCAGATGCAACCCGGCGAGCGCCGCGGCCAGCGCCTGGCCGAACGCGTGGCAGCGCTCGATCTGCGGCTGCGGCGGCAGGTAGGCGTTGACGAACACCGGCACGATCGGGGCGACGCGCGCGGCGCCGTGCGCCTCGCCCAGCCCGAGGTGGGCCAGCGGAATG
>CAIKXV010000249.1 GCA_903831455.1 uncultured Pseudomonadota bacterium | reverse complement strand
GTCCGTTGCGGGTCAGCCCATGCACGCACACCACCACGTGCTCGCTGCGCGGATCGCCGTGCAGCGTGTAGGCGATCCGGTGGAATCCGGCAGGGCTGTGGCCCAGGACATGGGCGTCGACGATGCGCATGCGGGGCTCGCGAGGGCGGCAGGAGCGCGGGGCGAAAGCGAACAGCATCTCACAGCGCCGGTCGGCCGGGCGCCCTTCGGGACCTGCCATGGCCCGCCGGCCTGCGCGCGCTCGCCGGGCGTGCGTGCGCAGGCGCCTGCGGTACAGTTCGGGTTGACCGAGGGAGGACGGCCTGTGAAGGCGGTGTGCGTGTTCTGTGGTTCCAGCAGGGGGGCGCGACCCGAGTACGAGGCGGCAGCCGCGCGCCTCGGTCAGGCGATCGCGCGAAGCGGGCGTACGCTCGTCTACGGCGGGGGGCGGGTGGGCCTGATGGGCGTGCTCGGCGACGCCGCGATGGCCGCGGGCGGGCGCGTGATCGGCGTCACTCCCCGCCGGCTGGTGGAGAAGGAGGTGGCCCACCACGGGCTGACCGAGCTGCGCGTGGTCGAATCGATGCACGCGCGCAAGGCGATGATGGCCGAACTCTCCGACGCCTTCATCGCGATGCCGGGGGGGGTGGGTACCTTCGAGGAGTTCTTCGAAGTGCTGACCTGGTCGCAACTGGGCTTCCACAGCAAGCCCTGCGGCCTGCTCAACGTGGCGGGCTACTACGACCCGATGCTCGCCTTCCTCGACCATGCGGTCGAGCAGGGTTTCGTGCGCGCGGAGCATCGCGCCATCGTGCTGACCGATACCGAGCCGACGGCGCTGCTCGACCGACTGTCGGCCTTCGACATGCCGATCGTCCCCAAGTGGATCGATCGCGCGTCGACCTGAACCCGCCCGCGGTCCAGGCCCGCGGCGAGACTCGCGCCGGCCTGCCGCGACGCGGCGGGCCGGTTGCCCGAACCCGCGCGCAGTCGAGCCCGCGCGCGCCTGCATCCCAGGAGCCTTCCGAATGTTGACCCCGACCGAACAGCGCCAGCGTCTTCGCGCCTTCCTCGCAGGCACCGAGTGCCGTTCGCCCGCCAGCGTGTTCGACGCGCTCTCCGCGCGCGTCGCCCGCTCCGTCGGCTACGAGATCGGCATCCTCGCCGGGTCCGTCGCTTCGAACACCACGCTCGCGGCGCCGGACCTGATCGTGCTGACGCTCACCGAGTTCGCGGACCAGGTCCGCCGCATCCAGCGGGCGAGCGACCTGTCGCTGATCGTCGATGCCGACCACGGCTACGGCAATGCGCTCAACGTGATGCGCACGGTCGAGGAGTGCGAGCACGCGGGGGTGTCCTGCCTGTCGATCGAGGACACCGCGCTGCCGACCCCCTTCGGCTCGCGCGGCGAGAGCTTCGTCTCCATCGAGGAAGGCGTGGGCAAGATGAAGGCGGCGCTGGCCGCGCGCCGCGACCCGTCGCTGGTCATCGCGGGCCGCACGTCGGCGATTCGCGGCGAGGGCATCGAGGGTGCGATCTCGCGCCTGCGTGCCTATGCGCAGGCGGGCGTGGACTGCGTGTTCGTCGTCGGCCTGGAGAGCCTCGGGCAGCTCGAGGCCATCCGGGCGGCGACGGGCTTGCCCGTGATCGTCGGCTCCGCGCCGGCGAGCATCACGCGCGAGCAGTTCGCCGCCGCGGGCGGGCGGGTGCTGCTGCAGGGCCACCAGCCCACGGCCGCGGTGGTGCGCACGCTCACCGAGGTCTACACCCACCTGTTCTCGGGCGGGGCCCCTGCCGAGCTGAAGCCGCGACTGGCCAGCCCGGAGCAGATGGATGCGGCGACGCGCGCGGCCGACTACGCGTCGTGGCAGCGGGCCTGGCTGCGCTAGGCGGGGCGCACGCTCCCGGCCGCCGTGCGCGCTCGCGGTCGAAGCCGGTCGCCTGCCGCGACCGGGCGGCGACGCGCCGTCGGCCTTATTCGACGGCCGAGGATCGATCGAACGTTCCGGCATCAGGGCCGGTAAGATTCGGCCTGCGCGCCGCGCCGCGCCCGTCCGGCCCGCCTGCCCGGCAGCACCCCGAGGAGCTCGAATGGATACTTCCGCACCGCCCCCGCTGAGGATGCAGCAGGACCGTCCCGCCGAACGTGCCGGGGAGGCGGGGGCGCGCATCGAGACGCGCAACACCACCTGCTACATGTGCGCCTGCCGGTGCGGGATCCGCGTGACGCTGCGCGATGGCGAAGTGCGCTACATCGAGGGCAACCCGGACCATCCGCTCAACCAGGGCGTGATCTGCGCGAAGGGTGCGTCGGGCATCATGAAGCAGTACTCCCCGGCGCGCCTCACGCGACCGCTGCTCAGGCGCGAGGGTGCCGAGCGGGGCTCGGCCCAGTTCGAGCCGATCTCGTGGGAGCGGGCGATGGATCTTCTCGCCGAGCGGCTCGCACGCATCCGATCGACCGACCCCAAGCGCTTCGCGCTGTTCACCGGGCGCGACCAGATGCAGGCGCTTACCGGTCTGTTCGCGCGCCAGTTCGGCACGCCCAACTACGCCGCGCACGGCGGTTTCTGCTCGGTCAACATGGCCGCCGGCATGATCTACACGATCGGCGGATCGTTCTGGGAGTTCGGCGGCCCCGACCTCGACCGCGCGAAGCTGTTCGTGATGATCGGCACGGCCGAGGACCACCACTCCAACCCGCTCAAGATCGCCCTGTCGAAATTCAAGCGGGCCGGGGGACGATTCATCTCGGTGAACCCGGTGCGTACCGGCTATTCGGCGATCGCCGACGAGTGGGTGCCGATCCGGCCCGGCACGGACGGCGCGCTCCTGCTCGCGCTGTGCCACGAACTCGTGCGCCAGGGCCTGTACGACCGCGACTTCGTCGCGCGCTACAGCAACGCCGGCTACCTGGTCGACATCGACCCGGAGTCCGAAAGCCACGGAAGGGTGGTCTGCGATCCGGATGCCGTGCCCGAGGGGCACCCCGACGCCAACGCGCTGCGACGCCACGACCAGCTGTGGTGGGATCGCCACTCCGGCCGCCCGGTGGTCAACCATACCGGCGAGTCCGACCCGCAGCTCTTCGGCAGTTTCCGGCTGCCCGACGGGCGGCGGGTGAAGCCGGCGTTCCAGCTGCTCGCCGAACGGCTGGTCGAATACACGCCGGAGTGGGCGTCGGAGGTCACCGGGATCCCGGCCGCCACGATCCGCCGGCTTGCGCGCGAGATGGGCGTGACCGCGCGCGATCGCCGCATCGAACTGCCGATCGCGTGGACCGACTCGTGGGGGCGTCGCCACGACCACGTGTCGGGCAATCCGGTCGCGTTCCACGCCATGCGCGGACTGGCCGCGCACTCGAACGGATTCCAGACCATCCGGTCGCTGTCCATCCTGATGACGCTGCTGGGCACGATCGATCGCCCCGGCGGGTTCCGCCACAAGGCGCCGTATCCGCGCGGTACGCCTCCCGCGATCGCGCGCGTGCCGAACTCGCCGGACATGGTCAAGCCCGACACGCCGCTCGGGGCCGCGCCGCTGGGGTTCCCGGCCGGCCCGGAGGATCTGTTCGTCGACGAGCAGGGGCAACCCGTGCGCATCGACAAGGCGTTCTCCTGGGAGCATCCGCTCGCGGTGCACGGGATGATGCACAACGTCATCACCAACGCCTGGCGCGGAGATCCGTACACCATCGACACGCTGTTCCTGTTCATGGCGAACATGGCGTGGAACTCGTCGATGAACACCTCCGAAGTGCGTCGCATGCTCAACGACCGCGACGAGTCGGGCGAGTACCGGATCCCGTTCATCGTCGTCTGCGATGCCTTCCAGTCGGAGATGAGCGCCTACGCCGATCTCATCCTGCCCGACACCACCTACCTCGAGCGGCACGATGCGATGTCGCTGCTCGACCGGCCGATCTCGGAATTCGACGGTCCCTGCGACTCGGTGCGCATCCCGGTGGTGCCGCCCAAGGGAGAGTGTCGTCCGTTCCAGGACGTGCTGGTCGAGTTGGGTGCGCGGCTGAAGCTGCCGGCCTTCACCACCGCGGAGGGCGGCGCGAAGTTTCGCGACTACCGCGACTTCGTGATCCATTTCCAGACCGGCCCGGACTCGGGCGTGGGGTTCCTGTCCGGCTGGCGCGGAGCCGATGGAAGCAAGGCCCTGGTGGGCGAACCCAACCCTGCCCAGTGGGAGATGTACGAGAAGAACAACTGCGTCTTCCATTACCGGATGCCGCCCGAGCACCAGTACATGCGCAACTGGAACCAGGGCTACAACGACTGGGCGGTGCGCAGCAAGCTCAGGCTCAACGCCGACCCGGTCGTCATCCAGCTCTACTGCGAGGTGCTGCAGAAGTTCCGGCTGTCCGCGCAGGGCAGGGGCTCGTCCGGGCGCCGTCCCCCCGAGGCGCTGCGCGAGCGCATCGCCACCTACTTCGACCCGCTGCCCTTCTGGTACCGTCCCCTCGAGGTCCAGGCCACCGACGCCGCGCGCTATCCCCTGGCGGCCGTCACCCAGCGGCCGATGGCGATGTACCACTCCTGGGATTCGCAGAACGCGTGGCTGAGGCAGATCCACGCGCACAACTACCTCATGGTCAACCCGGTGACCGCGCAGGCCGCCGGCATCGCCGACGGGGCCTGGATGTGGGTCGAGTCCATGCACGGCCGCGTACGCTGCCTGTGCCGCTACTCGGGCGCGGTCGAGCCCGGAACCGTCTGGACATGGAATGCGATCGGCAAGGCTCGCGGTGCCTGGTCCCTGGGCCCCGAGGCGAACGAGTCGCGCAAGGGTTTCCTGCTCAACCACCTGATCAGCGAGGAGTTGCCGGCGGGCGCCGACGGGGCGCGGTTGTCGAACTCCGACCCGATCACCGGCCAGGCGGGCTGGTACGACGTGCGGGTGCGCATCAGCGCGGCCGCGGCCGACGAGCCCGCGGAGTCGTGGCCGCAGTTCGACGCCATGCCGGTGCTGCCGGGCATGGAGGAGCCTCGCCGGGAGTGGCAGGCCTATTTCGCCGGCAAGGGGGTCGCCTCGGCAATGGACCCGTTGTCGCGCACGCTGCGCCGAGAGGGAGAATCGCGTTGACCCAGCTTGCCCTGGTCATTGACCTCAATGTCTGCGTGGGTTGCCACGCCTGTGTCACCAGCTGCAAGGAGTGGAACACCTCGGGGGTCGCCGGTTTCCTGACCGACGAGAATCCGTACGATGCCGATCCGACGGGCACGTTCTTCAATCGCGTCCAGACCTACGAGGCGGGTGCCTATCCGGACACCGAGACGGTCCACTTCCCGAAGTCCTGCCTGCACTGCGAGGAGCCGCCCTGCGTGCCCGTGTGTCCTACCGGCGCCTCCTACAAGCGCAAGGAGGACGGCATCGTGCTGGTCGACTACGACCGGTGCATCGGGTGCAAGTACTGCGCGTGGGCCTGCCCCTACGGCGTGCGCGAGATCGACGAGCGCCAGCAGGTCATGAAGAAGTGCACGCTGTGCGTCGATCGCATCTACGACACCGCGCTGCCGGAGGCCCAGCGCAAGCCCGCCTGCGTGCTGGCGTGCCCGACCAGCGCACGGCTGTTCGGGGATGTGCACGATGCCGATTCCGAGGTGTCGCAGGCGATCCGGGAGCGGGGCGGCTACCCGCTGATGCCGGAGTGGGGTACCCAGCCGGCCAACCACTACCTGCCGCGTCGTCGCACCGGCTGCGGGGTGAGCGAAGAGGAGGTCGCGCGCCGCGACGGTCCGCTCGCGAGCGACGGCCGGGTCCCCGGTACCCTCGCCGCCCTCATCGCCGAGGCCGAGGCCACGGCCAGCGGGGGGCGCTGAAATGAAGCCGGCCTTCTCCGTGATACTGCTGACCACGCTGATCGGCGCGGCTCAGGGGCTGCTCGTGGCCGTCTACGGCGCGGATGTCGCCGGACGGCTCGGGTTCACCGACGCGCCGGGTCGGGGATTCGTCGTCACCGGCGCGGCGATCGCCGTCGTGCTGGCGGCGCTGGGCCTGCTCGCCTCGTTCTGGCACCTCGGTCGACCCGAGCGAGCGTGGCGCGCCGCCACCATGTGGCGGACGTCGTGGCTCTCCCGCGAGGTGATCGTGCTGCCCGGCTTCCTCGCGACCACCTTCGCCTATGGCGCCGGCTCGCTCTGGGGCGCCGCGTGGACGCCGCTGGCCGGTGCGCTCGCGCTGGCCTGCTGCGTGGCGCTCTTCGTCTGCACCGGGATGATCTACGCGTGCCTGCGCTTCCTGCAGGAGTGGGCGTCTCCGCTCACCGTGCTCAACTTCACCCTGCTCGGTTGCGCGTCGGGATTCACGCTGGCGACCGCGCTGGCTGCCTTCGGTCTCGCGGACGACCACGCGGCAGCCCTGGGCACCTGGGCGATCGGGCTGGCGGCCACCGCCCTGGCGGTGCGTGCGGCGATGCTCGCACGCAATGCACGCCTGCGACCGCGCTCGACGCTGCAGAGCGCCACCGGGGTACGCCACCCCCGCCTGGCGCAGACATCGCAGGGGCTGATGGGCGGATCGTTCAACACGCGGGAATTCATGCACGGGCGATCGCGCGCCTTCCTCCGGGGAATCAAGTGGGCGTTCCTGGTGCTGGCGTTTCCCGTGCCGGTACTGATGCTGTTCCTCGGGCTGTTGTACGGTTCCGTGCTGCTGCTCGTCGCGGCGTTCATCGTGCAGTACGCCGGCCTGCTCTGCGAGCGATGGTTCTTCTTCGCCCAGGCCAACCACCCCCAGAACCTGTACTACCAGGTGATCTCCTGAGGGCCTCGCGGGGCCGTGCGCCGCGCGCAGGCGGACGCGTCGCGTCGCCTGTCGGGCGCATGCCCCGTCGCCGATCGCGACAAGGCGTTCCCGGTTTGCCAGCCATTGCGCCTTTGGGTTAGCCTGACTTCGTGGCGTCGGAACACTTCGGCGCTGTTCCCCTAGTGCCGGGACTCTCCGGCGTCGTTCCAGTTTTGCCGGGTTTCTCCGGCGTCGTTCCAGTCGTGCCGGGTTTCTCCGGCGTCGTTGCAGTCGTGCCGGGATCCTCCGGCGTCGTTCCTCGGGTGCCGAGTCGTCCCGGCCCCGTCCCTGCGGTGCCGGGTCGTGCCGGCGCCGGCATCGGTCGAGGTCGCGTGCGCAGCCCGCCGCGTCCGCAGGCCGCCCCCGTCGGGGTCGTGCGATGCACGCGCGGCCCACCGCGCGCGATGCGCGCGCCCCGTCCAAGATGATCCACGCGGAGAGTGCGATGAGCGAAGTGACCCGTGACAAGCTGATGAGTGACCTGCGCACCGTGGTGTCGGATGCCGAGGCCCTGGTACGAGCCACGGCCGGCACGGCGGGCGACAAGCTGGGCGAGGTCCGGGCCAAGGCCGAAGACTCGCTGCGCACGGCACGGCTCGCCCTGCGCGATGCCGAAGCTGCGATGGTCGATCGCACGCGCGAGGCGGCGCGGGCCACCGACGAGTTCGTGCACGATCGGCCGTGGACGGCGGTCGGCGTCGCCGCCGGAGTGGGCCTGATCATCGGCCTGCTGATCGGCCGTCGCTGAACGCCGGTCGCGGTTCGTCCCCCCGGAAGCAGCGCATGCCCGAGTCCTCCCCTTCGTCGCACGGCCTCTACGCCTCGGCCCGGATGTTCTCGGCCTCGCTGGTGGCGGCCCTGCGCACGCGGATCGAACTGCTCGCGGTCGATGCGCAGGAGGCGGGCGAACGGATCGTCACGCTCCTGGCCTGGACCCTCGCCGGGCTCTTCTGCCTGTTCATGGGGCTGGTGCTGGGGGTGCTGCTGGTGATCGTCGCCTTCTGGGACAACAGCCCGCTGCTCGCCGTGGGACTGCTCGCCGGCCTCTTCCTCGGAGCGGCGGCGACCTGCGCCCTCTTCGCGCGCGGCGTGCTCCGGGCGCAGCCTGCGCTGTTCGCCTCCACGGTCGCGGTCCTGCAGGCCGATCGCGATGCGCTCGCCGAGCGTACGCCGCAGCCGGGTGATCCGCACACCCGCCCGCAGGACCCCGCGCGTCCATGATGTCCGGGTCGCGCGCCGCGGCCTACGCCAGCCGTCGCGAACGCCTGCTGGCGCGCGCGGCGCAGGAGCGGGCGCGCATCGCCGAACTGGGCGGCGAGGTGGCTGCTCCGCTCGCGGGGGTCGATCGCGCCCGCGAGGCGCTGCTCTGGATCCGCGCGCGGCCGGGCGTACTGGTGGCTGCAGCCGCTGCGTTGGGCATCGCGCGGCCGCGTGGCGTCCTGCGCGCCCTGGTGTGGGTCGCGCGGGGCTGGGCGGTTGCCCGTGCGCTGCGTACGAGCGAGGCCCGGGTGGGGTGGATGCTGCTCCCGCGCCTGATCGACGCGTGGCGGGGCTGGCGCAGGCGCTAGCGAGCCGATCTCGCCGCGCGCTCGCGGCGCCCCGGGGCGTGCTGCCGCGGCGACCGCATGCCGTACCCGGCGCGCAGTGGGTCCTGCCTGTCGTCCTTGCCCGGCCCCGGGGCGCGATCCGACCAGCGGCCTCGCAGGGATCGACAGGCTGCGTGCTCCGCCATGGCACGGGGCTCAGGTGCGCGCGGCGGCGGTCGCCGCGAGGTCGCGCAGCGCTCGCAGCAGCCTCAGCGCGGGCGTCGGCAGGGTGAGCGTCGCGTCGTCCCCGCCGTCGGCGTAGATGAGGCCGCGCGGCACGCCATCGGCGACCAGCGGCAGGACGAGGAAGGCCCGGGCACCGATCGACTCCCGGTACCAGGCCGGTATCCGGGCGGCGATCCGCGGATCCGCGGAGTCCGAGATCAGCACGTCGGCATTGCGCGCGAGGGCGGCGAAGAATACGTCCGGGTGAGCGTCCGGGGGCGAGCGGAACAGCGGCACGAGCCCCGCGCTGTCGGGCCCGGCGCCCTGGCGGCCGACCAGGCGACTGCCCCAGGCATCGCACTCGGCGAAGATCACCCGCGAGAGGCCGGGCGTTGCCTGGATGGCCGCGAGAACCTCGCCGATGACGGCCTCCCGCCGCCGGCCGGAGAACAGCGCGCCCTGGGCGTTACGCAGCCCCTCGCGCAGGCGCGCGAGCGGCTGCTCGGCGCTCGGTGGCAGGAGCGGGGGTACGGTTGCGCCCGGAGGCGGGCCGGGCGTCGGGGGCAAGGAGGTCCCGGGCGGCAGCGTTTCGCCCGGCGCGATGGCCTCGGCGCCGGAGGGCAACTCGGCGATCGCGCGCAGCGCATCCGAGCCCCCATCGGTCATCGCGAGCAGCGCGCGGCCATAGCTGGTCTGCGCGATGTCGAGTTCGTAGGCCGAGGCGCAGGTGGCCAGGTGCAGCACGCACTCCCGCACGAACGTCTCGCGCGCACCCGCATCGCCGTCCAGGGGCAGCGCGGTCTGGTAGCGACGCTCGATGCGGCCCAATTCGGCCATGCGCGCGGTGCGCGAGAGCGCGGCGGCCTTCGCGAGATCGGTCGCGAGGGCGGCGATCAGTCGCAGCGTGTCCTCGTCCGCCGCCGGCTTGCGCAGCGGACCGTCGGACAGCGGCAGCATGCTGTGCACGATGCGCTCGGGCAGGCTCCAGCGGCGCGCGGTGGCGACCGCGAGATCCGGCAGCGAAGCGCCGAGCACCTGGGCGGCGGCGAGCGACTCGCCGATGCGCCGATTCGCCATCCTCGCCTGGATCTCCCTCCACTCCTCGGGGAAATAGTGGATGCACAGCATCTGGCCGAGGTCGTGGAAGAGGGTGCAGACGAACGCCTCCTCGGGATCGCGCAGGCCCGCCCGGGGGGCCAACGCCCGGGCCAGCACGCCGGCGAACAGCGCTCGGATGAAGAGTTCGCGCAGCGAGTCCGCATGCGCCTGCTGCCCCATGTGCTCGAACAGCATCAGGCTGACCGCCACGTTGCGGACCTGATCGAAGCCCAGGATCTGGACCGCACTCGAGATGGTGCTGATGCGCCCGGCGCCGCTGCCGGCGAAGCCCGCGGAGTTCACCAGCCGAAGCACCCGGTTGGTGAGCGCGAAGTCGAGCAGGATGGTGTCGGTCAGGCGCGAGAGCTTCTCGCTGTCGTCGGCAAGGGCCTGGGTCACGGCGCTGATGGCCGCCGACAATGCCGGGAAATCGGATCGCTGCCGCATGCGCCCCAGCAGGTATTCGAGCGCGGACGGATCGGCGCCGGCTGCGCCTTCGCCCGTGGAGGCGGCGGGATCGGGCGCTTGCGTGGCGAGGATCGCCGCTCGCATGGCTGCGGCCGACTCGAACCGACGCTGCGGATCGCGCTCGAGCGCCG
>CAIKXV010000248.1 GCA_903831455.1 uncultured Pseudomonadota bacterium | reverse complement strand
GTGCGGGGCCGCGCCGCCGGGCGAGCGGCCACGCCGCATCGCCCCGGCCGTCGTGGCCGGCGGCGTGTCGTCCGCTGCCGAGCCGTATCCTGCCCGCCGGCCCCGGTCCAGCCGGGCCGGGACCGGCGGAGTGCGGTCGAGTTGCGTGGGGTCGTACTAACCTACGCGCGAACCGGCGGCGCGCCGCCCGGGTCGGCACGGCCCTGCTGCGCCGGGGGCGCGGCGAGGCGCGCACGCAGCCCGTACCAGGCGGTGCCCAGCCATTCCCGTAGCGCGAAGTGCGCATCGCGCAGGGCGCGGGCGTGGGGCATCCACGCGAGCGGAGCGGGCGTGAGCGGCGTGTAGGCCGTGCCGGCCAGCGTCACGGTCATCCCGGCGCGCTCGAAGGCGCGGCCTGCGCGTGGAAGGTGCCAGGCATGGCTGACCAGCAGGATCGGCAGCGTCCCGTCGCGGGCGAGCCCCGCCTCGCGCAGCATCGCGGCGCTTTGCTCCGCATTGCGTCGGGTGTCGGGCGACTGGTCCTCCACCCACCGGGTCGGCACGCCGAACTCGGCGAGCGTGTCGCGCATCGCCTCGGCCTCGCTGCGGCGGGTGCCGAGCGGCCGGCCGCCGGACACCAGCACCGGCAGTCCGGTGCGCCGGTGCAGCCACGCCGCGTAGCGCACCCGCTCGAGGCTGGCGGGCGACAGGGTGTCCCGACCGTATTCGGGTGCCGCCTCGTGCATGCCGCCGCCCAGCACCACGATCGCGCGCGGGGCGCGGGCATCGCGCGGTAGGGTGGAGAGATCCAGCGCTGGCGGCTCCAGCGAGCGAAGCAGGCGCTCACTAATGGCCGGTGTGGCGAGCAGTGTCAGGCTGGCGAGCGCGACCAGCACCAGGGCCACGCCGCTCCGGCGCCACCGCCGCATCAGCAGCAGGCCGAGGCCAGCCAGCATGACCTGCGCCAGCGGCGGGAGCAGCAGCGAGGAGGCCAGGGCGGAGACGAGTACGCTGAAGGGGATGTCCATGGGCGGCGGGCCCGGGGGCGATCCCCGGCTGGTGGGTGGCTCGCCCGATCCGCGCGGCAGGGCGGACGGGTCGCACCCCCGAGGGTAACCGGACAGGGGCCGGCGGCAGGCCAATGGCGAGGTGGGCGGGTGGGTGCCAGGGCGGTCGATCCGCGCGCCCGAGCCGAGCAGGGGAGCCGGCGGCCAGAGCGAGCCCCTGAAGACACGGCACCGGGGCCGGACCGGCGGCGGCCCGCGCGCGGCCGGGGAATGGACGGGCGGGCAGGAGGTTCGACCTGATCCGCGCCGGGGGTGGCGCCGGCGGAGGGGCAGGGTGGGTCGATCGGTCCCGCGTTTGACTTTCCGGCGCGGGGTCGATTATCATGCACGGCTTTCCCCGCTGTTCAGGGGGCCTTCCGTGCGCGGGTCGCATGACACGCAGTCGACCGCACACGAGCCGTGCGCCCTTCACGCGCATCGGTACCTTCGCCGATCCGGATCCGACATGAAAACCTTCTCCGCCCGCGCCGAATCCACGACCCACGACTGGTACGTGGTCGACGCCGCCGACAAGACCCTCGGTCGCCTGGCCTCGCAGCTCGCGCTGCGCCTGCGCGGCAAGCACAAGGCCATCTACACCCCCCACGTGGATACCGGCGACTACTTCGTCGTGGTCAACGTCGACAAGCTCCGCGTGACGGGCAACAAGACCACCGACAAGAAGTACTACCGCCACAGCGGCTTCCCCGGCGGCATCTACGAGACCACCTTCTCGAAGCTGCAGGCGCGTCACCCGGCCCGCGTGCTCGAACTCGCGGTCAAGGGAATGCTGCCCAAGGGCCCGCTGGGCCGGCAGATGCTCAAGAAGCTCAAGGCCTACAGCGGTACTGCGCACCCGCACACCGCCCAGCAGCCGAAATCGATCGACCTCCAGTAAGGATCTCCCCGTGGCCAACAAACAGTATTACGGCACCGGCCGCCGCAAGGGCGCCGTGGCCCGCGTGTTCCTCAGCGCCGGCACCGGCAAGATCATCGTCAACGACAAGCCGGTCGACGAGTTCTTCTCGCGCGAAACCGGTCGCATGGTCGTGCGCCAGCCGCTGGTGCTCACCAGCCATACCGGCACCTTCGACATCCTGGTCAACGTGCATGGCGGCGGTGAGTCGGGCCAGGCCGGTGCAGTGCGCCACGGGATCACCCGCGCACTCATCGACTACGACATCGAACTGAAGTCGCCGCTGCGCAAGGCGGGTCTGGTTACCCGCGACGCGCGCGAGGTCGAGCGCAAGAAGGTCGGCCTGCACAAGGCGCGCCGCCGCAAGCAGTTCTCGAAGCGGTGATGCTCCCGGCCCTGGCCTGACCAAAGCCGCCTGCGGGCGGCTTTTTTCATGATCCCGGGCTGCCCTCGGCAAGCCCTTGATTTCTGAGGTGGACTCCATGTCGACGGTGAATGCGGCACTGCGAGCCCCTGCAACCGGTGACCGGGTGCGCATCGGTATCGTCGGGGGCACCGGCTATACCGGTGTCGAACTGCTGCGGCTGCTCGCGCAACACCCGCGGGCCGAACTGCGCGCGATCACCTCGCGCAAGGAAGCCGGCATGCCGGTGGCGGAGATGTTCCCCAGCCTGCGCGGCGCGGTATCGCTCGCGTTCTCCGACCCCGCCGGGGCCGGCCTCGAGGACTGCGACGTGGTGTTCTTCGCCACGCCGCACGGGGTGGCCATGGAGGCGGCGCCACGGCTGCTCGCGGCCGGCGTGCGCCTGATCGATCTCGCGGCCGACTTCCGGCTCAAGGACCCCGCGGTGTTCGAGCAGTGGTACCGGATGCCGCACGGCTGCACCGACATCCTCGCCGAGGCAGTGTACGGGCTGCCCGAGGTCAACCGCGAGGCGATTCGCCGGGCCCGCGTGATCGGCCTGCCCGGCTGCTACCCCACGTCCGTCCAGCTGGCGCTCAAGCCGCTGCTCGCCGCCGGGGCGGTCGATCCGCTGCACCTCATTGCCGACTGCAAGTCGGGCGTGTCCGGGGCGGGGCGCAAGGCCGAGGTGAACATCCTCTTCGCCGAGGCCTCCGACAGCCTGAAGGCCTACGGCGTGTCGGGGCATCGGCATCACCCGGAGATCGTGCAGGGCCTGCAGGCGATCGCGGGCACGCCGGTGGGCCTGGTGTTCACGCCGCACCTCACGCCGATGATCCGCGGCATCCATGCCACCGTCTATGCGCGCATCACCCGCGAGATGGACTTCCAGTCGCTGTTCGAGGAGCACTACCGGGGTGAACCGTTCGTCGACGTGATGCCGGCAGGCAGCACGCCCGACACCCGCTCGGTCCGCGGGGCCAACACCTGCCGGCTGGCCGTGCACCGCCCCCAGGGCGGCGACACGCTGACCGTGCTGTCGGTGATCGACAACCTCGTGAAGGGCGCGGCGGGACAGGCGGTACAGGCGATGAACCTGATGTTCGACCTGCCCGAGACCTGCGGGCTGGGGCAGGTGGCCCTGCTGCCCTGATCGGCGGCCGGCTTCCGAGCGGATCATGCTGCGTCGGCTTCGCCGCCACTTCGGGATCGCCGCGCGCCGCGTGGCGGTCCAGACCCATGTGCCGTGGTACGTCCGCTGGGTGGGTTCCGTGGTGCTGGTCGCGCTGCTTGCGGCGGGTGCCTGGTACGCCTACAGCGTGCTGCGGGGGCCGGGGGCCCTGTCGCGCGAGGAACTGGAGACGCAGGTCGAGGCGCTGGGCGCGCGCGTGGCGATGCTCGAACAGGAGAACGCGAAGCTGCGCACCGAGGCCGCTGCGGCCGAGCGCCAGGTGGTCATCGAGCGTTCGGCGCGCGAGAACATCGCCCGCCAGATGAAATCGCTCGCCGAGGAGGTGGCCGCGGCCAAGGACGAGACGGCCATCCTGCAGACGCTGCTCGGGCAGGGGGCCAAGGCTGGCGTGAGCGTCAGCCGTTTCCGGGTCGAACGCGATGGCGAGCCTCGCACGTACCGCTACCGCCTCACGGTGGTGCACGCGTCCGGTGCTAGTCGCGATTTCCAGGGCCAGCTGCGGCTGGTCGCCAACGTCATCCAGGACGGCCGGCCCGTCTCCCTGCCGCTCACCGACGCCGCGGGTGCCCCGTTGGGTCCGACTGCGCTAAGCTTCCGCCTCTTCCAGCCGGTGGAGGGCAGTTTCCGACTGCCGGCCAACACAACCCTGCGCGGCCTCGAGGCTCGCGTGTTCGAGAACGGCGTCGCCCAGCCACGGGCGATCCAGACCGCTTCGGCACCCTGAGCCGGGCATCTCCGCCGCCGGGCGAGGAGACCTTCACCATGTTCTTCGGAAAATCCAGCAGCAAGCCCCAGAGCCGGATCGACTGCCTGATCGGCACCGACACCGACATCGCCGGCAACGTCACCTTCAGCGGCGGCCTGCGCGTCGACGGGCACGTGCGCGGGGACATCGTCCAGGCCGGTGGCAAGCCCAGCACCGTCGTGCTCTCCGAGAAGGCCCGCGTCGAGGGCGAGATCCGTGTGTCCCACGTGGTGATCAACGGCACGGTCAAGGGGCCGATCCTTGGCGCCGAGTACGTCGAACTGCAGCCCAAGGCGGTGGTTCACGGCGACGTCGAGTACCGCAAGATCGAGATCCACCTCGGTGCCGTCCTCGCCGGCCGCCTGCTGCATTCGGCCGAGGCGCGTGCGGAGAACGTGGTCCCGTTCAAGCCGGCCGTCTCCGAGTGACCGTCGCGCGGGCGACGCGCCCCCGACCGTGCGTCGCCACGGGCTTGCGGACGGGTCGTCGGGCGCCCATATAATGAAGGCTGTTCGCCCATGTGCAGCCCCGGCGTGGCCGGCGGCCTGCCTCAACGCAGCGCAATCAGGAGTGTCGCGATGAATGCCGTCAGCGATATGAAGGAACTGCTGGTGTTCACCGAGAACGCCGCCAACAAGGTCAGGCAGCTGATCGAGGAAGAGGGCAACCCCGACCTCAAGCTGCGGGTGTTCGTGAGCGGCGGTGGCTGCTCCGGCTTCCAGTACGGCTTCACCTTCGAGGAGACGGTGGCCGAGGACGACACCGCGATGGACAAGCACGGGGTCACGCTGCTGGTCGACCCGATGAGCTTCCAGTACCTGCAGGGCGCGGAGATCGACTACTCCGAGGGCGTCGAGGGCGCGCAGTTCGTGATCAAGAACCCGAACGCCAGCAGCACCTGCGGCTGCGGCTCCTCGTTCTCGGTCTGATCGGCCCTCAGAGGCTGCGCGGCGCCGGATAGCGCGCGCCCAGCACGCGCGAGCCGCGTGCGCCGGTCACCTCCGGCAGGTTGCCCGGCAGGCCGAGCACATGCTGTCGGGCCAGCCACGCGAACGCCAGGGCTTCGACCGCCTCCGCGGCGAACCCGGCGTCATCGACGGATGACACCCGTGCCGGCGCGCACTCGGTGGCAAGGGCGGCCATCAGCGCGCGGTTGCGCGCGCCTCCACCGCACACCAGCACTTCGGCGCTGCCGGGGCAGTAGCGGGCGATCGCCTGCGCGACGCTGCGGGCGGTGAGCAGCAGCAGCGTGGCCTGCACGTCGGCGGGCGCCTCGGTGCCCGACAGCCGGGCTTCCAGCCAGGGCAGGTCGAACTGCTCGCGGCCGGTGCTGCGCGGCGGAGGGCGGTCGAACCAGGGGTCGGCGAGCAGTCGGTCGAGCAGCGCCGGCAGCAGCCGGCCGCCCAGCGCCCACTCGCCGTCCCGGTCGAAGGGCGTGCCGAGATGCCGCTGCGCCCAGGCGTCGAGCAGCATGCTCGCCGGGCCGGTGTCGAACCCGCGCACCGGTTGCCCCGGTGCGAGCCAGGTCACGTTGGCGATGCCGCCCAGGTTGAGCACCACGCGGGCGTGGGCGGGATGGGACAGCGCCGCAGCGTGGAAGCCGGGCGCCAGGGGTGCGCCCTGCCCGCCGGCGGCGATATCGGCGGAGCGGAAATCGCAGATCACGTCGATGCCGCAGCGCTCGGCGAGCAGCGCCGCGTTCACGATCTGTGCGGTGTAGCCGCACTCGGGTCGATGCCGTACGGTCTGCCCGTGGCAGCCGATGGCGACCACTTCGTCCGCACCGAGCCGCGACCGCGCGGTCGCAGCCTCGATGGCCTCGGCGTAGAGCCCGGCGAGGTCGACCGCCAGCCGGCAGACCTCGTCGAGGCTATCGCCGCCCGCGCGGCTGGCGGCGAGCAGCCGCGCGCGCAGGTCGGGCGGCATCGGCCGGTGCGCCAGCGCAAGCAGTCGAGGCCGTCCACCCTCGAAGCGAGCCAGCGCGGCGTCCACGCCGTCGAGGCTGGTGCCGGACATCAGGCCGGCATAGACCCCGTTGATCGGATCGAGCGCCGCATCCATGGCGCGAGCGGGCCTCGCGCGAACCTACTCGAGGCGCGCGAGGTTGGAGCCGCGCAGCAACTGCAGCCGCGCGATCGGGCCCGCGGTGGCGGCCTCGAACGCCGCGCGCAGCGCGGGCGTGATCGGGGGGGCCTCGGGCAGGGCGACGCGCAGCGGGTCGACATGCTGGCCGGCGATGCGGAACTCGTAGTGCAGGTGCGGTCCGCTGGTGAGGCCGGTCATGCCCACCTGCCCGATGACCTCGCCCTGCGAGACCCTCGCGCCCTTGCGCACCTTTGCCGGGAAACCGTTGAGGTGTGCGTACAGCGTGGTGATGTTGTTGGGGTGGGCGAGGATCACCACGTTGCCGTAGCCACCCTGGCGGCCGGCGAACTCGACCGTGCCGTTGGCGACCGCGCGCACCGGCGTGCCGACCGGCGCGCCGTAGTCGATGCCGCGATGCGCCCGCATCTGCTGCAGGATCGGATGGAAGCGGGCGTTCGTGAAGCCGGAGGTGACCCGGCTCACTTCCATCGGCGAGCGCAGGAACGCGCGCCGCAGGCTGCGGCCCTCGGGCGTGTAATAGGCGCCTTCGCCCGCCTGGTGCTCGAACCAGATGCCCTGCAGGGTGCGCTGGCCGTTGACGAACTCGGCGGCGACCACCCGACCGGTCCGCACCCGCTCGCCCTGGTGGTGGAACGACTCGTAGATCACGGTGAACGTGTCGCCGCGACGAAGGTCGCGGTGGAAGTCGATGTCCGAGGCGAAGATCTCGGCGATCTGCACGGCCACTGCGTCGGGCAGCCCCGCCGCGTCGGTGGCGGCGAACAGCGAGGAGCGGATCTCGCCCGAGCGCATCTCCAGGCGTCGCTCCGGCTCCAGCGCCTGCTCGGCCGCGGTGAAGCCCGCACCGTCGCGCTCGACGCGCAGCAGCCGGCCACGGGCAGTCACGTACTCGAGCCAGTGCAGCGTGCCGTCGATGCCGGTCTGCGCGCGTACGGCGCGTCCGGGGGCCAGGGGCTGCAGGGGCTTCGCCTCCGGGGCGAGGCGCATGAACTCGATGGCGGCTTCCTCGCGCACGTCCAGGCGCGCGAGCAGCCCGGCGACGGTGTCCCCGCGCCGGATACGCTCCTCGCGGATGAAGTGGTCGCCGTCGTCGGTGGCCTGCAGCGGCGGCAGCGTTACCGCCTCGACCCGGGTCTGCGTGTCCACGGGGGAGGGATCGGTTGCCGGGTCGAGGCCGAAGGCGGCGGCAACGCCGAACAGCGGCACGGCGGCGGCGACCAGCCACGCCCGCGAGCGCCGCAGCGGTGGCTGCTTGCCGCGCAGGGCCGATGCGAGCCGCGAGGACCCATCCGCTACAATCGACCGCAGTCTGGCCGACAGCGAGCGGTCGGGCGCAGGCCGCGAGGCGCAGGCGGCAGCCTCGCGCCCGACATGTCGTGCGTCAGGTGTCCCGCTGGCCTGCTGGTCTGTTGGCGGCGTCGACGACATTCGTACTCCCGAAGAGCCGGGAGGGTAACAGAGAACCCGGCCGTCGCGTCCGGGGCGCCCCCGGTCCGTGCGGCTCGCGCGACCGGCGGCCGGACGCGGGGCCGGTCCCCATCGAACAGCAAGTGCGGAGCGGGCGGTGAATACGGTGTCAGTCGATGAACAGATCGAGCGGATCGCGCGTGGCAGCGTCGACCTGATCCATGCCGGCGAACTCGCCGAGCGGTTGCGCAGCGGGCGGCCGCTGCGGGTGAAGGCGGGCTTCGACCCCACCGCCCCCGACTTGCACCTCGGCCACACCGTGCTGCTGACCAAGATGCGGCAGTTCCAGGATCTCGGCCACCACGTGATCTTCCTGATCGGTGACTTCACCGGGATGATCGGCGACCCCACCGGCAAGAGCGCGACGCGACCCCCGCTCACGCGCGAGCAGGTGGCGGCCAACGCCGAGACCTACCGGCAGCAGGTGTTCCGCGTGCTCGACCCCGAGCGCACCGAAGTCGCCTTCAACTCGACGTGGTTCGATCGGCTCGGCGCGGCCGACATGATCCGCCTCGCCGGCACGCATACGGTGGCGCGCATGCTCGAGCGCGACGACTTCAGCCGGCGCTACCGTGGCGAGCAGCCGATCGCGATCCACGAGTTCCTCTACCCGCTGGTGCAGGGCTACGACTCCGTGGCGTTGCGCGCGGACGTCGAACTGGGCGGCACCGACCAGCGCTTCAACCTTCTCATGGGGCGCGAACTGCAGAAGCACCACGGCCAGGCGTCGCAGGTGGTCCTCACCATGCCGCTGCTCGAGGGGCTCGACGGCGTGGCGAAGATGTCCAAGTCGCTGGGCAACTACGTGGGCATCGCCGACGAGCCTGCGGACATGTTCGGCAAGCTGATGTCGGTCTCCGACGAACTCATGTGGCGCTACATCGACCTGCTGTCGTTGCGCTCGGGCGCGCAGATCGCCGCGTGGCGACGCGAGGTGCACGAGGGGCGCAACCCTCGCGACGTGAAGGCGGCGTTCGCCTCGGAGATCGTGGCGCGCTTCCACGGAGAGGCGGCGGCGCGAGCGGCCTCCGAGGCCTTCGACGCGCGTTTCCGTCGCGACGAGGTGCCTGCCGACGTGCCCCTGGTCAGCGTGTCGGCGGCCGGCGCCGCGGCGCTGCCGCTGCCGCAGCTGCTCAAGGCCGCCGGGCTGGTGTCGAGCACCTCCGAGGGCCTGCGCATGCTGGGTCAGGGCGGCGTGCGTCTCGATGGCGAGCGCGTGTCGGGCAAGGACACCACGGTGCCCGTGGGCGCGACGGTGCTGCTGCAGGTGGGCAAGCGCCGGTTTGCAAGGGTTTCCGTCACCTGAAACGCCCTGGTGTTGCGCGCGCGCAACACCAGGGCGGGGTTGGACAGAAATCGTTCGAACGAGGGACTTGACGGAATTGTTTCAGGCCCTATAATTCCGCTTCTTTGCAGCGCACGACCGACGGTCCTCCGCTGCCGCTCTTTAAAAAACTACAGCCGATAGGTGTGGGTGCTTGGTCGAGGCCTGCTGGTTGCTGGGCGTAAGTCTGGTGGCTGGTGGGGAATAGATTGAGTGCTTGCACGAAGCAGGAGAGCG
>CAIKXV010000247.1 GCA_903831455.1 uncultured Pseudomonadota bacterium | reverse complement strand
GGTGAACATCTTCGGCGGCATCATGCAGTGCGACCGCATCGCGCGCGCGATCGTCGCCGCGGCGAAGACCGTGGGCTTCAAGGTGCCGCTCGTCGTGCGCCTCGAGGGCACGAACGTCGCCGAGGCGAGGATGATCCTCGACGCCGCGCGCGGCGAGCTGCCCACGATGCAGCCGGCGACCGACCTCACCGATGCGGCGCGCAAGGTGTGCGCCGCCGTGGGCTGAGCGCGGCCGCGCGGGACAACCCATGCTGGTCCTCTTCGACATCGACGGCACCCTGCTCCAGTCGCAGAGCGCGGGCGTGCACGCCATGGGCGCGGCGCTCTCGGAGCTGCACGGCACGGCGCCGGACTTCTCCAAGGTCTCGATCCACGGGCGGCTCGACACGCTGATCTGGCGCGACCTGGCCGCGGTGCACGGGTACCCGACCTGCGACGAGTCGCACGGCCGCTTCCGCGAGACCTACGGCTCCCACCTCGAGCGGCGACTCGCCGAGCGGAACACCGTGGTCCGCTACCCCGGCGCGAAGGAGCTCGTGGACGCGACCCTCGCGCACCCCGGCCTGACGGTGGGCCTGCTGACGGGCAACTACGAGTTCACCGGCCGCCTCAAGGTGCGCCACGCGGGCATCGACCCGGACGCGTTCACCGTGAACGCGTGGGCCGGCGACGCGCCGGACCGCCGCGGGCTGGTCACGGTGGCGATGCGGCGCTTCGCGGAGCGGACCGGCGGCACGATCGCCGGCGACCGCGTGGTGATCATCGGAGACACGCCGCACGACGTGGACTGCGCGCACCACTCCGGCGCGCGCTGCCTCGCGGTGGCCACGGGCCACTTCACCGTGGACCAGCTGCGCGAGGCGGGCGCGGACCTCGTGGTGCCGACGCTCGCCGACACCGCGGGCCTGGTCCGCTGGATCGCGGGGAGTTCGGTACCTGGTCATCCTGGCACCTGACTCTCACGGGGGGCGCGGGAGTTCGGTGCCAGGATGACCAGGTACCGATCTAGCCCCGCGCGATGCGGTCGCGCAGGGGCATGAGGACGCGCGGGATCAGCCGCTGCTCCACGAGGCGCTCGCCGTGGCCGGAGAGCGCCGCCAGGTGGGTCGGCAGGTCGCCGAGCGCGCGCACCGGCCCCGTCCGGCGCACGGTGAGCATCACGCTGAGCGGGTCGGTCCCCTCGCGGGTCACCGCGGTCTCGCCGCGCGGCAGGCGGGTCTTGACCTCGACGTAGACGTGCATGTCCGGCGCATCGGCGAGGGCCAGCGCCACGAACGGCTGCGCGTCGAGCACCATGTCGGTGGCCGGGTCGGCGAACTCGCCGAGGGGCGAGCCGCCGAGCAGCGCGTCGAGCACCACCTCGTCGCGATTGCCGTCGCAGTCGAAGTCGAACGCGTAGACCAGCTCGAGGTGGTCCACGTCGAGCGGGCTGATCGACAGGAAATACGGCGCCACCTCGAGCACCGTCCGGTGCATCCGGTAGGCGTCCTCGAGCGTCCCCGGGTTGACCCACCCGCTCTTCAGGGAGAGCTGCCGCATCGCCACCCACAGGAAGTCGCGCTCGTCCTCGGTGCTTTCGAGCGCGACCTCGCCGTCCGGGTAGCGGTGCAGGTCGGAGAGCCTGGGCAGGTCCTTGCGCAGCCGTCCGAAGAGGTCCAGCACGGGCTCGCGCGCCGCCGGCAGGTCCATCTTCAGCGCCAGCTTCTGGTTGACGCAGAAGTCACGGCAGATGTCCTCGAATCCCGCCATGGGGCCCGCCGCGCGGCCGGGCCGCGTCAGCCCGCCCCCGGCTGGCCGGGACCGGGGCCGAGGCCGCCCTGCTGGGCCGCGCTCATCCGCTGCGAGTGGTGGCTCATGGCGTAGGCGATGCGCTCGCGCGCCCGCTGCAGCTTCGCCTCGTGGAGCCGGCGCTGCTTGCGGCGCCAGGCCCAGATGCGCCAGACGGCGATCAGCAGGATCGGCAGGAGCAGCAGCACGAGCATCCCGGCGATGACCGGGATCGCCACCGCGGCGAGGGTCACCGCCAGCGACAGCGCCGTCTCCACCATGCCGTAGATCGGGTTGAGCCAGCCGATGGTCAGCACCGAGCTGGACAGGCGCCCCGCGATCGAGGCGGCCTCGATCCCAGACGCCGTGGTCGCGCCGACGATGATTCCCAGGCTCCACGCCACCGCCGGATGCAGGAGCGGCTCCGCGGCTCCGCCGTCGACCACCGCGGTCGCGCCGAGCAGCTGGCTGGTCATCAGGACCGCGCCGGCGACGGCCGCGAGCGGGGCGGCGATCACGTCGAGCACGTGGTCGACCCACGGGATCATGAATCCGGCCACCTCGACGACCGTGGCCGTGCCGAACAGCACGATCGCCGCGTTCGAGCCGAGCCAGCCGAAGTGGTCGCCCACGCCGAGGAACCCGGCGCGCACGGCGATCGACGCCACGAAGAGCGGCAGGAACACCCGCAGGCCGCACGCGGCCGCGAGCCCCAGACCCGCGCAGAGCGCCATGAAGACCGTCATGGCGCCCCGGCTCAGCCGGCCTTGGCCTGGAGGTACTTCTCGACGCTCTTCACGTCCGCCACGACCTGCGGGGTCATGCGGAGCGTGAAGCTGGCGCCCTTGGTGACGGCGACCACGCGCGTGCACTCCTCGCGGGCCAGCCAGATGCGCCCGGCGCGCGCGGTGCGGCGGTTGCCGCTGCGCAGGCGCTCGCGCTTGAGGCGGTCCAGCGCGCCCTGCACGCCCGGGTTCATCCGCATCAGGCGGAGGATCGTCTGCTTGCGACGGGCCTCGGCCGGGACGGCGGTGACGGTGAAGTGGACGGTGCCGGTGTGAGCGATGGTGGCCATGGGTGGTCTCCGGGCACAGCAGCGCTGCGCCGAGCCGCGCAGTGTAGCCGCACCATGCATGACCGCAAGGGGGAGGGACCTCCGCTTATCGGGACCCTGCCGCCGGGGATAGCCTTCCCGGCCATGGAAACGTCGCGAATCGCGTGGATCGGGACCGGGGTCATGGGACGGTCGATGGCCGGGCACCTGCTCGCATCGGGGCACGCCGTGGTGGTGCACACCCGCACGCCGGAGCGGGCCGCCGCGCTGCTCGAGGCCGGCGCGACCTGGGCGCCCTCGCCCCGCGCGGCCGCCGACGGCGCCGACGCGGCCTGCGTGATGGTCGGCCTGCCCTCCGACGTCGAGGCCGTGTTCCTGGGCGATGACGGCATCCTCGCCGCACCGCGCTGCCCGCGGCTCCTCGTCGACTTCACCACCAGCAGCCCCGCCCTCGCCCGGCGCATCGCCTCGGCGGCCGAGGCCCACGGCGCGCTGTCCCTCGACGCCCCGGTCTCCGGCGGGGACATCGGCGCGCGCAACGCCACCCTCTCGATCATGTGCGGCGGGTCGCCCGAGGCGTTCGCGGCCGCGGGCCCGCTGCTTGCCAAGCTCGGGAAGACGGTCGTCCGCCAGGGCGGCCCCGGCGCCGGACAGCACGCCAAGATGGTGAACCAGATCCTCATCGCCGGCACCATGCTTGGCCTGGCCGAGGCCCTGTCCTACGCCCGCCGATCAGGCCTCGACCCCGCCACGGTGCTGGAATCCGTGGGCGGCGGCGCCGCGGCCAGCTGGTCCCTCGCCAACCTCGCGCCCCGGGTGCTGAAGGGCGACTTCGCCCCCGGGTTTTTCATCGAACACTTCGTCAAGGACCTTCGTATCGCGCTCGACGAGGCCCGCTCGCTGGGCCTCGAACTGCCGACCGTCGCCGCCGCCGAACGCGCCTACGCCGCGCTCGCGGGCGGCGGCCATGCCCGTTCCGGCACGCAGGCGATCGTCCACGCCTACGGCTGGTGACCGAATATCATTTTTGCCCCGCCCCCGGGCGGGCCGCCCGCGCGGCGCACGCGCAAGGAACCGACCACCATGGCAACCATCACCACCCAGGACATCGGAGCGATCGAGCAGCAGGTCAAG
>CAIKXV010000246.1 GCA_903831455.1 uncultured Pseudomonadota bacterium | reverse complement strand
CGACGATCGACGCCGAGCGCTTCTCGCGCTTCTTCGCCGATGCGCCGGTGATCGAAGTGTCCGGTCGCCTGTATCCGGTGGAGGTGCGGTACCGATCGCCTGCGGTTCGAGAAGGGCGGTTGCCCGCCGCCAGCGCGAGCGGCCGCGACGGGGTACCCCGGGCCGCGTCGGGCGTGGCCCGGCCCGCAGCGAGCGCACGCGAGCCGGATGAGGGCGAGGAGCGCGTGCAGGCGCTGCTCGACGCAGTCGACGAACTCGCGCGCGAGCGCCCCGCGGCCGGGCCTGCCGCCGGCGACATCCTGGTGTTCATGCCGGGCGAGCGCGAGATCCGCGAGGCGGCCGAGGCGCTGCATCGCCATCATCCGCGCGGCTTCGAGATCCTGCCGCTCTACGCGAGGCTGTCGGTGGAGGAGCAGGAGCGCGTGTTCCGATCGGGCGGCCAGCGGCGCATCGTGCTCGCCACCAACGTGGCCGAGACCTCCCTGACCGTTCCCGGCATCGGCTACGTGGTCGACACCGGGCTCGCGCGGGTCAAGCGCTACAGCTTCCGCAGCAAGGTCGAGCAGTTGCAGGTCGAGCCGGTCTCGCAGGCCTCGGCGCGCCAGCGTGCCGGTCGCTGCGGGCGCCTGGGGCCGGGCGTCTGCATCCGCCTGTACGAAGAGGCGGAGCTGCTGTCGCGCCCCGAACACCCCGACCCGGAGATCCAGCGCAGCTCGATCGCGGCGGTGATCCTGCGCATGAAGTCGCTGGGCCTGGCGGAGATCGTCGACTTCCCGTTCATCGATCCTCCGAGTCCGCGCGCGGTGGCCGATGGTTACCAGCTGCTCTCCGAACTGGGTGCGCTCGACGCCGCCGGAGCGTTGACGGCGGTGGGCCGCGAGCTCGCGCGCTTTCCCACCGATCCGCGGCTCGCGCGCATCCTCGTCGCCGCGCGCGAGTCGGGCTGCCTCGCCGAAGCGATGGTCCTGTGCGCGGCACTGTCGGTGCAGGATCCGCGCGAACGTCCGTTCGATCGCGCCGAGGCTGCCGATCGCGCCCATGCCGAATTCGCCGATCCGCGCTCGGATTTCCTGTCGCTGCTCGCGCTGTGGCGGTTCCACGCCGACGCGCTCGCGCAGCGTGCGTCGCGGCGCAAGCACGCCGAGGCGATGCAGGCCCGTTTCCTGTCGCCCCGGCGCCTGCGCGAGTGGATGGACGTGCACGCCCAGCTCGCGGCGACGGTGGGTGAACTGGGCTGGCGGGTGAACGAGACGCCCGCCACGCCGGAGGTGCTGCACCGCGCGCTGCTCGCGGGGTTCATCGGACAGGTCGGGTTTCGACCCGACGAGGGCGAGGGCTACGTCGGGGCGCGCGGCATCCGCTTCGTGCCGCATCCGTCCTCGGCCCTGCGCAAGGCGCAGCCCCGCTGGGTGTTCGCCGCCGAACTCGTCGAGACGACGCGGCTCTACGCGCGCACGCTCGCGCGCACCGATCCGGAGACGGTCGAGCGGGTGGCCGGCGATCGGGTACGCCGGGAGCACTTCGATCCGCACTGGGACGTCGAGCGCGGCACGGCCGTCGTCTGGGAACGCGTCACGCTGTACGGCCTCACGCTGGTGGCCCGGCGCGCGGTGCAGTATGGCCGGATCGATCCCGCTGGCGCGCATCGACTGTTCGTGCGCGAGGCACTGGCCGCCGGCGCGTGGCGGCCGAGCGGACGCCCGCCGGCCTTCCTGGCGCACAACGAGCGGCTGCTGCGCGAGGTCGAGGCGCTCGAGCACAAGGCGCGCCGGCGCGACGTGCTGGTCGACCCGGAGATCATCGCGGAGTTCTACGCGAAGCGCGTTCCGCTCGAGGTACACGGGGTGGCCGCGTTCGAACGGTGGCGGCGCGAGGCGGAGGCACGCGAACCGCGGCTGCTGTTCATGGACCGCGAGGACCTGATGCGCCACGCCGCCGAGCGCGTGACGGTCGATCGCTATCCGGATCGCATCGAGATGGCGGGCGAGCGGCTCGCGCTGGGCTACCGCTTCGAGCCGGGGCACCCGCTCGACGGGGTGACGGTCCGGGTTCCGCTGCCCGCGATCAACCGGATCGACCCCGGGCAACTGGACTGGCTGGTGCCCGGGCTGGTGCGCGAGAAGGTCGCCGCCTGCTTCAAGGCGCTGCCCAAGGCGCTGCGGCGCGCGCTGGTCCCGGTACCCGACCACGTGACGCGGTTCCTCGAGTGGGCGGACAGCCGCCCGGGCGGGCGCGGCGCCTTCGGTACGAGCCTCGCCGACTACGTGAGGCGCGAGGCGGGGACCGCGCCCGAAGAGGGCGGCTGGTGCTCCCGGACCCTTCCCGCGCACCTGCAGATGAATTACCGCATCGTCGATGCGGCGGGCGAGGAACTCGCCTGCGGGCGGGATCTCCCGGCTCTGCGCGAGCGGCTCACCGAGGCCGCGCAGCTCGCGGTGTCGGCGGCGGACGAGGGGTTCGAGCGCGGGGGCATCACGCGGTGGGACTTCGGCGACCTGCCGGCGACTCTGGCGGTCGGTCGAGGCGGACGGCGCTTCGAGGCCTGTCCCGGGCTGGAGGACCAGGGCGACAGCGTCGCCCTGCGGCTGTTCGACACGCCCGCCGCCGCGCAGCGCGCGACGCGCGCGGCGGTCGTGCGCCTGTTGCGCCTCGCCCATCGCGAGCCGGTACGCATGCTCGAGAAGAGGGTGCGCGACCAGAAGGAGGCGCTGCTCGCCCTGCGCAGCGTTGGCGGCGCGGAGGACTGGGTCGAGGACCTGGTCGGCCTGATCGTCGATCGCGCGGGCATCGGCGACGATGAACTGCCGCGCACCGCCGGGACATGGGAGGCCCAATGTGCACGCCTGCGCACCCGGCTGCCCGCGGTGGCCGAGGCGGCCTTGCGCAGTTTCGCGACCATCGGCGCGGCGTACCTGCGCGTGGCGCCGAGGCTCGCCCAGCCTCCCGCGGCCGTGGCCCGGCCTGCGGCCGATGCGCGCGCGCAGCTCGGTCGACTGGTGTACAAGGGATTCATGTCGACGACCCCGTGGGACCAGCTCGCCCATCTCCCCCGCTACCTGAAGGCGATCGAACTGCGCCTCGACAAGTACCCGGGCAACCCCGAGCGCGACCACCGCCACGCGGAGGCGATCGGCGCATTCTGGCGCCGGCTCGAGGCCCGGCTCACCGCGCGCGAGGCCGATGGAATCGACGCGGGCCTTCGGGCCCTGCGCTGGCAGGTCGAAGAGTTGCGCGTGTCGCTGTTTGCGCAGGAACTGCGCACGCCCGCACCGGTGTCGATCAAGCGGCTGGAGAAGGCCTGGGAGTCGCTGGCGGCATGAGCGCGGGGCCGCGCATGGAGACGGGCCCCGAACCCGGCGGCAACGGCGCGAGGCGCGCGCCTCCTGGCGCGGGCGTGGGCGTGGCGGCCGCCGTCGGGGTGGCCTTCGCGGTGCAGGTCGGGGTGTCCTTCGCCGTGTTCTCGCCCCCGGTGCTGGCCCCGGCGGCCCATGAGGCGATCGGGGTCTCGGCCGCCGCCGTCGGCATCTTCACCTCGCTGGTCTATCTCTTCGCGGCGACCGCAGCGCTGGGCAGCGCGGGTCCGGTGGCACGCTTTGGCGCGGTACGGGTGAGCCAGGCCTGCCTGCTGCTGGCCGGCGCGGGCATGGCCCTGGCGGCAACCGGATCGATGCCGCTGGTGCTGCTGGGCGCGGCGCTGATGGGCCTGGGGTACGGACCGGTCACTCCGGCCTCGGCCATCATCCTGATCTCCTCGCTGCCCTCGCATGTGCGCTCGCTGGGGTTTTCCGTCAAGCAGACCGGGGTGCCGGTGGCCGCAGGCGTCGGAGGGCTGGCGCTGCCTGCACTCGTGGCCTGGGCGGGCTGGAGGATCGCCTCGTTGTGCGTGGCGGCCGCGTGCGTGCTGATCGCCATCGGCTGCCAGTGGTTGCGTCCGCGCATGGACCGCGCGCTCGCGGGTCGGGCGCCTCCGGGGTCCGGGACACCGCTGGCCTCCCTCAGGCTGGTGTACGCGTCGGCGCCACTGCGGCGCCTGGCGATCGGGTCTTTCGTGTTCGCCGGCATCCAGATGTGCGTGGTCACCTATCTGGTGGTGTTTCTCGTCGGGGAGGGTGGGTTCGAGCTCGCCACCGCGGGCCTCGCGATGACGGTGGCGATGATCGGTGGCGTGCTGGGCCGCCTCGGCTGGGGATGGGTTGCGGACAATTGCCTCACGCCATCGCGGACGCTGGCGCTGGTGAGCCTGCTGATGGGACTGAGCGCCATCGGCTTCACGCAGGTGGGCACCGCGTGGCCGCTGGCCACGGTGCTGCTGCTGGCCTTCGTCGCCGGCGCCTCGGCGATCGCATGGAACGGCGTCTACCTGGCCGAGATCGCCTATCGCGCGCCCGAGGGCATGGCGACCGCTGCGACCGCCGGCACGATGTTCTGCACCTATGCGGGCGTGATGGTATGGCCCGCGGTGTTCTTCGCCGTCCACGCGGCCAGCGGGGGCTATGGGGCGGCCTTCGCGATGGTCGGCCTGCTGGGGATCGGTGGTGCGCTGCTGTTCGTGCGCGAGGCAGGCTGAGACGAAGGGTTCCGCGCGTGCCATCGGGGAACCCGCCCGTCCCCGATGGCTGGATGCGCGATGGCCCGGATGCCGGGCGGCATCCGGGCCACCGGGGCCCGCGCACCCGCGCGAGCCCCGTGCGCCGGGAGGACCTACTTCTTCGCCGGGGCGGTTGCCGGCGTGCCGCCCTTGCCGTCGGGTGCAGTCGCGCCGCCCTTGGCCTCGGTGGCCGGCTTCGCCGGCCTGGTCTCCGCCGTCGCGGGCTTGGCCGGAGCCGCGTTGCCGCCCTTGGCGTCGGCCGCGGGCTTGGTCGCCGAGGACGGCGCCGCGGGCTTGGCTGCGGCGGCGGGCGCGGCAGGGGTGGCCGCGGGGCGAGCCGTGCTGGTGGTGGTCGTGCCGGGCTTCGCGGCACTCGTGCCGCTGGCCGGCGCCGCCGCGGTCGCCGCGGGACGCTCGGAGCCCGAGGGCTTGGCCGGGGTCGCCGTCGTGGACTGGGCGAACGCGTGGCTGGCCACGAACAGACTGGTGATCAGGACGGGGATGGTGCGTTTCATGGCGGGGACCTCTCCTTGGTTGACGCAGGTGTCCTGCGTTGCCTCGAATAACGACCCCGAACGAGCGCGCGTTGACGTTATCGCATCGTAGGAACGGGAGAATATTTTTCGCGATGGCGATCGGGTGTCGTCAACGTCCGGGCACGCATCACGTTACGCGCGCGAGCCACATGCACGGGCACCCGCGAGCGAGGAACGGTTCCACGAGAGCGATCCTGCCGGGAAGGTGCGCCGGGACGATCGATCGAGGCGGTTCCCACGGACCGGCGGCATCACCGCGGGCCGAGGCGAGGCGCGATTGTCAACGACGCGTGGACCTGCGCGTTCTCCCGCGCCGCCGGGGCTCGAGCGCAGGTGCGAGGGATCCGCGCCCAGCGGGCTTGCCCGCCTGCGCTCGTGCGGGCGGGGTCCGCGCGGGTGCTCGAGCGTGCGACCCGATCGGCAAACGCAGGCGGCGGTCGGCGTCCCGTGCGCGTCGGGCGAGTGGTCCGCGCGGGTACGGTCAGCCGCCGCCCTTGATGCCCGCGTCGCGGATCAGGCGTCCGTAGAACTCGTGGTCGGCACGCAGCCGATCGGCGAGCTGTGCAGGCGTGGCCGAGGTGATGCCCATGCCCTGGGCCGCCCAGATCTCGCGCATCTCCGGCGTGGCGAGGAGGCGAACGACCATCGCATTGAGCCGCTCGACGATGTCGCGCGGTACAGCGGCGGGCACGAAGATGCCGTGCCAGCCGCTGGCCTCGTAGCCCGGTACGCCGGACTCGGCCAGCGTCGGTATCGCGGGAATCGCCGGGTCCCTGCGCGCGCCCGTCGTGCCGACCATGCGCAGCTTGCCCGCGTCGATCAGCGGGCGGATCACCGCGTAGCTGTAGAACATGAAGTCGATGCGTCCACCGAGCAGGTCGGTGATGCCGGGCGGGCCGCCCTTGTAGGGCACGTGCAGGAGGTCGAGCTTCGCGAGACGCGCGAGCAGTTCGCCGGCCAGGTGGAAGCCGCTGCCGGTACCGGTCGAGCCGTAGCTCACGAAGCCCGGCTTCGCGCGGGCGATCGCCACGAGGTCGCGCACCGTCTTCACGGGCACCCCGGGATGCGTGACGAGCACGTAGGCGAACGCGCTCAGCTGCGCGACGGCGGTGAAGTCACGCAGCGAGTAGGGGAGCGCGGGATTGAGGTGCGGCGTGCTCGTGAGCGAGGAGCTGGGTGCGGCCAGCAGGGTGTAGCCGTCGGGCGCCGCGCGAGCCACGAACTCGTTGGCGATCACGCCGGTGGCACCGGCGCGGTTTTCCACCACGACCGGTTGGCCAAGCTGTTCGGACAGGCGGGCTGCGACCGGTCGGGCGAGCACGTCCACCGTGCTGCCCGCGGGGAACCCCTGGATGAGTCGCAGCGGCTTCGCGGGCCACGCCTGCCCCTGCGCGGCAGCCGGCGCGGCGATCGTTGCGAGCAGCGCAGGTCCCAGCGCTGCGAGCAGGCGGGGTGCGTTCGACGGCGCAGGGGTGGGCATCCAGGTTCTCCGGATTGAAGTCGCCACGGCGACGGATCGTCGGCATGGTAGTACAGCGACCCGCGCGGCGCCGGTGACGTCACGGCGGTCGCGGCGGTAAGCTCCGGTCTCCCGTAGCCGTCGTACAGGATCCGCCGTGACTCCACCCAGCGAAGCCCAACGCCCCTTCCACGTCGAAGAGGCCACCATCGACGAACTGCACCAGGCGATCCGCGAGGGACGCACCACCTGCGTCGAGGTCGTGCGGCAGTACCTCGCGCGCGCGCGCGCCTACAACGGATGCGCGAGCATGCTCGTCACTGCCGAGGGCGCCGAGGTCGCGGCCGCGAGCGGCGCGGTGCGTGCGGGGGCACCGATCGAGTTCCCGACCCGCACGCTGCCCGCCTCGCAGTGGCTCCCGGATCTCGACCGCTACCGCGGTCCACCGCTCGAGTTCGGCCGCATGGAGGCGACGGCCTCCGATCCCGAGGTCGCCCAGCAGTACGGGATGGTGGTCGGCATGCCGCAGGCCAGCGGCATCAACGCGCTCGCCACGCTCAACATCCGCGGCGAGCGGTCGGTCACCTGCAAGGGCGACTACGACCGGCATCCTTCGCTCGGCCCGCTGCCTCCGGGTGCGCCACCGGCCTGCGACGAGTTCCGCCACCAGCCCGATGCCCTCGAGCGTGCCGCGGAACTCGACGCTCGCTACGGCCGCAACCCCGATCTCGACGCGATGCCGATGTACGGCGTGGTGTTCTCGTTCAAGGACCCGTTCGACACGAAGGACATGCGCTCGACCGGTGGCGGGGACACCCGCTACGACATCGACTTCCCGGCGCGCGACCACGTGCTGGTCGACCAGCTGCGACGCAAGGGCGCGATCATCTACGCGAAGGCGGTCTGCACCGAATACAACGGACGCGCCCACGATCCGGGTGGGCCGCATGCCCCGGGCAAGGTGCTGCCCTCGACCATCGGCTACCAGCGCAGCACCTGGGGTGGCAATCCGTCCAACCCCTACGACACCACGCGCGCGGCGTCGCTGGGCTCGAGTTCCGGATCGGGCTCCTCGGTGGGCGCGAACCTGGTGATGGCGAGCCTGGGCGAGGAGACCCGCGCCTCCTGCCGCGGCCCTGCAAACCACAACTCGACCGCGCTGATCCTGCCGCACAAGGCGCTGATCGGCTTCGATGGCGGTGCCATCGGCGTGGACATCTACGTCGACCGCACCGGCATCCTGTGTCGCCGCATCGGCGACTGCGCGAAGGTGCTCGACGCGCTGAAGGACCCCGAGCAGGGCTACTACGACCCGCGCGACGAGTGGACCACCATTCCGCGCTCGGCGGTGCTGCCCGGAGGCTACGCCCGCCATGCCGGCGAGGCGGGTGCCCCCGGTTCGCTCGCGGGGATGCGACTGGGCGTGATCCGCGAGTCGATGACCGTGCCGCCGGGCTCGCTGTCCGAGGTTCCGATCGTCACCGCCGCGGCGCGCGAGATCCGCGAGGTGCTCGGTGCGCGACTGGGCGCGACGCTGGTGGAGTCGTCCGATCCGCTCTGGACGCCGGACCCGGCCTGCGAGCCGATGCGCGTGGACTTCCGGCGCGCGCTGGCGCGGCTGGTCCCGGTGTTCATGCCCGACCTCCTGTTCCGGCTGGGCGCCGACGGCTTGCCGCTGTTCCGCGAATTCGCCGAGGCGATCGAGCGCACCGAGTTCCAGCCCGGCCGCTTCTTCGGTTCGGGTTCGATGCGTCCGATCGACTATTTCGTCGCGCTCGCCGAGGGTACCGTCGCGCCGCCGGCCAACCTCGACCTCGGTACGGTCCAGCAGCAGGCGATGGCGATGGGCTTCCGCTATCACTTGACCCAGTACCTCACCCGGCGAGCGGCCGACTGGTCGGCGCGGGGTCAGCGCGAATCGGTCGTGGATTTCGCGACGCTCAACGCGCGTACCAAGTTCTGGGGCGACGATCAGCGCGCGTGGTTCGCCAACTGGGAGGAGGTGCGCGACATGCGCAACCCGCTGGGCGAGCGCCAGGGTGTCAACGAGCGGATCATGCTGCGCGAGATGCTGCGCCGGGTCGACATGATGGTCATGTACGAGAACCGGCTCGATGCGCTGGTGCGCCTGCACTCGCCCTTCCCGCCGGCGAAGATCGGCGGAGCGGGCCAGCCCGGCGTCTGGCAGAACCTGCGTCCCGAATCGCAGAACGGGCCCAACGCCGGTCTCACCGAAGTCCTGGTGCCCGCGGGATACGTCACGGAGGCGTACGACCCCGAGTTCAGGCTCTCCGAGGACGGTACTCGCTACGAGTTCGTGCGCTCGACGCGTCGTACCGACCTGCCGGCGCCGGGCCTGCCGTTCTCGCTGGTGTTCCGGTGCGAGCCCGGGCGCGAGGACGTGGCGCTGCGCGTGGCCTCGGCCTACGAGGCGGCATCACGCCGCCGGGTGCCTCCGCCGGCCTTCGGGCCGCTGGCGCGGGCATGACGGGCCGGTCGCGATCGCCGCGGCATGCGGCGCCGGTCGCCTGCGTGCTCGCGGCCGTGGTGGCAGGCATCGCGGTGTCCTCGGCGAAGGCCCAGTCGTTCCCGGCCAAGCCCCTGCGCCTGATCGCCGCCTCCTCGCCCGGGAGCGGCGTGGACATCGTGGCGCGCATCCTCGCGCAGCGCATGGCCGTGCAGCTTGCGCAGCCTGTCGTGGTCGACAATCGGGCGGGCGCTGGCGGCAATCTCGGCGCCGAAGTGGCCGCGCGGGCGCCGGCCGACGGCTACACGCTGTTCATGGGCACGCCCGCGCACACGATCAACCCCAGCCTCTACACGCGGCTGTCCTACGACATCCTGAAGGATTTCGTCCCGATCGGACTCGCCACCACCGGGCAGTACGTGCTGGTGGCCAACCCCTCGGTGCCCGCGCGCGACCTGAAATCGCTGATCGCGCTCGCGCGTGCGCGGCCCGGGCAACTCACCTACGCATCGGCGGGCACCGGCAACGCCACGCATCTGGCCGGTGAACTGCTGCGCGCGCAGGCGAAGGTGGACCTGCTGCACGTGCCCTACAAGGGCAGCGGTCCGGCCCTGGCCGACGTGGTCGGGGGACATGCCGACACCATGTTCTCCAACCTCACGGCGGCGTTGCCGTTCATCAAGTCGGGCAAGCTGCGCGCGATCGCCGTCGGTGGCGCGAGTCGGGCCGCGGCCGCGCCCGCGGTCCCCACCCTGCGCGAGTCGGGGCTTCCGGCCTACGAGGTGAATGCCTGGTTCGGCCTGCTCGCCCCCTCCGGCACGCCGGTGGCTGCGGTGACGCGGCTGAACGCGGAACTGGCCGCAGCGTTGGCCGCGCCCGAGACTCGCGACCGGCTGGCCGGGGAGGGCGCCGAACCCGCTCCCGGTCCGCCGGAGCGATTCGCCCAGTTGCTCCGCACCGAGGTGGCGCTGTGGGCGAAGGTGGTACGCCAGGCCGGAATCACGCCGGAGTGAGGCCAGCCGCGCCTCGCCGGGCGCCGGGGATCAGTTGAAACCGCCCTTGCGCACGATCGGGCCCCAGCGCTTCTCTTCCTCGCGCACGAAGCGGGTGAAGTCCGCCGGGCCTCCGGGCGTGGCATCGATGCCGCG
The DNA here is from genome assembly GCA_903831455.1 of uncultured Pseudomonadota bacterium. Classification (GTDB taxonomy): domain Bacteria; phylum Pseudomonadota; class Gammaproteobacteria; order Burkholderiales; family CAIKXV01; genus CAIKXV01. Next base: position 31,069 of record CAIKXV010000246.1, on the reverse strand, counting down.
GTCGCGCAACTGCTGGCGGACTTCCGGGGCCTCGAGGGCGGCCGTCAGGTCGCGGTTGAAGCGGCCGATGGCTGCGCGGGGGGTGCCGGCGGGTGCCAGCAGTCCGTACCAGTTGGTCGCCGCGTAGCCCGGGTATCCGGCCTCGGCCACCGTGGGCACGTCCGGCAGGGCGGCGGCGCGACGCGTGCCCGTGACCGCGAGCGCGCGCGCCTTGCCGGCCTGCACCATGGGCACCGCGGTGGAGATCACCGCCGTGAACACCGGCACGTGGCCGGCGACCAGATCGGTGAGCGCCGGTCCGCCGCCCTTGTAGGGCACGTGCGTCATCTCGATGCGTGCCATCGATTCGAGCAGCACGGTGGCGAGGTGGCCGGGACTGCCCACGCCCGAGGTGGCGTAGTTGAGGGCGCCCGGCTTCGCCTGCGCCAGCGCGGCCAGGTCGCGCAGCGAGCCCGCCTTGACCGAAGGATGCACGATGAAGATGTTCTGCAGCGACACCATCATTCCGATGGGCTCGAAGCTGCGGTACGGGTCGTAGGGCACCTTCTGCAGCGCCGGGCTGATCACGAGGTTGCCGATGTGGCCGATGGCCACGCTGTGGCCGTCGGCGTCGCTGCGCGAGAGGATCTCCAGCGAGATCACGCCGTTGGCCCCGGGGCGGTTGTCGATGACCAGCGGCTGCCCGAACGATTCGGCGAGCCGGGGCTGCAGGATGCGCGCGACCAGATCGGTCGCGCCCCCGGGCGGGAACCCGACGATCATGCGCACCGGTCGCGAAGGAAACGCCTGGGCCGCTACCGGGCCCGGCAGGACGGCCGCGAGCGCGGCGAGCACGGCGGGTGCAACCCGCGCCGCGTTCAGGATCGCCCGGCCCGGCCGGGCGGAAGCCGGGCGGCGAGCGGGGGCGGGCAGTGCTGGCGGTATCGGCGACATCGTCGGCCTCGAGTATGGAAGGGTTGGACGGCACGACCGAACCGCGGCGGCCAGGGCGCGCCTGCGACATGCAGGCTCCGGCGGAGCCGCCGACCGGCCGGTGGCGCCGGGACCGTTCGGGGGACGACCCGCGCATCGGCAGTGCCGATACCATGCATCGTCTGCGGATTATTGATCGCCATGATCACGCCCCGCTAGCCTTGCGCGATTGACCCCCCCGATCCATGGGGCAGGCCGGAGGTGCGGATGGAAGGCGGCGGACTGGCGATGCAGCACGATCGACTCGACGGGACGGCGCCGACGCGCATGCCCGTGTGGGTGGTCACCGGGTTCCTCGGCAGCGGGAAGACCACGCTGCTCAACGCGTTGCTGCGCGATGCCGCGCTGTCGCAGGCGGCCGTGGTCGTCGGCGAGTACGGCGAGGTCGGCCTCGACCACGTGCTGGTCAGCGCGCCGCGCAAGCGGGTGCGCCTGGTCGACAGCGGCTGCATCTGTGGCCACGTGCAGGACGAGATCGCCGCGCGCCTGCTCGACCTGGACGAGCACCGGCACGACAGCCCCGACGCGGGCTTCGACTGCGTGCTGATCGAGACCTCGGGCCTCGCCGACCCGGTACCCATCGTGCAGTTGCTGCTCACCGATGCGGCGGTCTCGCGACGCTTCGAACTGCGATCGGTGGTGACGGTGTTCGATGCCGTGCGCGGCCTCGAGCAGCTCGACGAGCATCCGGAGGCGGCCAAGCAGGTGGCCGTTGCCGACACGCTGCTGATCAGCAAGACCGACCTCGCGGGCGACGCCGCGGTCGAGGCGGTCCGCGAGCGCCTGCGGGTGCTCAACCCGGCCGCGCGGGTGCTGGCCGCGGCCTACGGGCGCGCCGAGGCCGGCGGCGTGCTGGCGCCTGCAGCCTGGTCGGCGACGAGCGGGGCGCCTGCCGGGGTGTCCGAGCGCCTGGCCGATCTCGCCCGGATGGCCGAATCCGGTGGGGCGGACGAGCGCGGGCCGATCCGCACGCTGTCGCTGGTGCACGAGGGCGAGATCACGCAACCGGGCCTGGTGCTGTGGCTGAACCTGTTCGCCTCGGTGCGCGCGGCCGGCATGCTCAGGATGAAGGGGCTGGTCAACGTCGAAGGTCGTCCGGTCGCCATCCATGCGGTACAGCGCGTGCTGAGCGAGCCGGTCGAGCTCGAGGCGTGGCCGGACGAGGATCGCCGCAGCCGCATCGTCATCATCGCGCGCGGCATGGACGAGGTCGACATCCGGGGCACCTTCGAGGCCTTCCGGACCGAAGCGGGTCGCGCGCGGCGCAACATGACCCTCGATCCCGCGAACTACGAGCATTTCCGGCGCGTCATGGAGACGTTCCGGCGCCCTGCCGCAGCCCCGAGCGCGCGGCCCCTGGAGGAGAGCACCCGATGAGCAGCAGCCATGCGGCCCCGGCCGCGGAGACCGGCCCGACCGTGTACGTGACCGGCGCGAAACTGATCGACTGCACCGGCGCGGACCCGATCGTCGACCCGGTGATCGAGTTGCGCGGCCGGCGCATCCACGCCATCGGCACTCGCGCCTCGCTGCCGGTGCCGCCGGGCGCCGAGGTGATCGACTGCGGGGGGGCGACGCTGATCCCCGGCATGATCGACTGCCACATCCACACGATGATGTTCAACTGCCTGACCTTCCACAACTTCAGGGTCGCGCAGTGGGAGATCACCCCGGAGCTGCAGCAGATGTACGGCGTGTTCCATGCCCAGCTGTGCTTCGACATGGGCTTCACCACGCTGCGCGACATGGGGCTTGCCGGCAGCCGCGGCCTGCTGGTGGCCGAGGCCTGCGCGATCCGCGATGCGTTCTACGCCGGCATCCTGGAAGGGCCGCGCATGATGGTGGCGGCCTTCACCGCGATCACCGGCTCGCACCTCGACCTGATCCAGCCGCGCGCGGCGCTTCGGGTCGGCTTCCAGTCGGCCGATGGTCCCTGGGAGCTGCGCAAGCTCGCGCGCACGAACCTGCTGGCCGGCTGCGACGTCATCAAGACCTGTGCGTCGGGTGGCGGCGGCACCGACAAGGAGGAGCCGGACATCCGCAACATGACGCAGGAGGAGCTCGACGCGGTGGTGGACGAGGCGCACGCCTTCCACAAGCTCGCGGCGGTGCACTGTTTCACGCCCGCGGCCCAGCGCATGGCGATGGATGCCGGTGCCGACACGCTCGAGCACATGGTGTTCCACGACGATGCGACGGTCGACCGGATCTGCGACGTGGGCGTGTACGTGACGCCCACGCTGTCGCACCGCACCGACCACGCGATCGAGTTGCGTCGCCAGCAGGGCACCTCGATGTTCGTCATCAACAAGATGAAGAGCATCCAGCAGAACTGCTTCGAGACCTTCCAGAAGATGTACGGCACCGGCGTGAACATCGCGATGGGTACCGACATGGGCTTCGATCCCGAAATGGGCACCAACGCCCGCGAGCTCGAGATCTACGTGAACCTCGGCATGAAGCCCATGCATGCGCTGCAGACCTGCACCCGGAACGCAGCGCGCGCGCTCAAGCTCGACCGCGACCTGGGCACGCTGGAGGCGGGCAAGCTCGCCGACATCGTGGCCGTGAACGGCGACCCGCTGGCCGACATCCGCTGCCTGCAGAGCAAGCCCAACATCCAGCTCGTGATGAAGGAAGGCCGCGTGTATGCCGACCGTCGCCCCGGGCACACGCGCAACGTGGTGAACGCCGAGCCGGGCACCTGGAAGATCATGGACTACCTGTGATCCGCGGGGCGGCGAGGTGACGCAGGCGGGCGGGGACCGGATCGCGGCCGAGGAGGCCGCGGTCGTGACCGGTGCCAGCGCCGGGATCGGCGAGGCGATCGCCCGGGTGATGCTCGACCGCGGGCACCCGGTGATCGCGCTGCAGCGCCGGGCGCCCGCGATACGCCACCCGCACCTGTCGCACGTGGAGGTCGACCTCGCCGATGTCGAAGCCACGCGCGAGGCAGCCGCGCAGGTGGCCTCGCGCCATGCGGTGCGCTACCTCGTCAACAATGCCGGGGCGAACCGCCCGGACCGTGTGGAGCAGGCCACCGCCGAGGACGTCGCGCACGTGATGGGCATCACCATCACCGCGGCGATGCTGCTGGTGCAGGCCTTCCTGCCCGGCATGCGCGAGGCGCGCTACGGGCGCATCGTGAACATCGCCTCGCGCGCGCTGCTGGGCAAGACCGGCCGCCTGGTCTACTCCTCGGCCAAGGCCGGCCTGGTCGGCTTCACGCGCACGCTGGCGATCGAGGCGGGCGTCGACGGCATCACGGTCAACGTGATCGCGCCCGGGCCGGTCGGCTCGGCGCTGTTCGACCGTGGGCATCCCCCGGGCAGCGCGCAGCGCCAGCAGGTGATCGACGGGATCCTGCTCGGGCGCGTGGGCACGCCAGAGGATGTCGCGCACGCGGCAGGCTTCCTGCTCGATCCGCGCAGCGGATTCATCACCGGGCAGTTGCTGTTCGTGTGCGGAGGGACGAGCGTCACCGGCACCGGCGGTCAGTAGTCCGGCGGTGCCTGCCGATTGCAGGAGGAGGCTGGGAGCCGGGACGGGGCGACCGCGGACGTCAGATCCGCGGCGCCCCGAGTCCGCGCGCACAGGAGGAGTCCGCATGCAGCGCCAATCCATCGCCGCCCGCCGCGTGACGGCGGCACTGTTCCTCTTCGCGGCCGCGCCCACGCTGGCGATCGCCGCGTCGTTCCCGACGCGGCCGGTACGGGTGGTCGTGCCCTTCGCGCCCGGGGGCGCATCCGATTTCGTCGGACGCATCCTGCAACCGCGGCTGGCCGCCGAGCTCGGCCAGTCGGTGGTGGTCGACAACCGCTCGGGAGCAGCGGGCAACATCGGTGTCGAGGTCGCGGCCAGCGCATCGCCGGACGGGCACACGCTGCTGCTGGGCAACGTGGGCACGATGGCGATCAACCCGTCGCTGTATCCGAAGTTCCGCTACCAGCCGTTGCGTGATCTCGTGCCGATCACCCAGGTGGTGGATGTCCCAGGCTCGCTGGTGGTGCATCCATCGGTGCCGGCCCAGACCGTGAAGGAACTGGTCGACCTGCTGCGATCGCGCCCTGGCCAGTTCAATTTCGCCTCCTCTGGCGCGGGCAGCGCCAACCGGCTGGAGATGGAACTGTTCATGCGCGCCACCGGCACCCAGCTCACCCACGTGCCGTTCAAGGGAGGGGCGGGCCCGGCGGTCGCCTCCCTGCTGGGGGGCGAGACCCACGTGGCGTTCCTGACGCTCTCCTCGACGACCACCTTCGTCAAGCAGGGCAGGCTGCGCCTTCTGGGGGTGGTGTCGGCGTCGCGGGTGGCTGCCGTCGCCGATACGCCCACCCTGCCGGAGTCCGGGTTCGCCGACATGCGCATCGGGTCGTGGCAGGGCATGTTCGCGCCGCGGGGCACCCCGCAGCCGGTGCTCGACCGCCTGTTCACCGTCACGCGGGCCGCGGCCCGCCACGCCGACTCGGTCGAGCGCCTGAGTGCGAGCGGCGTACTGTCGGTGACCAGCGACAGTTCGCAGGCCTTCCGGGTGTTCGTGCAGTCGGAGATCGACCGCTACGGCAAGGTGATCCGCGCCGCGGGCATCACGGCTGACTGACGCCCGGGCGGACGCCACGCCGGTGCGTCCGGCTCGGGTCGCGGTGCACGGTATCATTGCGTCCGACGGTCGCGGCACGGCGCTGCCCGACCTGGCCAGGAGGGCGAGCATGGGTGCGGATGGCGGTGTGGGCGGATTCCTCGATGCGCTGCGCGGCATCGTGGGCGAGGCAGGTCTCGCCACGGCGAGCGAGGACGTCGCTCCCGCACTGGTCGACTGGCGGGGTTTCTTCCGGGGCGACGCGCTCGCCGTGGTGCGGCCCGCCAGCACCGACCAGGTGTCCGCCGTGGTCGCGGCCTGCGCCCGGGCAGGGGTTGCGATCGTCCCGCAGGGGGGCAACACCGGGATGTGCGGAGCCGCCACGCCGGCACCGGGTGGCCGGTCGATCGTGCTCTCGCTCTCGCGCATGAACCGCGTGCTCGACATCGACCTGCTCAACGACACGGTCACCGTCGAGGCCGGATGCGTGCTGTCGGTGATCCAGCAGCGAGCCGCCGAGGCGGGACGGCTGTTCCCCCTGTCGCTGGGCGCCGAGGGCAGTTGCCAGATCGGCGGCAACCTCTCCACGAATGCCGGCGGCATCAACGTGCTTCGCTACGGCAACACCCGCGACCTCGTGCTGGGGCTGGAGGTCGTGCTGCCCGACGGGCGGGTGATGGGCGGCCTGCGGGCGCTGCGCAAGGACAACACCGGCTACGACCTCAAGCAGCTGTTCATCGGCGCCGAGGGCACGCTGGGCGTGATCACCGGGGCGGTGCTCAAGCTGTTCCCGCAGCCGCGCGAGTCGCTGACCGCGTTCGCGGCCGTACCCTCCCCCGCCGCCGCGCTCGATCTCCTCGCGCGGCTCCGGTCGGCGGTGGGCAGCCGGGTGAGCGCCTTCGAACTCGTCTCGCGCTTCAGCCTCGAACTCGTGCTGCGTCATATCCCCGGTACCCGGGACCCGCTGACCGAGGCCTCGCCCTGGTACGTGCTCACCGCGCTCGACGACACCCAGTCCGGTCCCGGGCTGCGCGAGGCGGTGGAAGCGGCGCTGTCCGAGGCGGTCGAGGCGGGCGAGGTCAGCGACGTGGCGATCCCCGGCAGCCAGGCGCAGGCCCAGGCACTATGGCGGATGCGCGAGTCGATTCCCGACGCCTCCAAGAACGAGGGCCTGCTCTATCGCCACGACATCTCGCTGCCGGCGGGCGACCTCGCGGGATTCATCGACGAGGCCGAGCGCGCGCTGGATGCGCGCTGGCCCGGCACGCGGGTCGTGTGCTTCGGCCACCTCGGCGACGGCAACCTGCACTACAACTGCTACGTGCCCGGGCGGCGCCGCGACGATCCGCAGGCGATCGCGGCCACCGATGTCAACGAGGTCGTGTACGCGCTGGTGCACGCGCGCAACGGCTCGATCAGCGCCGAGCACGGCATCGGCCAGGCCAAGGTGCACGAACTCCCGCACTACAAGGGCGCGGTCGAGATCGACGTGATGCAGCGGCTGAAGGCGGCGCTCGATCCGGCCGGCATCATGAATCCCGGCAAGGTGGTCAGTCCGCCAGGCTGATCCCCGCCTGCCGGATCACCCGGCCCAGTCGTTCGCGCTCGGTCGCGATGAACCGGGCGAACTCCTCGGGTGAGCCGCCTCCGGGTACGGTGCCCTGCTGGACCAGGCGCTCCCGCAGTTCGGGGTGGCGCAGCGCCTCGCCCAGCACGGCATTGAGCTTCATCACGATCGGTCGCGGCGTGCGCGAGGGCAGCGCCATGCCCCACCACTGGGTGATCTCGTAGCCGGGCAGGGTGGCCGCGACCGGCGGCAGGTCGGGCAGCAGCGGGTCGCGGGACAGGCCGGTGGTGGCGAGCAGCCTCACCCGTCCGGTCTGGGCGTGCGGCAGGGCCGCGATCGGCGAGGTGACGATCAGGTGGACCTGTCCGGCGACCACGTCGGCGAGCGCCGGTCCGGCACCCTTGTACGGCACATGGGTCATCTTCAGCCCGGCGGCGAGATTGATCATCTCCCCGGCCAGGTGCGCCGGCGTGCCGTTGCCCGCCGACGCATAGAGCAGCGGCCGGCCGCGGGCGAGCGCGATCAGCTCCGGCACCGATTTCACGGGCAGCGCGGCGTTGATCGCGACCACGTTCGCGGCCGAGGCTAGCAGCATCACCGGCGCGAAGTCGCGCGCAACGTCGTAGGGTAGCCCGGACTTCATCGCGGGCAGCATCGCGAAGATGGTCGTTGCTGCCAGCAGCGCCGTGTAGCCGTCGGGGCTGGCGCGCGCGACGAGTTCGGTCGCGATCACGCCGCTGGCCCCCGCCCGGTTGTCCACCAGTACCTGCTGGCCGAGCGCCTCGGCCAGCCGCTGCGCGACGGCGCGGCCGATGAGATCGGGCGCGCCCCCGGGGGCGGAGTTGATCACGAAGCGGATCGGACGGGTCGGCCACGCCTGCGCGGCCGCCGACGAGGCGAGCGCGCAGAGCAGGGCGCAGGTGCAGGCGTGAAGGACAGGGCGGTGCGCGTTCATGCAGGACCTCCGCGACGATCGGGGGTGGGTGCTGCCGGCATTGCCTCGCCCGCCAGCCAACGGCGAGCGCGCTTGCCTCGGTCAGGGCGTCTTCGCGTAATAGCGTGCGTCCACGCCCGGCGGCGGGGTGTAGCGGAAGGTGCCGCGGCCGAGGATGGCCTCGGTGCCGCCGTGCGCGTCGATCACGGTCCGCTGGTCATCGCGGGCCGCGACGTCGACCGCCTGCGGGTCGAGCAGCGCGCGCAGGCGCCGCTCGCACTCGGCGAGGACGGCTGCGTGCGCGGGATCGGCGGCCAGATCGCGCATCTCCTCGGGGTCCGCCTGCAGGTCGAAGAGCATCGGCGGCGGCACGAAGTCGCGGAACGCGGCGTAGTGGATGTACTTGTAGCGGCCGTGGCGGATCATGTAGCTGCCCGATTGCGCCGCGGCGGCATGGTATTCGGAGAGCACCGTGCGCACGGGCTGCGCACCGCGCGCGAGCGCGAGCAGCGAGTGCCCGGGCAGGTCGGCATCCGCGGGGTGCGCGGGCAGCCCCAGTGCGTCGATCGCGGTCGGAAACACGTCCACGAGGCTCACGGGGACGTCGACCGTGCGCGCGGCCGGGATGCCGGGCCCGGCGAGCAGCATCGGGATGCCGGCCGACTCCTCGTACATCGTCGACTTGCCCCACAGCCCGCGGGCGCCGAGGTTGTCGCCATGGTCCGAGCTGTAGAGCACATGGGTGTCGCCCCACAGGCCCTGGGCCTCGACCTCGGCGAGGATCTGCCCGACGTTGTCGTCCATGAAGCTGGTCAGCCCCAGGTAGCCCTGCAGCGCCCGGCGCACCATGGCCGCATCGGTGAAGCCTTCGTCGAAGCACATCGACCGCCGCTGGCGGTCGATGAACGGATGCCGGGGGCGTTCGTCGGCGGCGTAGCACTTCGGCCACGGCAGGTCGACGCCCTCGTACAGGTCCCAGAACGCCTGCGGTGCGACGAGCGGAAAGTGCGGCGCGACGAAGCCGACGTAGAGGATCCAGGGCCGGTCGCGGTGGCGCGGGGCCTCTTCGCGCAGCCAGCGCAGCGTCGCCTGCACGATGTCGCGGTCGTAGCGGGTGTAGTCCGATTCCCCGGGGCCGGCCTCGGGGCCGAGGCGCATCGCGCCCACCCGGCGGGGCAACTCGTCGCGGATCAGGCCGAGCAGGTCGCCGACCCCGCCGACGATGTGCATCGGAAGGATTTCCTCGCTGAAGCCGTTGCGGCGCGGATCGGAATCCTGGTAGTGCAGCTTGCCGATCGACACCACCCGGTGTCCGGCGTCCATCGCCCGGTGTCCCCAGGTGGCCGGCTCGCCCCGGTAGGCGATCGCGTTGTCCCAGCAGCGGTGCTGGTGCACGTAGCGGCCGGTGGCGAGGCTCGCCCGGGCCGGCACGCAGATCGGGCAGTTGGTGTAGGCCGAGGTGAATCGGGTGCCCCGGGCGGCGAGCCGGTCGAGGTTCGGGGTGCGTGCGACGGGATGGCCGGCAAAGCCGGCGACCTTCGGGTTGTGCTCATCCGACAGGATCACGATCAGGTTGGTTGCGGGCACCGCGTGTCTCCTCCGTGGCCCGACGCCAGGCGCCGTTCGCGCGACCGGGCCGGGCATCCGTGCATGTTCGCGGGGTCGCCAATCCTCGGTTGCGGGCCGACCACGCGCGGTGCGTTCGCGTCACGAAGCGAACGCTCGAGCGAAGTATAGGCGCGCCCCGGCCGGCCCGCCGACCGTGCCGGCGCGGGCTGGCGGTACACTGCGCGCTGGCCCGTGCACTCGGCGTCGCGTGGGCCCGGCATGGAGGAAGGGACATGAGCGATCAGCACGGCGGGGACGGATCCGCCGCGACCGGGCTGGCGGGGTTGCTGGCGGCACGTTTCCAGGACGGCGCGGGGCTCGATGCCTCGGTGGCGGTACCTGCGCACCTCGCGATGGCCTCCCACTGCGCGCATCGCGCATGGACGGACCGGCCGTTGCCGCTCGAGACGCTGCGCACGCTCTGCGCGATCGCGCTGTCGGCGCCCACCAAGAGCGACATGCAGAGCCGGGACATCGTGATCGTCGACGAGCCGCAGCGCCGCGCCACGCTCGCCGCGCTGATCGGTCCCGATCCGTGGATCGCGCAGGCGCCGGGCCTGCTGGTGTTCTGCGGCAACCAGCGGCGCCAGCGACTGCTGCACGAGTGGCGCGGGCACGCATTCGCCAACGACCACCTCGACTGGTTCTTCAACGCCGCGGTGGACGCGGCGATCGCGATGCAGGCGTTCGTGGCCGCAGCCGAGGCGGCGGGGCTGGGCTGCTGTCCACTCAGCACGGTACGCAACCGCGCGGCCGAGGTCAGCGACTTCCTCGAACTGCCCGCTCACGTGTTCCCGGTGGCTGCGATGGCGGTGGGCTGGCCCGCACGCGGCAACCGCATCACGCCCCGGCTGCCGCTGTCGACCACCGTCCACGTCGACCGGCATCGCGAGCAGGGCCTGCGCGAGGCCGTGGATGCGTACGATCGCTGGCGCGACGAACGCCAGCCCTACGTGCGCCAGCGCGCCGAGTCGCGGCTGGGGCGCGCGGCCTTCTACGGCTGGAGCGAGGACAAGGCCCGGCAGTATTCGGTGCCCGATCGGGCGGACTTCGGTGCCTTCGTCCGCGCGCGAGGCTTCCGGCTCGACTGACCGCGCGCACGCTCCCCCCGGGCGTCCGCCGTCCGGCGCCTGCGGGCGCGCGCGGCACGCTTCCCTCCCGCGCCGATGCGCGGCCACCCTCCTGGAGACAGTCCCGATGGCAGCCAAACCGGATTCGATGCCCCCCGGCACCGGCATGAAGCGCGGGCTCACCGCCTACGGCGACGCGGGCTTCTCGCTGTTCCTGCGCAAGGCCTTCATCAAGGCGATGGGCTACTCGGACGATGCGCTCGACCGTCCGATCATCGGCATCACCGATACCTTCTCGGGCTACAACGCCTGCCATCGCAACGTGCCCGACATCATCGAGGGCGTGAAGCGGGGGGTGCTGATGGCCGGTGGGCTGCCCGTGCAGTTCCCGGTGGTGTCGCTGCACGAGTCCTTCGCGCACCCGACCAGCATGTACCTGCGCAACCTGATGGCGATGGACACCGAGGAGATGGTGCGCGCGCAGCCGATGGATGCGGTGGTGCTGATCGGCGGCTGCGACAAGACGGTACCGGCGCTGCTGATGGGCGCGGCCAGCGCGAACGTGCCGGCGGTGCTGACGGTGACCGGACCGATGATCACCGGCGACCACAAGGGCGAGCGGCTTGGCGCCTGCACCGACTGCCGGCGCTTCTGGGGCCGGTACCGCGGAGGCGAGATCGACGATCGCGAGATCGGCGAGATCGAGGAGAAGCTGTGCCCGACGGCCGGCACCTGCATGGTGATGGGCACCGCCAGCACGATGGCCTGCTGCGCGGAGGCGATGGGCATGATGCTGCCCGGCGGCGCGGCGATTCCCGCGGTGATGGCCGACCGCATCCGTCATGCCGAGGCCACCGGTGCGCGCGCGGTCGCGCTGGCGGCCGAGGGGCTGACCCCGGATCGCGTGATGACGCCGGCGGCGCTTGAGAACGCGCTGACCATGCTGCTGGCCATCGGCGGGTCCACCAACGCGCTGATCCACCTCACCGCGATCGCGGCCCGCCTGGGCTACGAGGTCGACCTCGAACGTTTCGACGAGATGGGTCGACGCACGCCGGTGCTCGTCGACCTCAAGCCCACCGGAAAGGGCTACATGGAGGACCTCTACCGCGCCGGCGGGGCGACCACCATCCTGCGGCAGTTGAAGCCGATGCTCGCGCTCGATGCGCTGACCGTCACCGGCCGCACGCTGGGCGAGAACCTGGACGCAGCCGCCCCCGACTGGGACCAGACGGTCGTGCGGCCGTTCGGCGATCCGGTGTATGCCGGAGGCGCGATGGCGATCCTCCGCGGCAATCTCGCGCCGGGCGGGGCCGTGGTCAAGCAGTGCGCAGCCTCGCAGTCCCTGCTGCAGCACGAGGGGCGCGCGGTGGTGTTCTCCTCGCTGGCCGACCTGGCCGAGCGTATCGACGACCCCGATCTCGATGTCGCGGCCGAGGACATCCTGGTGCTCCAGAACGCAGGACTGCGCGGCGTGCCCGGGATGCCCGAGTCGGGCTACCTGCCGATCCCGAAGAAGCTCGCGCTCAAGGGCGTGCGCGACATGGTGCGCATCTCCGACGCACGCATGAGCGGCACCGCCTTCGGCACCGTGGTGCTGCACGTCTCCCCGGAGTCCGCGATCGGGGGACCCCTTGCGCTGGTGCGCACCGGCGATCGCATCCGCCTCGACACGGCGGGTCGGCGACTGGACCTGCTGGTGAGCGACGAGGAGCTCGCCGCACGTCGCGCCGCCTGGCAGCCGCCGCCGCCACGACCCGAGGACCAGCGGGGTTATCGCCGGCTCTACGTCGAGCAGGTCGAGCAGGCCGAGCACGGGGGCGACTTCGCCTTCATGCGTCCGCCGGTCCGCGGCAGGATCCCGCGGACCTGAGCGTGCAGGCGCGCGAGTCCCCGACGGCACGTGGCCCGGGTGGCGCCCGCCTGGCTCCAGCCGCCAGCCGGTACGTGGCGAGGCGGTGCCGTACGCCCGCCTCCCCGGCAGGTGGCGCGCGGGACGGCGCCGTGCCGACCGGGCGAGCGAACCCCGCGTCGATCCGGTACGCACGCGGTCCTCTATCTTGCGTACGGGCGGAGTCGCCCGATGACCACTGACACGGAGAACTGATCATGGCTACCCTGCGCGCGCTCACCACCAACAGCCTCTGCGGCGCCGCCACCGAGCTCTACGCCGCCTTCGAACGGGCGACCGGCCACGCGGTACGGGCACGCTACGACCCGGCCAAGGCGATCCTGCGCGACATCGCTGCCGGCGAGCGCGCCGAGGTGGTGCTCCTGGGCAGCGGGTCGATCGACGAACTGCTCGCCCAGGGTCTGCTCGAGCCCTCGAGCGTGCGACCGATCGCGCGGTCGGGCGTCGGCATCGGGGTGCGGGCGGGCAGCACACCGCCCGACGTCTCGACGCCCGAGGCCTTCATCGCCGCGCTGCGCGCGGTGCCCTCCATCGCGCACACCACCGAAGGGGCGAGCGGGATGTACTTCGGGGAGCTGTTGCGCACGCTCGGCCTCGCCGACGAACTGCGGGCGAAGATCCGCACGCGGCCCGGCGGACTGGTGGGCGAGGTACTGGTGGCGGGCGAGGCCTTCCTCGGGATCCAGCAGGTGTCCGAGCTGATGGCGGTGCCCGGAGTGGTTCTCGCCGGGACGCTGCCTGAGCCGTGGCAGCGGATGTTCGGCAACAGCGGAGGCCTGTTCCGCGAGGCGGCGGACGATGCCGCCGCCCGGGCCCTGCTCGACTGGATGGTGTCGCCGGAGGCCGCCGAGGTCTACCGGCGCCGCGGGCTGGAACCGAGCACCCGCTGAGCGGGTGGCCGCGCGGAGCGATCAACCCGCGCAGCGCTCAGGATGTCGCCGGATCACGGCCGATCGCGGCGAGCCTGCCCCGCCCATGCCCGAGGGCATGGGCTCGCGGACGCGAGCCCGGGGTTCGGTGCCACGACCGCAAGCCGTTCGGTCGCCTCGGTGCGCTCGCCACACGCGCGGCGAGCGCACGGCCTGTCGCGGCGTGCAGCGGTCCTCAGAGCAGCCCGGAGAGGCCGCCGTCGACGTTCACGCAGGTGCCGGTGATGTAGTTCGCCGGCTCGGAGCACAGGAAGACGATCGCATTGGCGAGGTCCTCCGGTTCGCCGAGCCTGCGCAGCGGAACGTTCTTCGCGGTCCGTTCGTAGTGTTCTGCCACCGAAAGACCCTTGCGCGCCGCCGAGCGTTCCTGCTGCGGCGTCTTGATCTTGCCGACGCAGGCCACGTTGACGCGGATGCCTGCGGGCCCCAGTTCCTTGGAGAGCGCCTTGGCGAGGCTCGCGCCCGCCTGGCGGCTCACCACGGTGGGCATCTGGTTGGCCTCGGGCGCCGCGGCGGCCGACATCGTGAGGTTGATGATCACGCCGGACTTTTGCGCGCGCATGTGCGGCAGCACCAGCCGGATCATGCGCAGCGGCGTGAACACCTTGACCTCGACGTCCTCGCGCCAGCGGTCCATGTCGATGTCGTCGAAGGGCATCTGCGCGGAGCCACCGGCGTTGTTGACGAGGATGTCGATGCGGCCGAAGCGCTGGTGGGTCTGCTCGACGAACCGGGCCATCGAGGCATCGTCGTTGGCGTCGCCCTGGAAAGCGAAGACGGTCGCCCCGGCCGCGGCGAGTTCACGCTCGACGGCCGCGAGTGGTTCGGCGCGCCGCGCGCACAGCGCGACGGTCGCCCCTTCGGCCGCGAAACGCAGTGCGGTCGCGCGCCCGATGCCTTCGCTGCCGCCAGTGACCAGTGCAACCTTGCCCTTGAGTCCGAGATCCATCGTGAGTCCCCTGCGGATGTCATGCGACGATGCGCGCAGTGTACCGTGGGCGGCCACCCGGTCGGGCGCGGGGCGGTCAGTTCAGACCGGCGATCTTCACCAGCGGCGCGCCGACCTCGCGCAGTGCGCTCTCCGGGGTCTCGGGCATCATCGCGCGGCCCCGGGCGAGTTCCGGGCGACCCCGGGTCTCGATGTAGCCCCCGACCCACCGGGCGCGTTCGACCACGGTGTGGCCGAAGCGACGTCGCTGGATGTCGTAGCGGGTGAGCGCCGCGGGCACGTCGCCGCCGGTGGCCTCGAGTTCGTCGGCGAGGCACTGCGCGTCGAGCGCGGCCTTCGTGACGCCCGCGCCGATGTGCGGGCGGGCCACGAAGGCCGCGTCGCCCAGCAGCGCCACCCGCCCGGTGCCCATGCACGAGGACTCGAGGTCGTTGATCGCCTGGAAGAACGGCTGCACCGTGAGTTCGACCACCTGGGCGATGTTCGGGGCCAGCAGGTCGCGCGCGGTCTGCCGGATGCCGCGGGTGACTTCGGGGCGGATCAGCGGGGGCGCGATCGAGGTCCCGTGGCAATGGCCTGTCGAATCGGTGCACAGTTCGCGCAGCGTGGTCGCCTCGTCGGTCGGCCGGTACCAGACGAAGTTGTAGCCGCGGTGGCCGGGACGCACGTCGTCGTCTCGACCGGGTACCGGGTAGCACAGCATCATCTCGCCCGGGGGCAGGCCGAACACGTAGTTGGCCATCATCGCCTCGTGCAGGTCGGGCGGCATCGCCGACTCCTCGAGCACCCCGCGCCAGGCGATGTAGCCCGCGTAGCGGGGCACCGAGTCGGGGCGCCACAGCGAGCGCACGGTCGAGCGGATGCCATCGGCGCCCACCAGCAGGTCGGCCTCGCGTGCGCTGCCATCGGAGAAGCGGGCGAGCACCGAGCCGCCACGATCCTCGACGGTCTCGAGCGCGATGCCGGGGTAGTAGCAGGCATCGGGGAGTTGCGCGCGCAGCAGCCGGTAGATGCGCGCCCAGGCGCTCATCGTCTGCGGCTGGTGCGTCTCGAGCACGAGCGATCCGTCGCGGGCGAGGCACAGCCGGCGCTCGACCGACACGCCGATCGACTCGTCGACGGTGATGCCCAGGCGGCGCATCACCTGGAACAGTTCAGGGTGCGTGCCGATGCCCGCGCCCCGGGTGGCGAGATCGTCGGCCACTCGCTCGTAGACGTGCACGTCCCATCCGTGCGCACGCAGCAGGTTCGCTGCAAACAGCCCGCCCAGCGAGCCTCCGATCACCATCACGCTGCCACGACTCATTGCATCCTCTCCCTGCAGGGCTGCGTGTCGCAGCCGCCTGTCGCGCGGACGTCGCCGCGCATCGATCCCGGCCGCACGGTCGCCAGCTGACCGGACGGCCGCCACGCTGTGGCCGGTCGCAACCACGCGAGCGCGCGCTGGAGTGCGCGCGTGCACGCCGACATCGGGGCCGGGCCCGCGACGATCGTGGCCCGATAAGTCCGCCTCCGCAAGGCCGATGTACCCAGCGCGAACCGGTGGAAGGGCGAGTGCCGGATCACGGCCGTCCGATGCGGACCGATGGGCCCGCGCGCGGTGCGGACCGATGTCGGAGGAACATCCGTGCGTATCCGGTTCGACCGGGCATCAGGGGCGGGCCGCCGCGATCGTCTCGCCGCTGCGCAGCGCTGCGAACACGGCCTCGGCGCCCGCGACCGTGCCCAGCAGTTCGCCGGGGGCCACCGGCCACGCGCCGGACCCTTCCGCGCGACGGTCCACGGCCACGGCGAAGGCCTCGAGCTGGAGGCGTAGCGCATCGACGCGATCGAAGACCCTGCGCCGGGGCGGCTGTCCGCTGGCGCGAACGACCAGCTCGTTGTCTCCGATCGCCTCCGCGGATCCGCGGGTCCCGAACACATGCACCCGCCAGAACAACGGCGTGGGACGCACTCCGCACAGCACGCCGGTGCAGCCCCCGGCGAACTCGACCGTGGCGGTGAGGGCATCGGGCGATGGCCCCTCGCCGCCGGGCGTGGGCAGCACCCGATGCAGCACGCGCACGCGATCGACCGGTCCGAGCATCCGGATCATCGCATCGAGGACGTGGATGCCGGTTCCGGTGAGGCTGGCGCCCGGTGCCTCGGCGGGATCCTCGCGCCAGCTGGTGTGGAAGTTGCGCGCGTTCTCGTTGCTGAAATGCCCCTCGACATGCAGCAGCGTGCCGAGGTCGCCCGAGGCGACGATCTCGGCCAGCGACTGCATCGACGGCCAGAGCCGCTTGTCGTGGCCGACGGCCAGCACCACGCCCGCGCGCTCGCAGGCCGCCAGCGCGCCTCGCGCCGAGTCGAGCGTCAGCGCCAGGGGCTTTTCGCTCAGCACCGACTTGCCCGCGCGGGCGCAGGCCTCGATCTGTGCCGCGTGCTGGGAGTTGGGCGTGGCGAGCACGACCGCATCGATCGCCGGGTCGGCCAGCACCTCGTCCAGGTTCGTGCCGAGCGCGAGTCCGTGCGTGGACGCGTAGTCGGCCGATTTCGCCGGATCGCGGACCACCGCGCGCG
Organism: uncultured Pseudomonadota bacterium; assembly: GCA_903831455.1. GTDB lineage: Bacteria > Pseudomonadota > Gammaproteobacteria > Burkholderiales > CAIKXV01 > CAIKXV01. Next base: position 13,990 of record CAIKXV010000246.1, on the reverse strand, counting down.
TGAAGCGCAGCGCCGCGCAGGGCGCGACGCCCGCCGCCTGCGCGGCGCGGACATGGTTGCGCCCCCATCGGCCCAGCCCGATCACCGCCGCGCGGATCATGCGCGTGGCCTCGTGCGTGGGTGGGCCTGCGGGGCGATCGGCGGCACAGGCCGCACGCGTTGCAGCCCGACCGTACAGGCCCGCATCAGTGGCCGCTCATCGCCCGGTCGGGGTGCGCCTCGCCGTAGGTGTCCTCGATCGCCCGCCACTGGTCGATCCCGACGACCTTCAGGTAGTCGTCGAAGTTCGCGCCGGTGCCGACCAGGCGCATCTCGCCGCTGCGCAGGTCGGCGAGCGCGGCCTGCATCGTCTTGACGATGCGCAGCAGCAGCGTGATGCCGTAGAGCGCGATCCCGTAGCCCATCTGGCCCAGCACCTGGGGCGGGACGATCGGGGAGAGGCCGCCCTCCAGCATGTTGGCGACGTGCACGGTGTCGATCTCGCGCACCGCGCGCGCCATCTCCTCCTCGTCGAGCATGGACTCGATGAACACGCCATCGGCGCCGGCGCGCACGTAGCGCTCGGCACGACGCAGCGCCTCGTCCATGCCATGGATGGCGCGCGCGTCGGTGCGCGCGACGATGAAGGTGCGCGGATCGAGGCGATTGGCACTCATCGCGCGCAGTTTCGCCTCCATTTCCGAGGCCGGCACCACCCGCTTGCCCGCCATGTGGCCGCAGCGCTTGGGCGCGACCTGGTCCTCGATGAACATCGCCGAGATGCCCATGCGCTCGTAGGTGTGGAGCAGATGCACGCAGTTCTTGACGTCGCCGTAGCCATTGTCGGCGTCGACCAGGACCGGGATGTCGCAGGCATTGACCATGTCGCGGAAGGCCGCGGAGAACTCGCCCAGCTGGCACAGGCCGATGTCGGGCAGGCCGTAGCGCGCGCCGGCGGTCTGGAAGCCGCCGATGAAGAAACCGCGGAAACCCGCCTGCTGTATGAGTCGCGCGGAGAGCGCATCATGGGCGCCGGGCAGCACCAGCGGCTTCTCCCTGGCGAGGAGGTCGCGGATGGTGGCGGTGGCACGCGTGTCCTGGGTCATGTCGAGTCCTGCTGAGGGAAGGGGTCGGGCGGCGGAGGCCGGGTCGGGGAGGGGACGGGGCGCGGCGCGGGGGATCGCGTGAATCACTCGCCCTTGATGCCCGCCTCGCGGATCACGCGGCCGTAGCGGACGGCTTCGCTGCGGATGAACTCCCCGAACTGCTCGGGCGACATCGTCTGCGGCTCGATGCCGGCCGAGGACAGCTTGTCGCGCATGTCGGGCGAGGCCATGGCCTTCACGATCTCGGCATTCAGGCGGGCGATGATCTCGCGCGGCACGCCGGTGGGCGCGAGCACGCCGTACCAGATCGGCACCTCGAAGCCCTGGATGCCGCTCTCCTGCGCGGTGGGCACGCCGGGGGCTGCGGGCGCCCGCCGCTCCGAGAGCGTGGCGATGCCGCGCAGCTTGCCGGCCTTCACGTGCGGGCCGGCCACCGGTGCGGCCATGATCAGCATGTCGGTCTCGCCGGAGATGAGGCCGACCATCGCCTGCGCGGAGCCCTTGTAGGGCACGTGCACGGTGCGGATCTTCATCAGGCTGTTGAGCAGTTCGGCGGCGAGATGGCCGGTGGTGCCTACGCCCCCGGAGCTGTAGTTGAGCTTGCCCGGGTTAGCCCGCGCGTACTTGATGAGTTCGGGCAGCGTGCGCGCGGGTACCGACGGGTGCACGACGAGGATGTTCTGGATGACCGCGACCAGCGATACCGGGGCGAGATCCTTGAACGGGTCGTAGTTGAGCTTCGAGTAGAGCGAAGGGCTGATCGAGATCAGCGGCGAGGACAGCACCATCGTGTAGCCGTCCGCGGGCGCCTTCGAGGTGAGTTCGAGCCCGAGGTTGCCGCCGGCACCAGGACGATTGTCGACGGTGACGGGCTGGCCGAACTGCTCGCCCAGTCGCGCGGCCAGCGCCCGGCCGAGCATGTCGGTCGGGCCGCCCGGCGGGAAGGGCAAGACCAGGCGCAGCGGCCGGACCGGGAATGCGGGACCCTGGGCCTGTGCGAGGGGCGGCAGGACGGTCAGGAACGACAAGGCTGCGACCAGCAGCGGCGACAGGGCGGCAACGATGCGCATCGCGCGATCCTCCGGGATATGCGGGAAACCCCTGACTTCGCGGTCGGACGCTCGCGCGGGGGCCAGCGTCGCCACGGCAGGGTGTTGTTATTGTCGTTTCAGCTTATCAGCAACCCGCGCCGACGGGCAATGCGCCCGCTGGCACGGGCGTGCCCGCTCAGCCGGTGACGCCGATGTTCCACGGGATGAACTCGTGGTCGCCCAGGCCCAGCAGCTCGCTGCGGGTCCTCTCGCCCGAGGCCACGCGCAGGAAGTGGTCGAAGATCTCCTGCCCCATCTGCGCGAGGGTGTGGGTGCCATCGAGGATGCCGCCGCAGTTGATGTCCATGTCCTCGGTGAGGCGGTTGTACATCGGGGTGTTGGTGGCGAGCTTGATCGACGGCGAAGGCTTGGCGCCGAACATCGAGCCGCGCCCGGTGGTGAAGGCGATCAGGTTGGCTCCGCCCGCGATCTGGCCGGTGGCGGAGACCGGATCGAAGCCCGGGGTATCCATGAAGACGAAGCCCTTCTGCGTCACCGGCTCGGCATACCGGTAGACCTCCATCAGGGGCCCGGTGCCGCCCTTCATCGACGAGCCGAGCGACTTCTCGAAGATGTTGGCGAGTCCGCCGCTCTGGTTGCCAGGGCTCACCACGCCGTTGATCTGGGTGTCGCGTCCGACGGTGTACTCCTCCTTCCACCAGCGGATGCGCTCGATGAGCTTCTCGCCCACTTCGCGCGAGCGCGCGCGGCGGGTCAGCGTGTGCTCGACGCCGTAGATCTCGGGAGTCTCCGAGAGGATGGCCGTGCCGCCGTGGCGAACCAGCAGGTCCACGGCGGCGCCCAGCGCCGGATTGGCGGTGATCGAGGAGAACCCGTCCGAGCCGCCGCACTGCAGGCCGACCGTGATGTGGCTGGCGGGCACGCGGGTGCGGGTCACGCGATTGGCCTCGGGCAGCATCTCCTTCACCGCGGCGATACCGGCGGCGACCGTCTTGGTCGTGCCGCCTTCGTCCTGCATCACGAAGCTGCGAAGCCGCGAGCCCTCGGCCAGCCCTTGCGCGGCCAGCAGCTTGCTGACCTGGTTGCGTTCGCAGCCCAGGCCGATGATGAGCGCGCCGGCGAGGTTGGCGTGGGTGGCATAGCCGGCCATTGTGCGGCGGAGCAGGTCCATCGGCTCGCCGGTGAGTTCCATGCCGCAACCGGTGCCGTGGGCGAAGGCCACCACGCCGTCGACGTTCGGATACTCGGCCAGCCGCTCCGGGGTGAAGTACTCGGCGACCTTGTGCACGACCGTGGCCGAACAGTTCACCGTGGAGAGCACGCCGATGTAGTTGCGCGTGGCGACCTGGCCGTTGGCACGAACGATGCCCATGAAGCTGGCGCGCTCGGCCTCGGGGACCATCTGTACCGGCCGGTAGTCCTGGGCGTGCGCGTAGTCGCGCTGGAACTCGCGGAACTCCATGTTGTGCGAGTGCACGTAGGTGCCGGCCGGGATATCGGTGCTGGCAAAGCCGATGGTCACGTTGTACTTGCGGATCGGTTCGTCGCGCGCGATCGCGCGGGCGGCGATCTTGTGGCCGGCGGGCACCTGGCTGCGGCTCACGACGCCGTCGGGCAACTTCGCGCCCAGTTCGATCACGGTGCGCGCGATGAGCACGTTGTCGTCGGCATGCAGGCGGATCGCGGGGCCTGAGGCGGGGCGGTCGAGCAGTTCGATCATGGCTATCCTCGGATGCGATCGATCGGCCCGCGACGTGCGTGCCGGTCGGTGGGTTGCTTTGTCCGGACAAAGTCGGCAGCCTGCGACTCTAGCACGCCCCTCGCGCGGGTGCGCTCAGGCGGCGTCGTGCAGGTGGCAGGCGGCGAGGTGGCCCGGCGCGACGTTGCGCAGCCGCGGGGGTTCGACGCGGCAGCGCTCGGTGGCCGACGGGCAGCGCGGATGGAAGCGGCAACCCGGTGGCGGGGCCAGCGGCGAGGGGATCTCGCCGGCGGCCCCGCCGTAGGTGCGCCGCCGCCGCGCGAGGTCGGGGATCTCGGCCAGGAGCACGCGGGTGTAGGGGTGCGCGGGGCGGGCGAAGAGTTCGCGCACCGGGGCGGTCTCGACCAGTTGCCCCAGATACATGATCGCCACTCGATCGGCCAGATGGCGGATCACCGCGAGGTCATGGCTGATGAACAGGTAGGAGAGCCCGCGCGCCTCCCGCAGGCCCATGAACAGGTTGAGCACCTGGGCCTGCACGGAGACGTCCAGCGCGGCCACCGGCTCGTCGCACACCAGCAGCTGCGGATCGACCGCGAGCGCGCGGGCGATCACCACGCGGCTGCGCTGCCCGCCGGAGAGCTGGTGCGGGTAGCGGCGACCGAGCGCGGGGTCGAGCCCGACCTCGTCCAGCAGGCGCTCGCCGAGTGCGCCGGCGACGGACGCATCCACCCGGCGGTGGGCGACCGGCGCCTCGCACAGCTGGTCGATCACCCGCATGCGCGGATCGAGCGCGGCGTGCGCGTCCTGGAACACGAGCTGGATCGCGAGCTCCGCGACGATGCGCTCCGAACCCTCCAGCGCGGCGATGTCGCGCCCGTTCCAGCGCCTCGTGCCCTCGCTCGGCCGAAGCGTGCCGGCCGCGATCCGGGCGAGCGTGGACTTCCCGCAGCCCGACTCCCCGGCCAACCCCACCACCTCGGCGCGTGCGATGTCGAGGTCGACGCGGTCCACGGCCAGGACCGCGTGCGGTGCCCGTGCGAGGCCGAGCCGCTGCGCCAGGCGGCCGGGGGGCGCACCGAACCGCTGCACGATGCCCCGCAATTCGAGCAGCGTGGGCGGATTCGTGCCCGCGAGCCCGGGGATGCCGGTGGTCGCGGGGACACTCATGGCGCGGGCGCCCCGGCGGGCAGCGGATGATGGCAGCGCACCTGCCGGTCGGACCCGGAGGCGGGCAGCAGTTCGGGCATCCGGGCGCATTCGGGTGTCGCGCGGTCGCAGCGCGGGCGGAACGCGCAGCCCGGCGGCAACTCCATCGGCGTCGGCGCGTGGCCGCGCAGTTGCGGCAGCCGGCGCCCTGCGCCGGCCGCCGTGGGCACCGAGGCGATCAGGCCGCGGGTGTACGGGTGCAGGGGCGAGTCGAGTACCGCGTCCACCGGACCGGACTCGACGATCCTCCCGGCATACATCACGCATACCCGGTCGGCGAGGCCGGCCACCACCGACAGGTCGTGGGTGATCCACAGCAGTGCGGTACCCCGGCGGCGCACGAGCGACTGCACGAGGGCGAGGATCTGGCCCTGGAGGGTCACGTCGAGCGCCGTGGTCGGCTCGTCCGCGATCAGCAGTTCGGGGTTGTTCAGCAGCGCGATCGCGATGGCGATCCGCTGGCGCATGCCGCCGGACAGTTCGTGCGGATAGGCTGCGAGCCGCTGGCGTGCCGCCGCGATGCCCACCGCCTCCAGCGCTTCGACGCAGCGCTCGAAGGCGCGGCTGCCGGCGATCGGCTCGTGGGCGCGGATCGCCTCGACCATCTGGGTGTCGATGCGCAGCACCGGGTTGAGGGTGAGCATCGGGTCCTGGAACACCATCGCGATGCGCCGCCCTCGCAGCGCGCGCAGCGCCCGGGCCTCCATGCCGACCAGCTCCTGCCCGTCGAAGCGGATCGAGCCGCCCGCGGGGTGGCCCGGTGGTTCGACCAGCCCCATGATCGAATAGCCGGTGACACTCTTGCCGCTGCCCGACTCCCCGACCAGCCCGACCACTTCGCCGCGGCCGATCGAGAGATCGACCCCGTCCACCGCACGCAGCGTGCCGGCGCGGGTGGCGAACCAGGTCCGCAACCCGTCGATCTCGAGCAGCGGCCGGGGGTCTATCGCAGCCTCGGGCGTGGATCGGCTCATGGCGTGCCCCGCGGATCGAGCACGTCGCGCAGCCGGTCCCCGGCGAGGTTGATGGCCACAAGGGTCACGAGCAGCGCGATGCCCGGATAGACGCTGATCCAGTACTTGCCGGACAGCAGGTGGGCGTGGCCGTTGGCGATGAGCAGGCCGAGCGAGGGCGAGGTGGCCGGCATGCCCAGGCCCAGGAAGGACAGCGTGGCCTCCAGCGCGATCGCATGCGCGACCTGCACCGTGGCCACCACCATCAGCGGGGGCAGGCAGTTGGGCAGCAGGTGTCGCAGCACGATGCGCAGCCCCGGCAGCGCAAGGCAGCGGGCGGCCTCGATGTAGCCGCGCTGGACCTCCACCAGCGCACTCGCGCGCACCGTGCGTGCGTAGTAGGCCCACTGGACGGTGACCAGGGCGACCACCACCTTGTCGATGCCCTGGCCGAGCACCGCGAGCAGCACGAGTGCGACCAGGATCGCCGGGAACGACAGCTGCAGGTCGACCACGCGCATGAGCAGCGCGTCGACCCAGCCCCCGCGCCAGGCGGCCGCCAGTCCGGCTGCAGTGCCCAGCGTGAGCGCAAGGGCGGTAGAGGCCACGCCCACGCCGAGGCTGATGCGCAGGCCATGGAGCATGGCGCTCCACATGTCCCGTCCCTGTTCGTCCGAGCCCAGCAGGAAGGTGAAGCCTGCCGACGAGGGCGAGCCCGGCGGGAGCTTGGAGTCGAGGATGTCGAGCTGGGCGAGATCGTAGGGGTTCTGGGGCGACAGCCACGGCGCGAACACCGCCGCGGCCACGACGATCGCGAAGGTGATCGCGGCGGCGAGTGCTCCCCGGCTGCCGGCGAAGTCGGCGGCCGTCTCGCGCCAGGCGGTCGTGCGCGCGCTCATGCGCGGGCCCCGCCTCGGCGGACCCGGGGGTCGAGCAGCGAATAGACGAGGTCGACCGCGAGGTTGATCAGCACGAACATCAGGACCACCAGCAGCACGTAGGCCACGATCACCGGGCGGTCGAGCTGGTTGATCGAGTCGATCAGCAGTTTGCCCATGCCCGGCCAGGCGAAGAGGGTCTCGGTGACCACGGCGAAGGCGATCACCGAGCCGAGCTCGAGCCCGGCCACGGTCACCACCGGCACCATGATGTTCTTGAGCACGTGCACCCCGATCACCCGCGACTCGGGCAGGCCCTTCGCGCGCGCATAGCGCACGTAGTCCTGCGCCAGCGCCTCGCGGGTCCCGGCGCGGACGAGCCGCACCAGCAGCGCGAGGTTGAACAGCGCGAGGTTGATCGCCGGCAGCGCGAGGTGCGCGAGTCCGTCCGGCGTGAGGAAGGACACCTCGATCCCGAGGAGGGGTACCGTGTCGCCGCGACCGGTCGGTGGCAGCCAGCCCAGCCATACCGAGAACACCATGATCAGCATCAGTCCGACCCAGAAGGTGGGGAGGCTGAAGCCGACGATCGAGCCGGCCATGATCGCGCGCGCGGCGCGGCTCTTGGGGCGCAGGCCGGCGAGCAGGCCGAGGGGTATGCCCAGCACGACGGCGATCAGCATCGACACGCAGGCGAGTTCCAGCGTGGCGGGCATGCGCTCGAGGATCAACTCCATCGCCGGCGCCCCGGTCGCGAACGAGCGGCCGAGATCGCCGGACAGTGCGCCGGCGAGGAATCGCAGGTACTGCTCGTGCAGCGGTCGATCCAGGCCGAGTTCGGCGATCGCGCGCGCGATGTCCTGCTGGTCGGCGTTCGGGTTGACCAGGATGTCGACCGGATTGCCGATCGCGTAGACCCCGACGAACACCAGCAGCGACATCGCGAACAGCACGAGCACGCTCTGCAGCAGCCGACGCAGCAGCACGCCGGTCACGACCGCCTCGCGCGGTCGTCGCGGCCGCGGCTGCGCGGGGCCGCGTGCGGGCCTGTCGCCGTCCCGGTCACGGTACGGGTGGCCGTGCCGCTGCGCGGAGGGCTGCGTGGACGCCCGGGGCGAGCAGGACAGCCTTGCGCACCGGCAGGTCGGGTCGCGGACGATGCCGCGGGGTCGTGCCGATGGCCGGGATCGAAGCGGCGACCGACCCGATCGGCCCGACCGGCGTGCGCGATGCGCGGATGGATGCGTGGCAGCGCGGCTCGTCGATGCAAGCCGGGGATCGGCGGGCGTGCGGATCCGCCGATCGGGTGGCCGGTCGCTCCGACGGGGCGGGGCCTGCGCGGCGGGAGTGCTCGACGGTGGGCATCATCACGCATGTTCATCGACGGTCGGGCCAGCATACCGGAACACCGGGGGGGTGCCTTCGCCGCCGGTTTGACACCCTCGATGGCAGCCCCCTATGCTGGCCTGGGCGCCTGCCGCGTTGCGTCCGCGGCGCCGAGCCTCCCGGTCGCGACGGTCTCGCGCCGGAAGGCCCCCACCGACCGCATGGCCCGCGCCATGCCGCACGAGTCTCCGATGAGCCCCGATCCCATCCCCTCCAGACCCTCGCCCGAGACCGTGGCGATGATCGATCGACTGGTCGCCTGTCCCACCACCAGCCGGGATTCCAACCTCGACCTGATCCACGACATCCGCGACCGGCTGCGGGCGCTGGGCGTCGATCGCATCCGCCTCACCCATGACGACGACCGACGCAAGGCCAACCTGTTCGCGACCGTCGGGCCCGGGGGATCCGGCGGACTCGTGCTGTCGGGGCACACCGACGTGGTACCGGTCGAGGGGCAGCCCTGGACCCACGATCCGTTCCGACTGCTCGAGCGCGACGGCCGGCTGTACGGGCGCGGCACCTCCGACATGAAGAGCTTCGTGGCCGTGGTGCTCGCACGGTTGCCCGGGATCCTCGATCGCGGGCTGCGCAGCCCGCTGCACCTGGCCTTCTCCTACGACGAGGAGATCGGCTGCATCGGGGTAAGGCGGCTGATCGCCGATATCGTCGCCGCCGGGGTACGGCCGACCGCCTGCATCGTCGGCGAGCCCACGCTGATGCGACCGGTCGTGGCGCACAAGGGCAAGCACTCGTGGCGCTGTCGCGTGCAGGGCCACGCGATGCACTCCGCCTACGCGCCGCAGGGCGTCAACGCGGTGGAGGCTGCCTGCGAGGTGGTCGCCTTCCTCAAGGCGATGCAGCGACGCTTCCGCGACCAGGGCCCGTACGCCCAGGATTTCGACGTGCCGCACACCACGGTGCACACCGGCGTCATCCGGGGCGGCACCCAGCTCAACATCGTGCCCCACGAGTGCGTGTTCGACTTCGAGTTCCGCTACCTGCCCGGGGCCGATCCGGACGCGCTGTTCGAGGAAGTCCGGCGCTACGCCGAGGAGGTGCTGCTGCCCGAGATGCGCCGGGTGCATCCGGCGGCCGGCTTCGCCTGGGAGACGCTGTCGTCCATCCCCGGCCTCGATGCGCCGGACGGCGACCCGGTGGTGGGACTCGCGCGCTCGCTCTCCGGTCTCTCCGACACCGGGCGCGTGTCCTACGGCACCGAGGCCGGGTTGTTCCAGGAGGTGGGCATCCCGTCGGTCATCTGCGGTCCGGGATCGATCGAGCAGGCGCACAAGCCCGACGAATGGGTGTCGCTGGAACAGGTGGCCCGCTGCGAGCGGTTCATCGACGACCTCGGAGTGCGGCTCGCCGCCTGACGGGGCGGTGCGGTCGGCCGCCGCCATTCGCGAGGGCGCGGCGCGTCCCGGGCAGCCCGCGCGTGGCCCGCGAGCCTGCCCGGGGTACCGGGTCCGGTGTGCCCCCGGAGCAGTTCGCAGGCTGGCGGATGCGTGGCGCCCGCCTCGGCCGCGCCTCGCCCGCGCCTCGCCCCACGTCGGCGGCGCCGGTCCTCCCGACCGGCGAGTCGAGCGGCGCGGGGCGCATTGCCGCGCCGCCGACGCGCGCGCGAGCACTACTTCAGGATGCGGAACAGGTTGTGGTGCGAGTCGGTGAACGTCGGCAGTTCGGGGCGGTCGGCGATCGCCTGGGCCGCCTCGGCCAGCCGCGGATGGGCGAGCAGCGCCTTGTTGCGGGTGACGATCACCTGGTCGGTGGACGAGTTCCAGTAGGCCGCGCCGCGAAGATCGCCCGGGTTGTCGGAGACCAGCACCGCCTCGAAGCCGAATTCGGCGGCCAGCCGCTTGATCACCGGCATCAGGTCGATGTAGCGATTGGTCGCCTGGAACATGATCACGCCATCGGGTGCGAGGTGCCGCACGTAGAGCGCCATGGCCTCGCGCGTGATCAGGTGCATCGGGATGGAATCGCCGGAGAAGGCGTCGATGCCGAGGACCTTGTAGCCGCGGGGCGCCTCGCGCTCGAGCGACAGGCGACCGTCGCCGATGATGACCGAGGTCTTCGCCGGGGTGTCGCGCAGGAAGGTGAATTCGCGCCGCTCGATCTCGATGACCTTGGGGCTGATCTCGTAGAACACCATCTCGTCGCCGCGCCGGCCGTAGGCGGCGACCACGCCGGCGCCCAGGCCGATCACCCCGACCTTGCGCTCGCCGGGATCGATCTCGTCCAGCGCGGCGAACATGCGCCCGTAGCCGGAGGTCGCGCTGAAGTAGTCGCTGGGCACTCCACGGAACCGCTCGCCCAGCAACTGCCCGCCGTGGATGATGCTGCCGTGGAGCATCGCCCGGTAGGTGACGTCGTCGTGCTCGCGGTCGCGGATGCGCACCACGCCGTAGAAGTCGCGCTCCATCACGCGCATGTCGCCGGAGTACTCGAGCACGCCCTTGGTGGAGTACCACGCGGTGCCGAAGACCACGCCCAGCCCCACGGCGAGCGGGAGCGCCCCGCTCATCTGCATCATCACCAGCAGCGCCAGGGCGACCAGCGAGATATTGAGTTCGAAATAGCCCTCGAGCGTGAGGGGCGCGACGATCGCGATGAGCACCGCGCCCAGGGCGCCGCCCACCGACATCATCAGGTAGAAGCGCGTGAGGTGCCGGGGATCGGGCTTGAGGCGGGCCATCTCGCCGTGGCAGAACATGCACGAGACGAACAGCCCGACCAGGTAGAGGGGCGCGGCCACCGACAGCGAGAGCGAGGGGATCTTCCAGGCCATCAGCGGCAGCAGGGGCACCAGCAATCCGATGTACAGCCCGCGTACGTACCAGCGCGGATGGTCGAAGCACAGGATGAAGGTGATCAGGTAGAGCGACAGCGGCACCACCCACATGAAGGGCACGCTGGCGATGTTCTGGGTGATGTGGTTGCTGATGGCCAGCAGCATCACCGAACCCATCGCCGACAGCGCCAGCCACTGGAACTGCAGCGCGAGCGAGGGTGCGGCGCTGGCGCCGGCCTCGCCGCCCGCGGCTGCAGGCTCCCGGGCGTCGTCGGCACCGGCGTTGTCGCGGACCGCGCGCAGCGACAGCCACGCGGTGGCCGCGCACACCGCCACGAACCCCCCGTAGATCGCCGACCAGCCCCACCCCAGTTGCGAGAGGTCCAGCCAGGGCTCGAACAGCACCGGGAAGCCGAGCAGCGCGAGCAGCGAGGCGAAGTTCGACAACGCGAACAGGCGGTAGGGCACGCCGGAGCGGAAGCGCTGCCAGTACCAGGTCTGCAGCAGCGGGGTGGTGGTGGACAGCAGGAAATAGGGAAGGCCGATGGTGAGCGTGAGCAGCAGCAGGATGCGGCCGATCGGCTCCTCGTCGCCGGAGGGTTTCCAGGCCTCGGAGGCGAGGATGGGCAGGGAGGCCAGCGAGATCACCATCAGGGCGACATGCAGGATCGCCTGTCGCCGCTGTCCCAGCCGGCGCGTGATGTCCGCATAGGCATAGCCCGCGAGCAGGGTGCTCTGGAAGAACACCAGGCAGGTCGTCCAGACCGCCGAGGAGCCGCCGAACCAGGGGAGGATCTGCTTGGCGATGATCGGCTGCACCAGGAACAGCAGGAACGCGCTCACGAAGATGGTGAGCGCGTAGGGCAGGATCGCGGCCGCGGTGGCGGCGGGGGATTGAGCGGACATCGAGGGGCTCCCGGAGGCGAGCGGGGCGGCCGGAGGCGGCCGGCGCCTGGGCGCCGCCCCGGCGCCGAGCGGCCGGGAAGCGGCGGCGGATTATGCGCGAAACGCGTCGGGCACGGGGTGCGTTGACCGCCTGCCGCGACCCGCCGGTCCCGCCCGAGGGATCGCCGCCCGCCGGACCGCGCGCGGCAAGGCCTGGCCGATGGCGCCTGCGGCGGGCGCGGCGGGGCACGGGCAGGCGCGCACCGCGCGTGCTGCGCGGGCGGCGACGGCGGGCGTCGGGCCCGGGCTTGCGCCGGGCCTGGCGACGACCGGCAAGGCCCGCGGCGGAGGACGGACGAGGCGACGATGGCCGCGCCCGTCCCCGCCCTGTCGGCGTCAGTGGTGCAGGATGCGCGCGAGGAAGTGCTGCGCGCGCTCCGAGCGCGGGCTGCCGAAGAACTCCTCGGTGCCCGCGTCCTCGACGATGCGCCCCTCGTCCATGAAGATCACGCGGTCGGCGACCTTGCGGGCGAAACCCATCTCGTGGGTGACGACCATCATCGTCATGCCCTCGTGGGCGAGTTCGACCATCACGTCCAGCACCTCGTTGATCATCTCCGGGTCCAGCGCCGAGGTCGGCTCGTCGAACAGCATGGCCACCGGATCCATGGACAGCGCGCGTGCGATGGCCACCCGCTGCTGCTGGCCACCCGAGAGCTGCCCCGGGAACTTGTCGCGATGGGCCGACAGCCCGACCCGCTCGAGCAGGCGCAGCCCGCGCTCGCGCGCCTCGTCGGCGGGGCGCCCCAGCACCTTCTCCTGCGCGAGCGTGAGGTTGCGGGTGATCGACAGATGCGGGAACAGTTCGAAATGCTGGAACACCATGCCGACCTTCGCCCGCAGCCGCGGCAGGTCGGTGCCCGGATCGCGCACCGGCGTGCCGTCGAGGCGGATCTGTCCCTGCTGGAAGGGTTCGAGTGCGTTCACGCACTTGATCAGCGTCGACTTGCCCGAGCCCGAGGGGCCGCAGACCACGACCACCTCGCCGCGGGCCACGCGCGTGCTGCAGTCGGTCAGCACGCGGAAGCTGCCGTACCACTTGCTCACGTTCTCGATCTCGATCATGGGGCTCTTCCGGAAGTCGTCGGCGGGCGGTCGCGACACTCGACCAGCCGCCTCAGCGGATCACCGCGATCCGCCGCTGCAGCCGCCGCACGAGCGCGGACAGCGTGAAGCAGATCACGAAGTAGACGGCGGCCACGAACAGGTACATCTCCACCAGCCGGCCGTCGCGCTGCGCGATCTTGGCCGCGGCGCCGACGAAGTCGGTGGCCGAGATCACGTAGACCAGCGAGGTGTCCTGGAACAGGATGATGGTCTGGGTGAGCAGCACCGGCAGCATGTTGCGGAAGGCCTGCGGCAGCACCACCAGCCGCATGCACTGCGAGTACGTGAGGCCCAGCGCCTGGGCGGCATGCACCTGGCCGCGGGGTATGGACTGGATGCCCGCACGCATGATTTCGCAGAAATAGGCCGCCTCGAACATGATGAAGGTGATGATCGCGGTGCGTTCGGCGCCGATCATCGGCGGGCGTTCGTGGCCCATGGCCACCTGCAGGATCACCGGCACGAGGAAGAAGAACCAGAAGATCACCAGCACCAGCGGGATCGAGCGCATCAGGTTCACGTAGCCCGCCGCGGCCAGGCTGAGCGCGCGCCACGGCGACAGGCGCGCGAGGGCGAGCAGGGTGCCGAAGAACAGGCCGCCGATGGCCGCGTACAGCGTGAGCTCGATCGTGTAGAGCATGCCCTTCCAGAGGAAGGGCAGCGCGCCGTGGATGGCCGCGAAGTCGAAGTCCATCGGCTAGCGCCCCCCGCCGACGATGAAGCCCGGCACCGCGGTGCGCCGCTCGACCAGCGCCATCACCCGGTTGGCGGCGAGCGCGAGGGTCACGTAGATCAGCGTGGCCGCGGTGAACGCCTCGAAGAAGCGGAACGTGTACTCGCCCATCTCGCGGGTGCGGAAGGTGAGTTCGGCTAGGCCGATGG
>CAIKXV010000245.1 GCA_903831455.1 uncultured Pseudomonadota bacterium | reverse complement strand
TCGGTGAACGATGCGGCCGCCCTTACCGTATCGGTGGTCATGAAGGGCTTGATCCTGAGTTCCATGGCTGCAGCGTCGGTGGGCATGCTGGCCGAGGCCGGCTGTCCCGCCGACCTGACCGGGGACCGCATCGTGAACGGGGATGACCTCGGGGTGCTCCTCGGAAGCTGGGGTTCGTCCGGAGGGAAGACCGGGGCCGACATCGACGCGAACGGGACCGTGGACGGCGACGATCTCGGCATGCTGCTTGCGGCGTGGGGGCCGTGTCCCATCACCGTCCCCGAATGGGCGACGCTGGTCGAGGCCGTTCCCGATCCATCCGTCGTCGTGGATGCGGCACTGCGCGAGTCGATCGCGGCCACCGGGCTCGCGTGGCGCGTGCGAGACACCGCCACGCAGGTCGAGATGCTCCTGGTGCCGCCCGGCACGTTCGACATGGGTTGCATCAGCCCATCCACCGGCGCGTCGTGCTTCGCCCAGGAACTGCCCGTTCATGCGGTCACCCTGACGCGCGCCGTGTACGTGGGCCGGTACGAGCTCACGCAGTCCCAGTGGATGGCCACCACTGGCTCGAATCCATCCTTCTGGGGCCCGAACTTCAGCAGCGACTGGGCCAATCGTCCCGTGGAGCAGGTGACCTTCACCGGGGTGCAGGCGTATCTCGCGGCCACCGGCATGCGGCTTCCGACCGAGGCCGAGTGGGAACATGCATGCCGTGCCGGCACGCAGACGCCGTTCCACAACGGCTCCGCGGAAGGCAGCAGCATCGGCCCGATTGCCTGGCATGGCGGAAACTCGGGCGGCTTCACGCATCCGGTGGGCACCAAGGCCGGCAACGCGCTCGGACTCCATGACATGCACGGGAACGTGTACGAGTGGGTCAGCGACTGGTACGACCTGTACCCCGCCACGCCGCAGGTCGACCCGACCGGCCCTGCCACGGCGACGCGCCGGGTGATCCGGGGCGGCTCGTGGATCAACAACGCGACGTTCCTGCGATCCTCGTTCCGCAACGGCGAGTTGCCGGGCAACAAGGGCAACGGACTCGGGTTCCGCGTGGCGCGGGATCCGTGAGCGGCGCGACGATCGCTACGCGCTGACCTTGCGCACCAGCGTCCGCGCGAAGCGCTCGAGCCGCGACGCGCGCTGCGCGGCGGTGCCCCGCCCCGCACCCAGCTGGCACTCCCACACCACGATCACGCGCCAGCCCGCGGTGCGCAGGTCGCGAAGCGTGCGCCGGTCACGCGCACGGTTGCGGCGGAGCTTCGCCACCCACCACGCTCGGTTGGTGGCCGGCAGCGTGCTGCGCGCGCAGCCGATGTGCCGGTGCCAGAAGCAGCCGTGCACCAGGATCACCGTGCGATGCCGCGGCAGGACGATGTCGGGGCGCCCGGGGAGGTCGCGGACGTGGAGGCGGAAGCGGAGCCCGTGGCGGTGCAGCGCGGACCGGACCAGCCGCTCGGGGGTGGTGTCATGGCCGCGGATGGCGGACATGATGCGGGAGCGGGTGGGGGAGTTCTCCGCCACCACTGGCCAGGGAGTCACCTCTGCCATCACGACGACCAGGTTAAACAGCTGGTGAGCTGATCAAGTCTAAGCCC
>CAIKXV010000244.1 GCA_903831455.1 uncultured Pseudomonadota bacterium | reverse complement strand
TGGTCTTGCCTTCCCATTGGCCGAAGTGCATCTCGCGCAGCCGGGTATCGGCCTGCGGAGCAGGCACGGTCCGGGCCGCTGGGCCGGCACGCGCGCCGATGGCCGCGACGATCGCGCCCGCCGTATCCCACGCGCGCGCGAGATCGCTCGCGTACACCGCCGCGAAGGACATCGCCGACAGGCGCTCGCCGATCGCGCGCGCCTGCGCCCGCCCCAGGTCCGACAGCGGCGTATCGGTCTGCCCCTGGATGCGCCGCTCGCGGTTCCACAGCGTCTCGCCGTGGCGGATCATCACCACGCGCGTGGCGGCGCCGGTCGACGCGTTCATCGCGACTGCAACTCGGCGCGGATGATCTCGAAGGCCTGCGCGAGCGTGCGCTCGTAGCGGGCACGCTCGCGCTCGATGGTCTCCGGGGTCCAGCGGTAGAAGCCCTCGCCCGTCTTCATTCCGAGCTTGCCCTGCTCGACCCGACCGGCGAGCGCCGGGCTGATCGTCGCCGCGTTGTTGAAGTGCGGGTACATCTCCGCACCGGCCGCCGCGTGCACCTCGAGGCCGGCATGATCGCGCTGCAGGCAGGGTCCGGCCGCGATGTAGCGGAAGCCGAAGCCGAAGCGGACGGCCGCGTCGATGTCCTCGGGCTCGCAGAAGCCCTGTTCGATCAACCAGAAGGCCTCGCGCGAGAGCGCATGCTGGAGACGGTTGGCGAGGAAGCCCGGGATGTCGCGCTTCACGCGCACCGGCACCCGACCGCTCGCGCGCAGCATCCCGCACACCCGCTCGGCCACCGCCGGATCGGTGGCCTCGGAGCTCACCACCTCCACGGCCGGCACCAGGTGCGCCGGCATGAAGTAGTGGGTGTTCAGCATGCGGTCGCGGGTGGCGAGTCCTTCGCCGATCTTCGAGATGCCGATCGCCGAGGAGTTGCTCGCCAGCGGCGTGTCGCGCTTCGCCCGGCGCTCGAGTTCGACGAACAGTGCCCGCTTCGCCTCGAGGTTCTCGGGAATCGCCTCGATCACCAGGTCGATCCGGGGCCAGGGCACCGTATCCAGCGACTCGTGCACCGGCACCCGGGCGCGCGCCGCGGTATCGGCCGCAAGCTTGTCGAAGGTCTGGCCGATGCGCGCGGGGATCGCCTCGCGGGCCTGGGCGAACGGCTCGACCAGGTGCGCGGTGGCGCCGGCGTGCGCGAACGTGGCCGCGATGTCGCGGCCCATGGTGCCGCCGCCGATCACGGCGACCTGCAGGCTGCTGGAGTCCATCAGTGCTCCTGGTCGACGCGCGCGGGACCGCGCACGGCGTGGATTCTACCCGGGCCAATCCGCCCGGCCGTTGCTTGTGCCGCTTGCCGCGAGGCGGCGACAATGCGCCGTGATGCCCGATCCGCTGTCGACCCTCCTGGCCGCGTCCGCGCTGAGCGGGGCCGCCGACGCGCTGTTCGCGGCCGCGGTGCTGTTCGTCGCCTACGCGGTGTTCGGGATGACGGGCTTCGGCTCGGCGCTGATCGCGGTGCCCGTGCTCGCCCACCTGTGGCCGCTGGCCACGCTGGTGCCGATGGTCGCGCTGTTCGAGATCGCCTCGGCGCTGCTGGTGGGGGGGTCGCAGCGGCGCGCGGTCGACCTGCGCGAGGCGGGTACCCTCGTGCCCTTCATGCTGGCAGGCATCGCGGCGGGGACCCTGCTGCTGGTCGCCGCGCCATCACGCTGGCTGGTCGCGGGACTCGGGGTCTTCGTGATGGCCTACGGGCTGCGCGGCGTGCTGGCACGCGAGCGCGGCTTTCGCAGGGTCCCGCGCTGGTGGGCGGCGCCCTTCGGACTGGTGGGCGGCGTCGTGAGCTCGCTGTTCGGCACCGGCGGCTCGTTCTACGTGATCCACCTCGCGGGCCGACTGGAGGACAAGTCCGCGCTGCGCGCCACGCTCTCGGCCGTGCTCGGCACCAGCAATGCCATTCGCCTGTGCGCGTTCCTCGCCTCCGGACTGCTGCTGCCCGCAGTCACCGCCACGGCCGCGCTGCTGCTGCCGGTCGTGCTGCTCGGCCTCTGGCTGGGCATGCGCCTGCACGAGCGGGTCTCGCGTGCGGCGCTGATGCGCGCTGTCTGCGTGCTGCTGGTTCCCGCGGGCCTGTCGCTGGTCGCACGAGCAATCGCCGGCTGAGCCCCCACCCGGATCCCGCGACAGCCGCGCGGCCTCGACGCGGTCGCTGGCCCGCCGGCGCAGCCCGCCCGCAGGAGGGCCTCCGAATCAGTCCACCGCGTCCCCGCGCAGCCGGCTGCGATCCATCCTCGCGCTCATGAGCAGCGCAGTGGGCGTGATCAGGAGCACCGGGTTCTCGAACTGCAGCCGACTGCCGCGCGGCGAGATATGGCCGCCGAGCAGTTGCAGGTCGTAGCCTGTCCTGCTGAACACCGGGAAGAATCCGGCCGAGGCGGTCGAGCACTGCACCGCGAAGTCGGGTGCGGCCTTGCGTGCGCGCCGGTACTCGGCGGCGAGCATCTTCACCATCGAGGCGAGCCGGGACTCGACCGGGTCGCGGCGATCGGCGCTCTGCACCCGGCAGAGGAATCCCGCGCGTCGCAGCGCGGGGGCGCTGTCCATTTCGGCGAAGCTCGGCATGCGGGTCCCGTAGGGACGCAGGTCGATGATCTTGAACGTCGCGCGTCCCCGCGGAAACTCGATGAGGAAGCGCGGATCGGTCTCGGTCGCCCGCTCGTCGGGCAGCAGCTTGATGTGGAACATGCCGCTGCGCTCGACGTAGCCGAAGACGAACTCGCCACCGCAGCCCAGCGTCGAGGTCTGCTGGCAGGCCTCCTGGATGCGGGCCCGCAGCGCCTGCGCCCGCTCGGGGTCGGGTTTCACCTGGTCGAACAGCGGGTTCCACTCCCACTCGGGCGTGTGCTCGCGGTGATGCCCGCTGTAGAGATCGAACAGCCAGCGCGCCGGATCCACCGTCCGAGGACTCGCCCCGGTGGCGATGCCGCGCTCGGCCAGCGCCTCGAACCCGGCCAGTTCGTCGCGGCTGCGCGGCGCGGTGAATTCGTCGGCGGCCGCGAGGCCGGGCAGCAGCGCGCAGGCCGCGAGGGCCGCGCCGATCAGGCGAAGGGTTCGGGTTCTCATGGGTCTGCTCCGCAGTTCAGTCCAGGCGGGCCGCGGCCCCGGAGGCGATGTACTCGCCGATCCGGCGCACGCCTTCTCGCAGTTCGGTCATGCCGGTGGTGTAGGCGAAGCGCACATGCTCGCGGGCACGGTGCTCGCCGAAATCCGCGCCCGGGGTGATGGCCACGCCGCAGCGCTCGAGCAGGTCGAGTGCGAACGCATGGCTGTCGCGGGTGATCCGGCTGCAGTCGGCATACAGGTAGAACGCGCCCTCGGGGATGACCGGGATCACGAAGCCGAGTTCGCGCAGCGCCTGCGCGAGGTAGTCGCGCCGCTCGCCGAAGGCCTGCCGCTGGCGCTCGCAGATCGCGATCGACTCCGGGGTGAATGCAGCCAGCGCCGCGCGCTGTGCGACGGTCGAGCAGGCGAGGAAGAGGTTCTGCGCCAGCCGCTCGACGGCATCCAGGTAGGGTTCGGGCGCCACCAGCCAGCCCAGCCGCCATCCGGTCATCGTGAAGTACTTGGAGAATCCGTTGATCACGAAGGCGCGATCGGTGATCGACAGCGCGGTCGGCGGCGCATCGCCGTACACCAGCCCGTGGTAGATCTCGTCGACCACGAGTTCGCCCCCGTGTCCGTGCACCGTATCCGCGATCCGTGCGAGCGCATCGCCGGGGATGGTGGTGCCGGTCGGGTTGGCGGGGGTGGCGACCATCGCGGCACGCGTACGCGGCCCCCACGCCCGGTCGATCATCGCGGCATCGAGCTGGTAGCCGGTCTCGGGGCCGCAGGCAATGCCGCGCGGCACGCCTTCGCAGAAGCGGATGAAATGCCGATTGGCCGGATAGGACGGGTCGGCCAGCAGCACCTCGTCGCCGGGGCTGAGCAGCACGCCCATCGCCAGCAACAAGGCCCCCGAGGAGCCGGGGGTGACCACGATGCGCGCGGGGTCCACCTCGACCGCGCACGCGCTGCGATACCACTGCGCGATCGCTCGCCGCAGCTCGGGCAGCCCCAGCGCCGGAAGGTAGTGGACATCTCCGCCGCGCGTGGCCTCCAGCGCGGCCTGCACGACCGGGGCCGGCGTCGGGAAATCCGGCTCGCCGATCTCCATGTGGATGATCGACCGGCCCTCGGCCTCGAGCGCCTTGGCCCTCGCGAGCAGTCGCAGCACCTGGAAGGTGGCGATGCCCGCCATGCGCGAGGCGAGCGTCGCCTCGGCCCCGCCCGTCTTCGCTTCCCCGGCCGCCGCTGCGGCCGATGCTGCTGCCGAATCCATCTGCACCTGCCTGCTTCCTGCGTCATTGCCGCGACCGCGGCCACCCGGGCAGCCGCGAGTCGACCGGGGGCGTCTCCCCCGTGTCGCGCCCGACTCAGACGCCGTGGCGGGCGAACCAGTCGCGCATCCGCTGCCAGCCGTCCTCGGCCGCCTCGCGCCGGTAGCTCGGCCGGTAGTCGGCATAGAACGCGTGCGGGGCATCCTTGTAGAGCACGATCTCGCTGGTGGTGTTGCCGGCGGCTGCGAGCGCCGCTCGCATCTTCTCGACATGCTCGACCGGAATGCCGGCATCGGCCTCGCCGTAGAGCCCCAGCACCGGCACCTTGAGGTTTGCCGCGAGATCGACCGGATAGGCCGGCTGCAGCGCTGCGAACGCAGGGGCCACGAGCCGACCGTACCAGGCCACGCCCGCCCGCACGGCCGGATTGTGGACGCAGTAGGTCCAGGTGATCCGGCCGCCCCAGCAGAAGCCGGTAACCGCCAGGCGCGAGGCATCGCAGACCCCGGTGCCACGCGCATGCACGACCGCGGCGTCCAGATCCGACATCACCTGGCTGTCGGGCACGTGGTTGACCACCCTCGAGAAGATCTCCGGGGGTTCGGACATCTTCGAGACGTCGCCCTGGCGCGCGTACAGTTCCACCGTGATCGCGAAATATCCGAGCTTGGCCAGGCGCCGGCAGACGTCCTTGATGTGCTCGTGCACGCCGAAGATTTCCTGCACCACCAGCACCACCGGCAGCCCGGTGCCTTTCTCGGGATACGCGCGATAGGCGGGAACCGCGCCGTCACGCACCGGCAGCGAGATCTCGCCGGCGACGAGACCGGCGGTGTCCGTGGAGATCGCCGTCGAGCGAATGGGTTCGACCGCGCGGGCAAAGCCCTCGATCAGCCGCTCCATGCGTCGGCCGGTGGTTCCTTGCATCCCTCCGGAAACCAGGGTCTGGTCCATCGTGTGTCCTCCTGCAGGGGTGGCGAGCACTCGCATCGGTGCGAGCGAAGCGTGGAAGAAGTAAGGTCAGAGTCCGTGCTGGCGAAGGAAGGCGAGCAGTCGCCGCCAGCCGTCATCGGCGGCGTCCTTCCGATAGCTCGGCCGATAGTCGGCGTGGAACGCATGCGGCATGTCGGGGTAGACCACGATCTCGGAGGCACGATGCCCCGCGGCGGCGAGCGCCTCGCGCATCTGCTCGACCGTCGACACCGGGATGCCGGGGTCGGCGCCCCCGTACAGGCCGAGCACCGGCACCTTCAGCCGGGCCGCGACATCCACCGGGTGGGTGGGCGTGAGAGGCGTGGGTGCGCCCACGAGCCGTCCGTACCAGGCGATGCCCGCGCGCAACTGCGGGTTGTGCGCGGCATACAGCCAGACGATCCGCCCGCCCCAGCAGAAGCCGGTGATCGCCGCACGCGCGGGATCGCCGCGACCGCTGCGCCCGGCCCAGGCGAGCATCGCGTCCAGGTCGGCGATCACCTGGGCGTCGGGCACGCGCGAGACGATCTGGTCGAAGATCTCCTTGTTGCTCGACAGTCGCGCGGGGTCGCCCTGGCGCTGGAAGAGATCGGGGGCGATGGCGAGGTAGCCACGATGCGCGAGCCGGCGGGCGACATCGTGGATATGCTCGTGCAGCCCGAAGATCTCCTGCACCACGAGCACGGTGGCGAGCTTGCGCCCGCCGGCCGGCCCGGCGACGTAGGCACGCATCGTGCCGCCCGGCACGGGCACCTCGACCTCGCCCGCCTCCAGTCCGCGGGCATCGGTGCTGATCACCGTCTGCGCCTGGATCGGATGGGCGGCAAGCGCGAAGCCCGCGCCCGCCGCGGCGACGAAGCCACGCCGGCTGAGGCCACCGACCGGCAGCAGGCTGGCGAGGTCGGACAGCGCGTCGCGACCGGCGAGGACATCGGACGCCAAGGGGAGGCGGCGTTCGGGAGCGTTCATCGGGAAGGCCTCCGGGGGACAAACGCAAGGAGCGCGAGGCGCGCAGGAACCGCCGGGAGAGCAGGGCGGGCGGGGGACCCCGCCCGGACGCCTGTCCGCCGGCGCCTCGATGGTATCAAGACCCGGCGTGCACGGCCCGCTTCGGGGCGCCCCCCGCGCGGACCGGGCGTGCGGGACGCGATGCCGGCGCCTCGACGCCGGGCAGGCCCAGGCCGCGGTCCCAGTAGGGCTGGGGGCCGAATCGCTCGACGAAGAAGTCGACGAACGCGCGGACCTTGGGCGACAGGTATCGGTTGGGCAGGTAGACGGC
>CAIKXV010000243.1 GCA_903831455.1 uncultured Pseudomonadota bacterium | reverse complement strand
TGGTCGGCGCGCTGCGCGGTCCGCCCGGCCGCGTGCTGCTCGAGCGCGCAGAGCAGCTCGAAGTGCTCGCGCAAGGCCGGCGTGGTGGCGGGCGTGACCACGGCGCCCACGTGGGGCGTGACCTGCACCAGGCCTTCGGATTCGAGCACCCGGAATGCATCGCGCAGCGGTGTGCGGGAAACACCGAACAGCTCGCACAGGCGCGGCTCGGGCAGCCGCTGTCCCGGTGACCATTGCCCGTTGACGATGTCGCGGCGCAGCCTGGGCAGCACGTCGTCGAGGCGGCGCGTGCGCTCGGTTTCGCGTTGCGAATCCCTGGCCGCGGGCGCACTCCGCGCGGCCTTGGCGCGAGACGCAGGATGAAGGGGGCGTGTCGTCATCGGGGGCGTGCGGCCTCGCGCAGCGGCCTGCTTGCCGGGACGGCAGGGGCGCTGGTATCGTCAGATCGTATACGAAACGCGCGCACGAGCAGGAGCGGTCGGCAATGGGCACGGGGTCAGAAACGTTTCCGGGCAACCCCGGAGATGGCCGCAGCCAGGGCGTGGGCGCGAGCGTGCTGCGCGTGGAGGACCGTCGGTATCTCGACGGGGGCGGCGAATACCTCGCCGATATCCGCCTGCCGGGCATGCTGGAGGCCGCCTTCCTGCGCAGCCCGGTGGCCCACGCGCGCCTGCGCGGGGTCCGCGTGCCCGGCCACCTTCGCGACCGCGTGCTGCTCGCCGCCGATCTGGGCGCGGTGCAGCCGATCGTCGCCGACGGGGCCAGCGCGACGTTCCGGCATTCGGAGTATCCGCCGCTGGCCACGGACAAGCTGCGCTTCGTGGGCGAGATGATCGCGCTGTGCGTGGCCGACACCCGGGCCGAGGCGGAGGACATCGCCCAGGCGTGCGAACTCGACATCGAGGAGCTGCCGGCGGTCTGGGACATCGAGGCCGGGCTCCAGCCGGGCGCGCCGCTCGTGCACGAACACTGGCCCGACAACCTGTTCGTCACGGCCGACATCCGCGCCGGCGACATCGACGCGGCCGCGCGCGCGGCCAGTGTTCGAATCGAGCACGCGGTGAGCATGGGGCGGCATGCCGGGGTGTCGATCGAGACGCGAGGGGTCCTGGCCCACCACGACCGTCGACTCGACGAATTCGTGGTCTACAGTTCCACCCAGTTCCCGCACGTGATCCGCACCATCCTCGCGCGCGCGCTCGGCCTGCCCGAGAGTCGCCTGCGGGTGATCGCACCCGACGTGGGCGGCGGCTTCGGTCCGAAGAACAACTTCCAGCCCGAGGAACTCGCGATCGCGGCGGCTGCGCGGGTGCTGGGTCGGCCGGTGCGCTGGATCGAAGACCGGCGCGAACACTTCATCGCCTCGCCGCACGCCCGCGAGCACCGCTACCGCCTCGTGGCGCATGCCGATCCGCGCGGTCGCCTGCTGGGGGTCGAGGCCGAGGTGACGGTCGATGCCGGCGCCTACTCGGTCTGGCCGTGGACGGCGGGCATGGAGGCCGGCATGGCCGCCGGCATCCTCACCGGGCCCTACGACATCGGCGCGTATCGGGCACGAGCGGTCACGGTGTGCACCAACAAGTCGCCGCTGGGCCCGTACCGGGGCGTGGGTCGTTCGGGCGCGTGCTTCGCGATCGAGTCGCTGATCGACGAGGTCGCACGCGCGGTCGGGGAGCCGCCCGAGGCGGTACGCGAACTGAACATGGTCCGCCCCGAGCAGATGCCGTGGGTCTCGCCGACCGGCAAGCGCTACGACAGCGGCGACTATCCCGCCTGCGCGCGCCGCGCGGTCGAGGCGCTGGACGTGAAGGCGGTACGGGCGAGGCAGGCCGAGCCGCTGCCCGACGGGCGCCTGCTGGGCGTGGGCATGGCGAGCTACACCGAACAGTCGGCGCACGGCACCCTCGAATGGGTGGCGCGCGGGCTGCCGGTCGTGTTCGGGTTCGAGCCCGCGCTCGCGCGCTTCACGCCGGACGGGCGCCTGCTGCTGCACGTGGGCATCCAGAACCACGGGCAGGGCCTGGAGACGACGCTCGCGCAGGTGGCCCACCAGGAACTGGGCATCGCCGTCGCCGACGTCGTCGTGCGCCACGGTGATACCGGCAACACGCCCTACGGCATGGGCACGTTCGCCTCGCGCAGCATGAC
>CAIKXV010000242.1 GCA_903831455.1 uncultured Pseudomonadota bacterium | reverse complement strand
GACCGCCGCACTGGGCAGCACCGACCGGGTTCGCATCAGTACCGACCTGATGCAGGTCGAACTGGATACCACCGGCGGCGACGTGCGCCGGGTGGAGTTCCTCCGCCACAAGCAGACCTACGAGAAGGACCGCAACTTCGTCCTGCTGCAGGAGACCCCGCAGCACACCTACGTGGCGCAGTCGGGCCTGATCGGAACCGGCCTGCCCACGCATCGCACCGTGTTTCGCCTGCTGCCCGGGCCGCTGTCGCTGGCCGATGGAAGCGACACCCTGGTGGTGCGCATGGAAGCCACGGGCGTCGAAGGCTTCAAGGTGGTCAAGCGGTTCACCTTCCGCCGAGACAGCTATCTGGTCGACGTGGCCTACGAGATCACCAACCAGCGCCAGGAACCGCAGTCGGCGTTTGCGTACTTCCAGGTGGTGCGTGATCGCACCCCGCCGGTCGGGGATTCGTGGCTGGTGCCCACGTACACCGGCGTCGCCGTCTACACCGACGCGGAGAAGTACCAGAAGGTCGCGTTCGACGACATCGAGAAGAACAAGGCGAAGTTCGTCACCCAGGCGGACAACGGCTGGGTGGGGATGGTTCAGCACTATTTCGTCACCGCATGGCTGCCCGGCGGAGACACCCGGCGCGAGTTCTACGCGAAGTCGCTGGGCAACGGGCTGTTCTCGGCCGGGGTGATCGTACCCGTGGCGGCGATCGCGCCCGGTGCGACGGCCGAGGTGATGGTGCCGCTGTACTCCGGCCCCCAGGAGCAGGACAAGATCGGCGGGATCGCACCCGGACTGGACCTGACCGTCGACTACGGCCTGTTCACGATCTTCGCTGCCCCGCTGTTCTGGATCCTGAAGTGGATCTACGCCGCGGTCCACAACTGGGGCGTGGCGATCATCCTGCTCACGATCGCGATCAAGCTCGCGTTCTTCCCGCTATCGGCAGCGAGCTACCGCTCGATGGCGAAGATGCGCATCGTCGCGCCCAAGCTGCAGCGGATCAAGGAGCTGTATCCGGACGATCGCCAGAAACTGCAGCAGGCGATGATGGAGCTCTACAAGACCGAGAAGATCAACCCGCTGGGCGGCTGCCTGCCGATCCTGGTGCAGATCCCGGTGTTCATCGCGCTCTACTGGGTGCTGCTCGGGTCGGTCGAGCTGCGGCACTCGCCGTTCTTCGGCTGGATCACCGACCTGTCCGCGCCGGATCCGTTCTACGTGCTGCCGGTGCTGATGGCCGCCAGCATGGTCGTGCAGATGAAGCTCTCGCCCGAGCCGCCCGATCCGGTGCAGGCGAAGGTGATGAAGGTGATGCCGTTCATCTTCAGTGCATTCTTCTTCTTCTTCCCCGCGGGCCTGGTGCTGTACTGGCTGGTGAACAACATCCTGTCGATCGGGCAGCAGTGGTGGATCACCCGTCAACTCGAGGGTGAGGCGGCCAAGCCCGTGCATGCGGGCAAGCGCTGACACGATCGCGGCGATCGCCACGGCGCCCGGGCGCGCCGGGGTCGGGGTGGTGCGCGTGTCGGGGACTCGCGCACGGGCCGTCGCGGAGGGCCTGCTCGGGTCGTGCCCACCGGCCCGGCAGGCGGTGCTGAGAGACTTTCGCGACGCCTACGGCGAGGCGATCGACCGCGGTCTCGCCTTGTGGTTCGCGGCCCCGGCGTCCTACACCGGCGAGGATGTGCTCGAACTGCAGGGTCACGGTGGCCCGGTGGTGCTGTCGGCGGTGCTCGAACGATGCCTTGCCCTGGGCGCGCGCCTGGCGCGGCCCGGAGAGTTCACCGAGCGGGCTTGGCTGAACGACCGCATCGACCTTGCGCAGGCCGAGGCCGTCGCCGACCTGATCGATGCGGCCAGCCTGCAGGCTGCCCGCGGGGCGATGCGCTCGCTGTCGGGCGAGTTCTCGCGGCGCATCGACGCGCTCGCCGGCGAGGTACTCGACCTGCGCGTGCTGGTCGAGGCGACGCTCGATTTCCCCGAGGAAGACGGCGTGGATTTTCTTGCGGCCTCGGATGCGCG
>CAIKXV010000241.1 GCA_903831455.1 uncultured Pseudomonadota bacterium | reverse complement strand
GACGATGACCGCCATTGCCGAGGTGCTGGGCTTCTGCCTGCCCGGGGCCAGCAGCATCCCGGCCGACGACAGCGCGCACCCGCGCATGGCGGTCGAGGTAGGCGAGCGCATCGTCGGCATGATCTGGGAAGACCTGCGCCCCTCGCGCCTGCTGGGGGCGGACTCCTTCGCCAACGCCGCGGCCACCTATCTCGCGCTGGGTGGCTCCACCAACTGCGCGGTGCACCTGATCGCGATGGCGCGGCGCGCGGGCGTATCGCTCACGCTCGACGACCTCGACCGCCGGGCCCGCGACCTGCGCGTGCTGGTGAACCTGATGCCCTCGGGCGACTACCTGATGGAGGATTTCCATCGCGCCGGCGGGCTGACCGCGCTGCTCGACCGCATCCGCGGCCATCTCGCGCTCGACGCGCGCACCGTCACCGGACGCACGCTGGGCGAGAACCTCGCGGGCGCGGCGGTGGCCGACGGCGGCGACGACATCATCCGCCCGCTCGACCGCCCGATCAGCGAGCACGGCGCGCTCGCCGTGCTGCGCGGCAACCTCGCCCCCGACGGCGCGGTGATCAAGCCCGCCGCGGCCGACCCGCGGCTGCTGCGCCACACCGGCCCGGCGGTGACCTTCGAGGACATGCCCGACATGATGCGGCGGATCGACGATCCGGCCCTGCCCGTGGACGAGCACTCGGTGCTGGTGCTGAAGAACGCCGGCCCGCTGGGCGGCCCCGGCTTCCCCGAGTGGGGCAACCTGCCGATCCCGAAGAAGCTGCTCGCGCGCGGGGTGCGCGACATGGTGCGCATCTCCGACGCGCGCATGAGCGGCACCCACTACGGCACCTGCGTGCTGCACGTGGCGCCCGAGGCCTGGGTGGGCGGGCCGCTCGCCTTCGTGCGCGATGGCGACCCGATCACGCTCGACGTGGACGCGCGACGGCTGCAGCTGGAGGTGCCCGAGGACGAACTCGCGCGCCGGCGCGAGGGCTGGACCCCGCGGCCTCCGAAGTTCGAGCGCGGCTACGGCCGGATGTTCTCCGCCCACGTGACCCAGGCGCCCGAAGGCTGCGACTTCGACTTCCTGCAGGGTCCCGGGCCGCTGCCCGAACCGGACATCTACTGAGCAACGGCCGCCGCGAACCGGACATCGACCGAGCGTCGCCGCCCGCGCCGGACCCCGGCGCGGGTGTAAGGCCAGCAACGGCCGCCGGGCGGGGGCGAGGCACGCCGCGGCGGAGGGCAACGGCCCCCCGGTCGCCGCCCGCACGGGGCGGGGCGGACGGTGCGCACGATACAATCGCGGCCCCTCCCCCGTGCCTGCGCCGACCCGCGATGATCTTGTTCCAGGACGTCATCACCCGCCTGAACGCCTACTGGGCGGCCCAGGGCTGCCCGCTGCTGCAGCCGCTCGACATGGAAGTGGGCGCCGGCACCTCGCACCCCAACACCTTCCTGCGCGCGCTCGGCCCCGAGCCCTGGCGCGCCGCCTACGTGCAGCCCTCGCGCCGTCCGCGCGACGGGCGCTACGGCGAGAACCCCAACCGCATGCAGCACTACTACCAGTACCAGGTGGTGCTCAAGCCCTCGCCGGCCAACATCCTCGACCTCTATCTCGGCTCGCTCGAGGCGATCGGGCTGGATCTCAAGGCCAACGACGTGCGCTTCGTCGAGGACGACTGGGAGAACCCCACGCTGGGCGCCTGGGGCCTGGGCTGGGAGGTGTGGCTCAACGGCATGGAGGTGACGCAGTTCACCTACTTCCAGCAGGTCGGTGGCCTCGACTGCCGGCCGATCACCGGCGAGATCACCTACGGCATCGAGCGCCTGTGCATGTACCTGCAGGGCGTGGAGAACGTGTTCGACCTCGCGTGGACGCGCTGGACCGAGCAGGGGCCGCAGGGCCCGGTGGAGCGCACCCTCACCTACGGCGACGTCTACCACCAGAACGAGGTCGAGCAGTCGGCCTACAACTTCGAGCACTCGGACGTCGAGTGGCTGCTGCATGCCTTCGGCACCCACGAGCGCGAGGCGAAGCGCCTGATCGAGGCCACCCTGGCCCTGCCCGCCTACGAGCAGGTGCTCAAGTGCGCCCACACCTTCAACCTGCTCGATGCGCGGGGCGCGATCTCGGTCACCGAGCGCGCGGCCTACATCGGCCGCATCCGCAACCTGGCGCGCTCCGTCGCCCAGAGCTACCACGACAGCCGCGAGCGGCTGGGCTTCCCGATGCTCGCCGCCGGAGGTACGCGATGAGCGCGACGCTGCTGGTCGAGCTGTTCACCGAGGAACTCCCGCCCCGCGCGCTGCGCCGGCTGGGCGAGGCCTTCGCCGAGGGCCTCCGCGCCTCGCTCGAGGCACAGGGCCTGCTCGAGCCGGCGGCCGCGGTCACCCGCTACGCGACGCCACGCCGGCTGGCCGTGTCGATCACCGCGGTGCTCTCGCGCGCGGCCGACCGGGCAGTGCGCACCCGCCTGCTGCCGGTGTCCGTGGCCTTCGACGCGGCCGGCGAGCCGACCGCCGCGCTCGCGAAGAAGCTCGCCTCGCTGGGGCTCGCCGCCGACGCCTGGCGCACGCTCGAGCGCGCGGTGGACGGCAAGGCCGAGGCCCTGTTCCACACCGGCACGCAGGCCGGCGCCACGCTGGCCGAGGGCCTGCAGCGCGCGCTCGACGACACGCTCGCGAAGCTGCCCATCCCCAAGGTGATGCGCTACCAGCTCGCCGACGGCACCGACGTCCAGTTCGTGCGCCCGGCGCACCGGCTGCTGGCCCTGCACGGCAGCCGCGTGGTGCCGGTTCGGGCGCTGGGCCTGCAGGCGGACTGCAGGACCGAAGGCCATCGCCAGATGAGCGCCGGCGTGATCACCATCGGCACCGCGGCCGAGTATCCGCACCGGCTGCGCGTGCTGGGCCGGGTCGAAGCCTCGTTCGACGAGCGGCGCGCGCGCATCGTCGCCGCGCTCACCGAGCGCGCCGGGTCCGACACCCTGATCGCCCCCGATGCGCTGCTCGACGAGGTCACCGCGCTGGTCGAGTGGCCGATCGTCTACGAGGGCCACTTCGACGAGGCGTTCCTGGCCGTGCCGCAGGAGTGCCTGATCCTCACCATGCAGCAGAACCAGAAGTACTTCGCGCTCGCCGACGCCTCGGGCCGGCTGCGCAACCGCTTCCTGCTGGTGAGTAACCTCGAGACCACCGATCCGTCGGCCATCGTCTCGGGCAACGAGCGCGTGCTGCGCGCCCGCCTGGCCGATGCGCGCTTCTTCTTCGACCAGGACCGTCGCGTGCCGCTGGAGTCCCGCGTCGAGCGGCTAGCCTCGGTCGTCTTCCACAACCGCCTCGGCAGCCAGTACGACCGGGTGCAGCGCCTGCGCAAGCTGGCCGTCGGTATCGCCGGGCAGCTGGGCGGGGACACCGCGGCGGCCGATCGCGCCGCCTGGCTCGCCAAGGCCGACCTCGTCACCGACATGGTCGGCGAGTTCCCGGAACTGCAGGGCGTGGTCGGCGAGTACTACGCGCGCCACGACGGGGAGACCGCCGAGGTCGCCCGTGCGATCGAGGCGCACTACCACCCCCGCTTCGCGAGCGACACGCTGGCCGAGGGCACGGTGGCGCTGTCGGTCGCGCTGGCCGACCGGCTCGATGCGCTGGTGGGGCTGTGGGCGGCGGGCGGTGCGCCCACCGGCGATCGCGACCCCTTCGCGCTGCGCCGGCAGGCGCTGGGCGTGCTGCGCATGCTCTCCGAG
>CAIKXV010000240.1 GCA_903831455.1 uncultured Pseudomonadota bacterium | reverse complement strand
GGGCGGGTTTGGATACCATCCGGGACCATCGCGCTTCGCCCCGAAGGGGCGGAAACCGGCCGAACCGTCGGCCCGCAGGCCTGTCACTGGAGGATCGTCGATGATTTCGCGTGCTCCCCGCTTCACCGCCGCCCACGCACTTGCGCTGGGCGCTGCTCTGGCCTGCATGGCCGGCACGACGCTCGCGCAGGACTACCCCGCCAAGCCGGTGCGGCTGGTGCTGGGTTTCGCGCCCGGCGGCGTCGCCGATCTCACCTCGCGGCTGCTCTCGCAGTCGCTGGGCGAGCGCATGGGCCAGCCGTTCCTGGTGGACAACCGTCCGGGCGCGGGCGGCATCGTGGCCGCCGAGCAGGTGGCGCGGGCGGCCCCCGATGGCCACACGCTCGCGCTGATCACCAACGGCAACGCGGTGGCGGTGTCGCTGATGAAGTCGCTGCCCTACGACCCGCTCAAGGATTTCACGATGGTGGTCCCGTTCGCCGCCTTCGGGCTGGTGATCGTCACCGGCCGCGACTCTCCGATCCGCAGCGTGCAGGACATCCTGTCGCTCGCGAAGAGCGCGCCGCAGAAGATCACGCTGGGCTCGATCAACATCGGCAGCACGCAGCACCTGTCCACCACGCTGTTCAAGGCGCAGGCCGGCACCGAGATCAACTCGGTCACCTACAAGGGCACCCCCGCGCTGATGGCCGCCGTGCAGTCGGGCGAGGTGCAGGTGGGCTTCGAAGTGCTGAGCCCGATCCTCGCGCAGGTGACCGGAGGGTCGGTGCGCGCGGTGGCGGTGACCACCGCGAAGCGCTTCGAGGGCCTGCCTGCGGTGCCGACCGTGGCCGAGAGCGGGCTGCCTCAGTTCGTGGTCGAGGGCTGGAACGGCATCGCCGCGCCTGCGAAGACCGCGCGGCCGGTGATCGACCGCCTGAACCGCGAGGTCAACACGATCCTCGGGCAGGGCGACTTCCGGCGTCGGCTCACCGAACTGGCGGTCACGCCGCTGGGTGGCAGCCCGGAGGATCTGGTCAAGCTGATGGGCAGCGAGATCAAGCGCTGGGGCGTGATCGTCACGCAGGCGAAGATCGAACGTCAGTGATGCGGCCCGTGTCGCCGGCGCGGGTGTCCCGAGGGCGCGGCGACGGGGCGGCGTGGGGCCGACGCAGGGTCGGTGCACGGTGGACGCAGGACCTACGGGAGATCGACACCGCGCAGGCGTGACGAGGGGTGGCTTCAGCCGCCACCCTTGGGCGTCGGGCCGCGAAGTTGCGCGGCGATTGCAGCCTCATGGCCCGGTGACCGGGCTCCAACAGGAGAGTTCACGATGAAGACCTGTCGCGCGCCGGTGGATCACCCGAGCAAGCCCGCATGGACGCCGCCGCCGCTCGCCTGCGATGCGCACTGCCATGTGTTCGGCCCGGCCGACCGCTTCCCCTACGCGCCCGAGCGGACGTACACCCCGCCGGATGCCGGTTTCGAGCGGCTGTCCGCGCTGCATCGCCACCTGGGTCTGTCGCGGGCGGTGCTGGTGCAGGCGAGCTGCCACGGGTCGGACAACAGCGGCATGCTCGATGCGATCGCGCGCAGCGGCGGCGCCTACCGCGGCGTGGCGATGGTGAAGCCGGGCGTCACCGACGAACAGTTGCGCGCCCTGCACGCCGGTGGCGTGCGCGGCATCCGCTTCAACTTCGTGCACCACCTCGGCGGCGCGCCCGACATGGGCTTCTTCCACGAGGCGCTCGCGCGCATCGCGCCGCTGGGCTGGCACGTGGTGCTGCACTTCGACGCCGAGGACATCCCCGAGCATCGCGCGCTGCTCGATGCGCTGCCGGTGCCCTTCATCATCGACCACATGGGCCGGGTGAAGGCAGGCGAGGGGCTGGCGCAGCCGGCCTTCGTGCAGCTGCTCGACCTGATGCGTCGTAACCCGAAGGCGTGGGTGAAGGTGAGCGGCCCCGAGCGCATCTCCACGGCCGGCGTGCCGTTCGAGGACGCGATGCCCTATTCGCGCGCGCTGGCCGAGTCGGCGCCCGATCGCGTGCTGTGGGGCACCGACTTCCCGCATCCGAACATCGCGCGCGACATGCCCGACGACGGCTGGCTGGTGGACCTGTTCGCGAAGACCTTCCCGGACGAGGCGATGCGCAGGCGCATCCTGGTCGACAACCCCTCGCGGCTGTACTGGGCGGACTGATCGCGCGCGGCGAGTTGCCGCCCGCCGGGGCGACAACGCATGAGCGACGGTGACGCGTCCGTCCGTGCGCAGGCAACACGGCAAGGAGGACCGGGGCTGGCCGTTGCCCCGGTCGACGCTCAGCTGCCGATCAGCCCGCCGTCATCGCGGCGGACCACCAGCGTGGCCGAGCGCGGGCGACCACGTCCATCCGGCC
>CAIKXV010000239.1 GCA_903831455.1 uncultured Pseudomonadota bacterium | reverse complement strand
CGGTACGCAGCGGCCGGCTGGAGGCCCGGCTGGATGTCTGATCCGGGATCGGGCCGCGTGGAACTGATCGTCCCGTTCCCGCCGGCGGGCGTCTCCGATCGGGTCGCCCGCTGCCTTGCCGACGCGCTCGCACGCCACGGATCGATCGAGGTCGACGTGCGCAATCTCGCTGGCGGCGGAGGGACGGCGGGCATGCTGGCGCTGCTTGCGGCCGCCCCGGACGGCGCGACGGCGATGATGGCGGCCACCGGCCAGGTCACCCAGAACCCGGCGATCGACCCGGCGCTGCCCTACCGCTGGGACAGCGCCCGGCCGGTCGGCCGGTTGAGCCGCAGCGCGCTCGCGGTCGTGGTGCGGGGCGACTCGCCGATCACCGACCTCGAGGCGCTGCTCGCCCGGATTCGCGCCGCGCCCGAGTCCTCGCGCATCGGCACCTCCGGCAACGGGGGCGCCTCGCTGCTCGCGGTCGCGCGCCTGCTGCACTCGGCGGGTATCGACCCGTGCCGGTTGCAGCGCACGCCCTATCCGGGCGGCGTCGCCATCCTCGACGCGGTGCTCGAGGGACGCAGCGATTTCGCGGCCCAGTACGTGGCCGAGATGGGCGAGTGGCTCGCCGGTGGCGAACTGCGTGCGCTCGCGGTGAGCGGTTCGAGCCGCGTCGACGCCCTCGCGCAGGTTCCCAGCGCGCTCGAGTGCGGCCATCCGGCCTTCGACCTGGTCGGGTGGACCGGCGTGATGCTGCCGCCTCGCACGGATCCGGACGTCGTTGCGCGCTGGGTCGGGGCGCTGCGGGCGGTCAGGGCCGATCCGGCCTTCGTCGCGGCAGTGACCGCGCTCGGGGCGGAGGTCGACGAGCCGCACCCCGAGCGGTTCCGCGAGGCACTCGCGCGCGAGTACGCGGTGGCCCGGGACACCGCCGTTCGGCTCGGCCTCGCGCGCTGAACACGGGTCCGGTGTGATCGCACCGGGCGGCGGCGGCGGGGCCGCGCACCGCCTGCCGTCCCCGCGGCGCCTGTGGTATTAGAACCTGACCCGTCATTCAGCCCGAGCCCTGCCCATGGCCGACCTGCTCGTCTGCATCACCTTCGACTTCGACGCGATGTCCGGCTTCATCGCCCGCGGAATGACCTCGCCCTCGCCGATCTCGCGCGGAGAATTCGGCGCGGTGGCCGCGCCGCGCATCCTGTCGCTGCTGCGCGAACACGGCGTGCGCAGCACGTGGTGCATCCCCGGGCACACCCTGGAGACCTATCCGCGCGAGTGCCGCGAGGTCTTCGAGGCTGGCCACGAGATCGCCCACCACGGCTGGACCCACGTGCCGCCCGCCTCGCTCACCCGTGACCAGGAGGCCTCCGGGCTCGCGCGCGCGAACGAGTCCATCCGGCAACTGACCGGGCAGACCGCGCGGGGCTATCGTTCGCCCTCGTGGGACCTGTCCCCGCACTCGGTCGACCTGCTGCTCGAGCACGGGTTCCTGTACGACAGCTCGATGATGGGGAACGACTACTCGCCCTACCGGGTGCGGCGCGGCGACGTGATCGAACTCGAGGCGCCGGCGGTGTTCGGGGAGTCGACCCGCCTGATCGAGTTGCCGATCTCGTGGTCGCTCGACGACTACCCGGTGTTCGAGTTCATCCGCACGCCGCAGACCATCCTGCCGGGCAAT
>CAIKXV010000238.1 GCA_903831455.1 uncultured Pseudomonadota bacterium | reverse complement strand
GCCGCCTCGGGCGGCAGGATGCCGATCCACGCGTTGAACGACACCCGCTCGCGCACCGCTCCGCCCAGCCACTCGTGCACCGCGAGGCCGCAGGCGCGCGCCAGCAGGTCGGTGCAGGCCATCTCCAGCGCGGCCTTCGCATCGAGGTGGCCGGCTAGCGCCGCATCCATGCGCGCGAGCAGCGCATGGACGTTGGCGACCGGCTCGCCGGTCACCGCAGCGGCCAGCCGCTCGCGGATGGCCGCCAGCGAATCCTCGACCGTCTCCACCGAATAGCCCGGCGACGGATCGATGTTGCCCAGCCCGACCGAGCCGTCGTCGGCGGTGAGGCGTACGACCACGCTCTTCTGCGAGCGGCGGGTGGAGTAGGCGTTGCGGAAGCCCTCGCCCACCAGCGGCACCGCCACGCCCCAGGCCTCGACCCGGGCGATGCGCAGCCCCTGCGGCCCGACACCGGCCCCGGCGCTCATGCGGCGAGCGCCTCGCCGACGCCAGCCAGGACGGGCACCGCGCCACGGATCTGGGTCCGGTGCATCCGCCGCCGCGACGCGGGATCGAAGGCATCGCGCCGATGCAGGGTCGCGCGGTTGTCCCACAGCAGCAGGTCCCCGACCCGCCACTGCTGGCGGAACACGAGCGAGGGCCGCGTGGCGTGCGCCCACAGCGCGTCGAGCAGCGCATCGCTGTCGGGCAGCGGCAGTCCCAGCACGTACGCATTGCGTCGGCGACCCAGCAGCAGCGCCTGCCGCCCGGTCTCGGGGTGCACCACCACGAGCGGGTGGCGGGCTCCCGGGGCCTCGCGTGGGTCGGTCACCGGTTTCATGCCCCGGCGCATCATGCCGGCGCTGTTGTAGGTGGAGTCGTGGATCGCCACCCGGCCGCACACCTCGCGGCGCAGGTCGGCGGGCAGGGTGTCCCAGGCGAGGTAGAGGTTCGACCAGAACGTGTCCCCGCCCTCGGGCGGCACCTCCAGGGCCATCAGCATCGATGCCATCGGGGGCGCGTCGACGTAGGTCATGTCCTGGTGCCACACCGCCTCGCCATCGCCGAGGTTGCCCAGCGGCCGATCGCCATCGCGCAGGTTGGAGATCACGTTGATCTCCGGGTGCGCGGGGTTGAACGGCGCCCCGTACGGATTGGGCCCGGGCGGATCGAGTTCGCCCAGCTCGCGCGAGAAGGCGAGCAGTTGCGGATCGCTCAGCACCTGCCCGCGGAAGCGCAGCACCAGATGCGCCTGCCAAGCCTCGCGCAGCCGCGCGAGCGTGTCCGCATCGAGCGGCCGGGTGAGGTCGAGGCCCTCGACATCGGCGGCCAGCGAGGGGGAGAGGGGTGTCAGTCGGAACGTGGGCATCGGGGAAGCGTGGGCGGAGGGGGGCGATCGACGCGGGCGCGGCGCGGGCGACCGGGTGCCTGCGCGAGCACGGTACGGGTGGCCGCGGACGCGAGCCCGCCGGTGGCCTCCCGGCCTGCACGCAGGCGTCCGGGAGCGATAAGGTATACGATCATATCGGACGATAACGTGATCGGTTCGGCTTATGCCTCGTTCCCGCCCTGCGGCGGCCACTGCGGTCGCCCCCGCCGCCCACCTCGCGACGGCACCCGCCGCCGCAGTGCGCTCGCCCGGGGGCGCGGCCGCCAGCCGGCTGTCGCCCCGGCAGTTGCGGCTGATCGCCGCCGTCGCGGCCGAGGGCTCGTTGCACCGGGCCGCGCGCTCGCTCGGCACCAGCCAGCCCGCGGCCTCGATGCTGCTGCATGCGGCCGAGTCGCTGCTGGGCCAGCCGCTGTTCGCACGCGACCGGCGCGGAGCCCGGCCCACGCGCTTCGGCCGGGCCGTGATCGAGCGCCTCGCCGTCGCCATGGCCGAACTGGATCTGATCGATGCCGCGGTCCGCGACCAGGGACGGCCGCTGCTTCGCATCGGCGCGATCCCGCGTGCCCTGCAGTGGCTGCTGCCGCGAGCGCTGGCGCGGCTGCTGCGACAGGAACCGACGCTGCGCGTGAGCGTCGAGGAAGGCCCCGCGCTCGGGCTGCTCGACGCACTGTCGGCGGGATCGCTCGATGCCGTGGTCGGCCGCGAACCTCCGGCGTCTTCGCGCCAGGAGGCCGAACCGCTGGTGGTCGAGCGCCTGCTCGAGGAGCGCACGGTGGTGGTCTCGGGCCTGCGGACCGCCCCCGCGCCAGGGTCAGCCCGCGCCGCAGTGCCCCTCGCGCGCCTGCGCGAGCGCGACTGGGTGCTGCCGCCGGCAGGCAGCCACGGACGGGCACTGATCGACAGCGCCTTCCTCGGCGCAGGACTCGAACCGCTGTTGCCGCGGGTGGAGTCCGCCTCCTACGCCTCGAACCTCGCGATGGCCGCAGAGGGCGGGTTGCTCACCCTGGCCCCGGAGAGCGCCGTGCGCTCGCCGGAACTTGCAGGCCGCATCCGCATCGTGCGGGTGCGACCGGCGCTGCCCGCCAGTCCGGTGTGCCTGGTGCATCGCGCCACCGGCATCCACCTGGGCGCGCTCGGCTCGCTGCGAGCAGCCCTTCGCGCCGCCGCGCAGGATCCGCCCCGTCCGGGCGGGCCCGCCTGAACCGCGTCGACGGGACTCCCCGGGCCCGCGGCGGACACGCACGACGCCTTCCGGGCCCCGATCGAGGCTCCCGGGCGCGTCGGTCAGGCCTCGTCTTCGCTCACCGCGCCCGACCACGGCGAGAGCACGTCGGAGACCCCGAAGCAGTTGCCGTTCAGCGGGTCCTTCAGCACCGCGCTCGGACAGGCGAAGTTCGTCGGGTAGACCGCCAGTTCGGTGAGCTTGACCGGAAACCGCGCGGCCAGTGCCTTGCGCACGCCGGCGGGCAGGCGCGGGTCCACGCCGACGAAGTCGTTGCCGCTCGCGTCGATGCGGGGCTGGTGGAAGGCCTTCTCGAGGTCGAGCCCGTGGTCGATC
The DNA here is from genome assembly GCA_903831455.1 of uncultured Pseudomonadota bacterium. GTDB lineage: Bacteria > Pseudomonadota > Gammaproteobacteria > Burkholderiales > CAIKXV01 > CAIKXV01. Next base: position 10,066 of record CAIKXV010000238.1, on the reverse strand, counting down.
ATCATCGAGGTGAGCTGCATCACCGCCGGCATGATCCGCCGGCCGCCCGATGCCCCGATCGCGAACCAGGGCTTGCCGTTGCGACGCGCGAGCACCGGGCACATGTTGGTCAGCGCGCGGCGGCGCGGGCCGATCGTGTTCGGCGAACCCGGCCGCGGATCGAACCAGTTCATGCCGTTGTTCATGAGCACGCCGGTGCCGGGCAGCACCACGCGGCTGCCGAACACCGAGAGCAGCGTCTGGGTGAGCGCGACCATGTTGCCTTCGCGATCGATCACGTTGAGGTGGGTGGTACAGGACGGCGAGCGCGCCTCCGCGCCCGCGGCGATCTCGGTCACCTGCACGGTGCCCTCGCCCATCCCGGAGAGGCGCTGGCCGTAGGCCTCGCGCAGGGCCTGCGCCCACGCGACGAAGCTGTCGGCCGTCGGCGGTCCCTTGACGAATTTCTGGTCGACCAGTTGCTCGAGCACCTGCGCCATCGTGGGCCCTGCGGTCAGGCCGGGCGCGAGCGCGAGCCGGGCACCGCGATAGTCGACCTCCAGTGGCTCGAGCAGGCGGGCGCGAAAGCCCGCGAGGTCCTCGGCCGCCAGCACCCCGCCCATGCGGCGGGTGTCCTCGACGATCGAGCGCGCGACTTCGCCCTCGTAGAACTCCCGCCGGCCGTTGCGCGCGATCGCGCGCAGGGTCTGCGCGAGCCCGGTCAGCCGCAGTCGCTGGTAGTCGGCACCGGGCGGCGTCGACGGCGGCAGCCCGTCGGGCATCCAGATCCCGCGGGTGCTGGGATAGCGGACCAGGTCGCGCGCCGCCGCCGCCACCCTCAGCGTGAGGTACCAGTCCACCGGCATTCCCTGCTCGGCCAGTTCGATCGCCGGCGCCATGACCTCGGCGAGGCCGCGCGTGCCGAAGCGCTCGAGCGCGAACCCCAGCCCCTCGACATGCCCGGGGATCGCGAACGACCACGGGCCATGCACGTTGCGGTCGTCCTTCACCGTCGGCCAGGTGAACAGGTCGGTGGTGGTCCCGCCGGTGAGGGGAAAGTCCGCCGGGTCGATGCCTGCGGGCGACATCGGCCCGAAATCGACCACGTAGACCCGATCCTCTGCCGCCAGGTACACCATCATGTAGCCGATGCCGCCCAGGCCGCTGTTCCACGGCTCGCAGGCCGCCAGCGCGAACCCGGTCGCGACGGCCGCGTCGATCGCGTTGCCGCCCTCGGCCAGGATGCGCGCGCCCGCGCGCGCCGCGATCCGGTTCTGCGAGGCCACGACCCCCCCGCGGGAGCGCGCCAGCGGCTTCTCGACCGACCAGTTCTGGACGAGGTGGGGCAGTGGCGTGGCGGGTTCCTGCGACGAATCGGGTGCGGACATGGGGGCGATTCCTGTGGGCAGCCGACCGGCCTCTCGGCGCATGGCGGGCAAGCGCGGATGATACCCGAGGGCTCCCGAGCGCCCATCGCGCGACCCGGGCCGCCGCGCCGTGCGCGTCCGCGCAGCCGGGTCCGGCGTTCTGCTACCCTGAGCGCGCGCGGCGAGGCGGCCCGCGGGATCGACTGCCGGCGTCGGCGGGCGATCCCGGCCGGCGACGCCGTCCGGAGCGCTCCCCATGCCTGCACAATCGTCACCCAAGCTCGGCGTGCTCGGCGGCATGGGACCGCTGGCCACCGTGGACTTCCTGGCCAAGCTGGTGGCCGCCACGCCCGCGAGCCGGGACGAGGAACACATCCCGGTCGTGGTCTGGTCGGTGCCGCAGATCCCGGAGCGGGTGCCCGCGATCGCCGGTGACGGCCCCTCGCCGCTGCCGGCAATGCTCGAAGGGCTGTGCGCACTGCGCGACTGCGGCGCCACGCTGGCGGCCATCGCCTGCAACACCGCCCATCACTGGCACCACGCCCTCGCCGAGGCGAGCGGGCTCACGCTGCTGCACATCGCCGAGGCCGCCGGCGAGGCGCTCGCCGCACGCGTCGCGCCCGGCTCGCGCGTCTCGGTGCTCGCCACGCGCGGCACGCACCAGGCGGGCTTCTACGGCCCTCGGCTCGCGCGACACCGGCTCGAGCCCCTGCCCTTCGACCCGGACCTGCAGGCGCGCAGCCTGGACCCGGCCATCCGGGCAGTCAAGGCCGGGCACCTGGATGCCGCTCGCGCGCATGCACGAGAGGCCCTGGCCCGGGAGCGCGGGCGCGGCGCCCAGGCCGTGCTGCTGGCGTGTACCGAGCTTCCCCTGGCCTTCGCCGGGCTCGACTCGCACGGGCTCGCGGTCGTCGATGCCACCGAGGCACTGGCGCAGGCCTGCGTCCGGCACTGGCGGAAGGATCCTCCATCAGCCGGTCCGGGCACGCCGCCCGGAGGCGAGCGGGGGTAGCATCCGGCGCTCCGGGGCATACCGATCCCCGGCGGAGCCCGACGATGACGCAGACACCCACTTCCGCCGATACCGCCCTCGCCACGCTCGGTGGCGGCTGTTTCTGGTGCCTGGAGGCGGTGTACGCCCGCACCGAGGGCGTGCTGTCCGCGGTCTCCGGATACATGGGCGGACACGTGATGCAACCCACCTACCAGCAGGTGTGCAGCGGCCGCAGCGGGCATGCCGAGGTGGTGCAGGTGCGCTTCGATCCTTCGCGCATCGGCTACGCCGACCTGCTCGAGATCTTCTTCGCGATCCACGACCCGACCACCCTCAACCGGCAGGGCAACGACGTGGGGCCGCAGTATCGCTCGGCCATCTTCTTCCACGACCTGCAGCAGCAGGCCGTGGCGCAGGCGGCGATCGCGGGCGAGCAGGCGAGCGGTCGCCACGGCTCGCCTCTGGTGACCGAGGTCTCCGCCGCGTCCACCTTCTGGCCGGCCGAGGACTACCACCAGGGGTACTTCGAAGGGCACGGCCACGAGCCCTACTGCCAGTACGTGGTGGCCCCCTAGGTGGCGAAGTTCATCGAGGCGTTCCCGCAGCGGCTGCGCGCGGGCTGAGCGACCGCCTGCCCCGACGACCCGGCGCAAGGCGCAAGCCGCCGTGCGCGGGTCGCCGCCGACCCACGCCCGCCCTGCCGCCGCATCCACGTCCGGCGCAGGGCGGTGGCCAGGCTCAGCGCAGGCTGGCGTTGATGCGATCGAGCGCCGCCTGGCCCGGGCAGAGTTCGCGGGTACCCAGCGAAGCGAGCGGCCGTTCGACCGTGCCCAGGTGGCGATGCAGGTCCTCGGGATCGGGATCGACGAACAGCAGGCCGGTGACCAGTTCCCCCTGGGCCGAGCGCGACTGCACCAGGTTGAGCGCGCCGACGCGATCGGTCGGATCGTGGTCGGCGGCGAGCTTGCGCAGGCGCAGCACCGAACCGTCGTGCTGCGCGACGTCGATCACCTCGCCCTCCGCGTACTCGGCGGTGATCGCCTCGCGCGAAGGCCAGAAGTCGAGCCGGTTGACCGCCTCGTTGTGCTCGCGTACGAAATCGTAGCTGCGGGTGCTGCCGGCGTGGTTGTTGAACGCCACGCACGGGCTGATCACGTCGATGAACGCCGCGCCCGGGTGGGCGATCGCCGCCTTGATGAGCGGCACGAGCTGCGGCTTGTCGCCGGAGAAGCCGCGGGCGACGAAGGTGGCGCCCAGTTGCAGGGCCACGCTCACCATGTCGATCGGCGAATCGGTGTTGACCACGCCGCGCTTGGACTTCGAGCCCTGGTCGGCGGTGGCCGAGAACTGGCCCTTGGTGAGCCCGTACACGCCGTTGTTCTCGACGATGTAGGCCATGTTCACGCCGCGCCGCATCACGTGCGCGAACTGGCCGATGCCGATCGAGGCCGAATCGCCGTCGCCGGACACGCCGAGGTAGATCAGGTCGCGGTTGGCGAGGTTCGCGCCGGTCAGCACCGAGGGCATGCGCCCGTGGACGGTGTTGAAGCCGTGCGAGTTGCCGAGGAAGTAGTCCGGCGTCTTCGAGGAGCAGCCGATGCCCGACAACTTGGCGACCCGGTGCGGTTCGATGTCCAGTTCCCAGCAGGCCTGGATGATGGCCGCGGAGATCGAGTCGTGGCCGCAGCCGGCGCACAGCGTGGAGATCTTGCCCTCGTAGTCGCGGCGCGTGTAGCCGACGCGGTTGCGTTCGAGGGAGGGGTGGTGGAGGCGGGGCTTGGCGATCCAGGTCATCTCAGCGGGCTCCTGCGGCCTGCCCCCCGACGGCGGGGGCCGAACCCACGCCCAGGGCGCGAACCTGCGCCCCGATCTCGCGGGTGATGAAGCGGGCGGTGATCGGCGTGCCGTCGTAGTGCAGCACCGGCATCACGCGGGCCGCATCCACGTTGAGTTCGGTCATGAGCAGCGTGCGCAACTGCGCGTCGCGGTTCTGCTCGATCACGAACACGAGGTCGTGGGCGGCGATGAACTCGGACACCGCGTCGGCAAACGGGAAGGCGCGCAGGCGCATGAGGTCGAGGTGCAGCCCCTCGGCCTCGAGCGCCTCGATCGCCTCGTCCATCGCGGGGCTGGTGGAGCCGTAGTACAGCACGCCGAGCCGGGTGGGCTCGGCGCTCGCGCGCAGGATCGGCGAGGGCACGAGCGAGCGGGCGGTATCGAACTTGCGCAACAGCCGCTGCACGTTGTAGACGTAATCCGGGCCGGCCTCGGAGTAGCGCGCGTAAGCATCGCGCGTGGTGCCGCGCGTGAAGAACGCGCCCTTGGTGGGATGGGTGCCCGGGTAGGTGCGATACGGGATGCCGTCGCCGTCCACGTCGAGGTAGCGGCCGAAGTCGCGCCCCTCGTCGAGCATCTCGCGCGTCATCACCTTGCCGCGGTCGTACTCGCGTGCGTCGTCCCAGCTGAACGGCGGCGTGAGCCGCTGGTTCATGCCGATGTCGAGGTCGGTCATCACGAACACCGGCGTCTGCAGCCGATCGGCGAGGTCGAGTGCCTCGGCGGTCATCTCGAAGCACTCGTTGGGATCCTGGGGAAACAGCAGCGGGTGCTTGGTGTCGCCGTGGGACGCGTAGGCGCAGGCGATCACGTCGGCCTGCTGGGTCCGCGTCGGCATGCCGGTCGACGGACCGCCGCGCTGGACGTTCACGATGGTGGCCGGGATCTCGGCGAAGTAGGCCAGTCCGATGAACTCGGTCATCAGCGACACGCCGGGCCCGGAGGTGGCGGTGAAGGCGCGCGCGCCGTTCCAGCCGGCCCCCACCACCATGCCGATCGAGGCCAGTTCGTCCTCGGCCTGCACGATCGCGTAGTGGCGCGCGCCGGTCTGCGGGTCGACCCGCAGTTTCTGGCAGTACGCCGCGAACGACTCGGCGAGCGAGGACGAGGGGGTGATCGGATACCAGGCGCACACGCTCGCCCCGCCATAGACCGCGCCCAGCGCCGCCGCGGAGTTGCCGTCGATGAAGATGCGGTCGCCGACGTTGTCGGCGCGACGCAGGCGGATGCCCAGCGGGCACGCGAGGTGGGTGCGGACCCACTCGTTGCCCAGGCGCAGCGCCTCGATGTTGGGGGCGAGCAGCTTCTCCTTGCCGCGATACTGCTCGCCGACCAGCGTCTCGCAGGCGGCGAGTTCGAGGTCGAGCAGCGCCGCGAGTGCACCCAGCGACACCATGTTCTTGAGCAGGGTGCGCTCGCGCGGATTGTCCCAGCGCGCGTTGGTCATTTCGGTCAGGGGCACGCCGATGACATTCACGTCGTCGCGGAACTTCGACGCCGGCAGCGGCTTGGTCGAGTCGTAGAACAGATAGCCGCCGGGCTCGATCTCCTTCAGGTCGGCGTCCCAGGTCTGCGGGTTCATCGCGACCATCATGTCCACGCCGCCGCGCCGCCCCAGCCATCCGCGCTCGCTCACCCGCACCTCGTACCAGGTCGGCAGCCCCTGGATGTTGGAGGGGAAGATGTTGCGCGGCGCCACCGGCACGCCCATGCGCAGGATCGCCCGCGCGAACAGCTCGTTGGCCGAGGCCGAACCCGACCCGTTGACGTTGGCGAACTTCACGACGAGGTCGTTGACCGCCTCGATCCGCGGACGGCTCTTCCGGATCGCGGTGTCCATCAGGCAGCCCTCCGCTCGCCGTCGCCGGGCACGCCGCAACCCGGGCCGGCCTTGGTCTTCGTGTACAGGAACTTCTGCATGTCCCACGCCCCGGTCGGGCAGCGCTCGGCGCACAGGCCGCAGTGCAGGCAGACGTCCTCGTCCTTCACCATCGAGCGCCCGGTCTTGAGGCCGTCCTGCACGTAGAGCGCCTGCGCGAGGTTGAGCGCCGGCGCGTTGAGCCGCTGCCGGAGGTCGGCCTCCTCGCCGTCGGGCGTGAAGGTGATGCAGTCCATCGGGCAGATGTCCACGCAGGCATCGCACTCGATGCACAGTCGGGGCGCGAAGACCGTCTGCACGTCGCAGTTGAGGCAGCGCTGGGCCTCCTTCCAGGCCGTGGCCGCGTCGAAGCCCAGTTCGACCTCCACCCGGATGCTGGCGAGCGCGCGCTCGGCCGACGCCCACGGCACCTTGAACCGCGCCTCGGGCGCGATCTGGTTGTCGTAGCTCCATTCGTGGATGCCCATCTTCTGCGACATCATCGACACCCCGGGCGCGGGACGCCGGTCGAGCGGCTCGCCGCGCAGCATCAGGTCGATCGACACCGCGGCGTCGTGGCCGTGGGCGACCGCCCAGATGATGTTCTTCGGGCCGAACGCGGAATCGCCACCGAAGAACACCCGCGGTTCGGTGGACTGGAATGTCAGCTTGTCGACGACCGGCATGCCCCAGCGGTCGAATTCGATCCCGCAGTCGCGTTCGATCCACGGGAAGGCGTTCTCCTGGCCGACCGCCACCAGCACGTCGTCGCACTCGATGAACCGGTCAGGCTCGCCGGTGGGCACCAGCGTGCGGCGCCCCTTCGCGTCGTACTCGGCCCGCACGGCCTCGAAGGTCATGCCGGTGAGCAGGCCCGCCTCGTGCACGAAGCTCTTGGGCACGAGGAAGTTCAGGATCGGGATCCCCTCGTGCTGGGCATCCTCCTTCTCCCAGGGGCTGGCCTTCATCTCGTCGAAGCCCGAGCGCACGATCACCTTGACGTCCTCGCCCCCCAGCCGGCGAGCAGTCCGGCAGCAGTCCATCGCGGTGTTGCCGCCGCCCAGCACGATCACGCGGCGCCCCACCTTCGTGGTGTGGCCGAAGGAGACCGAGGACAGCCAGTCGATGCCGAGGTGGATGTGGGCCGCCGCCTCGCGCCGCCCGGGAAGGTCGAGGTCGCGCCCGCGCGGGGCACCGGTCCCGACGAACACCGCGTCCCAGCCCTGCCCGAGCAGGTCGCGCATCGAACCGATCTCGACGCCGGGGCGGAAGTCCACCCCCAGGTCGAGCACGTAGCCGACCTCCTCGTCGATCACCTCTTCGGGCAGCCGGAAGCGCGGGATCTGGGAGCGGATCATGCCGCCCGCCCGCGCGTCGCGGTCGAACACGGTGACCGAATAGCCCAGCGGCGCGAGGTCGCGCGCCACGGTGAGCGAGGCGGGGCCGGCGCCGATGCAGGCGATCCGGCGACCGTTGCGGGCGGCGGCAGGTGCCGGCATCAGCGCCCGGACCGCGTCCGCATCCTTGTGGTCGGCCGCGACGCGCTTGAGGCGGCAGATCGCCACCGGCTCGGGCTTCTCCTGGTTCGACTCCTCGACCCGCCCGCGGCGACAGGCCGGCTCGCACGGCCGGTCGCAGGTGCGCCCGAGGATGCCCGGGAACACGTTGGAGTCCCAGTTGACCTTGTAGGCGTCCGTGTAGCGGCCCGCCGCGATCAGCCGGATGTACTCCGGTACCGGCGTGTGGGCCGGGCACGCGTACTGGCAGTCGACGACCTTGTGAAAGTATTCCGGATCCCGGATGTCGGTGGGCTTCAAGCGGCTCCTCCTGCCTGGACAGGGCCCCGCGTCGCCGCGCGAAGTGCCGCGGGTCGGGGCCGGCATGCGCCTGCGTGACGGAGTCGTCCCGGGGGTCGTCCCGTCCGCACGCGATCGGTTTTCGTGGCCGGGATGCTACCGCGTCTGGCGGCGCCGCGAAACCCGCCCGCACCGCCCCGATGGCCGTCCCGCCCGGGCTCGTCGCAGCCGCAGCGGCCTCGCACAGCGAGGCGACTGTGGACAAGCCTCCCGCCGCGTGGCTATATCCCGCGACGGGGAGCCATCCGGGCGGGCGACCGCCCCGGGCGCCGGTGCGTTCGCATGCGAGCGCGCCGCAGCGCCTGCGTCCGCCCCGTCCCGCCATCGACCAGGAGACCTTCGTGAAATCCATGTTCCGCCTTGCCGCGGTTGCGGCGGCCGCCTGCCTCGCACTGCCGGCCAGCGCCCAGACGCTCACCGGCACGCTCGCCAAGATCCGCGACACCGGCACCATCACCATCGGCCACCGGGAAGCCTCGATCCCGTTCTCCTACCTCGACGATCGCCAGCAGGCGGTCGGCTACGCGATGGACATCTGCATGCGCGTGGTCGAGGCGGTTCGCGCCGAGCTCAAGAACCCGAACATCAAGGTCGCGCTGCAGCCGGTCACCTCGGCCAACCGGATCCCGCTGCTGCAGAACGGCACGATCGACCTCGAGTGCGGCTCGACCACCAATTCGGTCGAGCGGCAGAAAACCGTCGCCTTCGGTCCCACCTATTTCGTGATCAACGTGACGGCCGCGGTGAAGAAGTCCTCGGGCATCCGCTCGCTCGCGGACCTGAACGGCCGCACCATCTCCACCACCGCGGGCACGACCTCGGTGCCCCTGCTCAAGCGCTACGAGAAGACCGCCGGCGTCGACGTGAAGGAGATCTACGGCAAGGACCACTCCGAGTCCTTCCTGCTGCTCGCCGACGACCGCGTGGCCGCCTTCGTGATGGACGACGTGCTGCTCGCCGGCCAGATCGCCAACGCGCGCAACCCCGGGGACTTCGTGATCCTGGGCGAGTCGCTGCGCACCGAGCCCTACAGCGTGATGCTGCGTCGAGACGACGCGCCGTTCAAGGCGCTGGTCGATCGCACCATCGGCGGGCTGATGAAGTCGGGCGAGATCGACAAGCTCTACAACCGCTGGTTCATGAGCCCGATCCCGCCGCGCAACGTGAACCTGAACTTCCCGGTCACGCCCGCGCTGCGCGAGGCCTTCCGCAACCCCAACGACCGCGGCGTGCAGTAAGCCGCGACCGCAGCGGACGGCGCCGATCGGCTGCCGTCCGCTGCAGGCCCCGCCGCGGCGTTCTTCATCCGCAGGCCGGGCAACCACGCACCGGCGATCGGCCTCGGGTTCGCAGGAGTTCGCTGCCCATGGGATTCAACCTCGACTGGTCGGTCTACTTCCAGGAACTGCCCGAGGGCGGCGTGTTCTACTGGGAGATGATCGTCTCCGGCCTGGGCTGGACGCTCGCGCTCGCCGCCTGCGCGTGGGTGATCGCGATGGCGCTGGGCGTCGCCGTCGGCACGATCCGCACGACCGACAGCCGCGCGCTGGTGGCACTGGGCAACGCGTGGGTGGAACTGTTCCGCAACATCCCGCTGCTGGTGCAGATGTTCCTGTGGTACTTCGTGCTGCCGGAATTCATACCGCCGCTGAAGCGCTGGGTGGTGAATGCGGAACCGGCGCACGCGCAGTTCCTCGCCGCCATGCTCTGCCTGGGCCTGTTCACCTCGGCGCGCATCGCCGAGCAGGTGCGCGCGGGCATCCAGTCGCTGCCCCGCGGCCAGCGGCTCGCCTCCCAGGCGCTGGGGCTCACCCAGGCGCAGGCCTACCGGCACGTGCTGCTGCCGATGGCCCTGCGCATCGTGATCCCGCCGCTCACCAGCGAGACGATGAACCTCATCAAGAACACGTCCATCGCGCTCACCATCGGCCTGGCCGAACTCACCTTCCGCACCCGCGAGATGGGCGAGTACACGTTCCGCTACTTCGAGGCGTTCACGGCCGCCACGCTGATCTACGTGGCCATCGCGCTGGCGGCCAACCGGGTGATGGCCCTGGTGGAGCGGCGCACGGCGATACCCGGCTACATCGCCGGCGGGGGACGCTAGCCGATGGGCTTCGACTTCGCGGCCATCCAGGGCGCGCTGCCCTTCCTCTGGAAGGGCATGCTCTACACG
>CAIKXV010000237.1 GCA_903831455.1 uncultured Pseudomonadota bacterium | reverse complement strand
GTCGGAGCAGTACTTCACCTCGTCCCACGTGGCGCGCCAGCGCTTGCGCCAGGTCATCGGGCGCCCGCAGGCGATGCAGGGCTTGCTGGGCAGCGACTGCTTGTTGCCGCGGAACTCCCCACCCGCCGGGCGATCGGAGCGCTGGCTCATCGCGAAGCGCCTCGCGCGAACCCTGGCGGCCGGCCGCGCGCGCGTCCGCGTCCGGAAGCCTCCGGCGATGCCGGGCCTCCGGTGGCGACGAGGGCGACCCGACCCTCGCGAGCGCACGGCGGGACGGCTTGCCAGGCCCGCGCCGGGTCGCCCGCTTCGGGCCGGCGGGCGGCCCGAAGCGGCAGGCCGTCCTGCCGGAGGATCGATCGCCCGGTCCGGCGCACGGGGCGTTACCCGCGCACCAGCGGCCGGATCGCGGTGAAGCCCCCGTCGACCGCGATCACCTGCCCGGTGACCCGGTGGGCCGCAGGCGACAGCAACCACGCCGTCAGCGAAGCCACCTCGGCCGGGTCGCCGATGCCACCCAGCGGATACTGCCGCGCGGCGGCCTGGCGGAGCGTGTCGCTCGCGAGCAGCGAGGCGGCCATCGGGGTTTCCATCAGGCCGGGCGCGATCGCGTTCACGCGGATGCCGTTGCCGGCATAGGTGGCGGCCGCCGACCGCGCGAGGGCCTCGATCGCGCCCTTGGCCGCGGCGATCGCCTCGTGGTTGACCACTCCGATGCGCGCGACGATGGTGGAGTAGAGCACCACCGCTGCGCCGTGGTTGGCCTCGCGGCAGTGGTTCGTGAACGCGCGCAGCGAGTACCAGGCGGTGTCGAGGTTGGTGGCGAGGATCGCGCGGTACTGCGCCTCGGTTGTCCGGTGCAGCGGCGAGATCAGGGTGCTGCCGGCGGCGTTGACCAGCGCGCCCGGGGATCCGTAGTGCTCGGCGCACTGGGCGACGGCTGCGGTCGCGCCAGCCTCGGTGGAGACGTCGGCCTCGATCACGGCAGCCCCCGCGGGCGGGGTGCCGAGACGGTTGCGGTCGCGGGTGACGAGCACGGCCTTCCACTGCGCCGGGTCCAGGGTGGCGACGATCGCGCGGGCGAGCCCGCCCGAGCCGCCGGTGATCAGGCAGGGTGTGGTCATTCGAACAGTCTCCGGTTCGTGGGTCGGGTGCCTGCGGAGGTCGCGCGCGCGCGACCGCGGGGTCGAGGGGACGCGCCCGGCGCGTCGGTGGCCGGGGCGATGCCGGGCGTCGCGGCGGTATCGGCGTCCGCCCCCGTGGAGGTCGCCGTGGTGCCCGCCCCGGGCGGCACGCCGTCGTTCGCGCGGATCGCGTGCGCGCGTGCGGCGATGGCCGAGAGCGCGGCGGCATCGAGCCGCGCGAGGTTCTTCAGTTGCAGCGCCATGCGCACGTTGCGCGACAGTGTCGCGCGATGCCGCACAAGGAAATCCCAGTAGAGCGTCGTGAACGGGCAGGCGTCCTCGCCGGTGGATTTCGCCGGGTCGAAGCGGCAGCCGCGGCAATAGTTGCTCATGCGTTCGATGTAGCGACCCGTCGCTGCATAGGGCTTGGAGGCCATCACGCCGCCGTCGGCGTACAGCGCCATGCCCAGCGTGTTCGGCGCTTCCACCCACTCGACCGCATCCACGTATACCGACAGGTACCACGCGTGCACCTCGCGCGGCACCGCGCCCAGCAGCAGCGCGTACAGGCCGGTGACCATCAGGCGCTGGATATGGTGGGCGTAGCCGAACGCGAGGCTCTGGCCGATCGCCTCGCGCAGGCAGGCCATCGGCACCTCGCCGCTCCAGTAGAACGCGGGCAGCGGCTGCCGCGCGTCCAGCGCGTTGGCCTCGAGGTACCCTGGCATCGCGCGCCAGTAGATGCCTCGCACGTATTCGCGCCAGCCCAGCACCTGGCGGATGAAACCCTCCACCGCGGGCAGCGGCGCGCGACCGGCTCGCCATGCCGCCTCGGCCGCGGCGACCACCTCGCGCGGATCGAGCAGCTTCAGGTTCAGGGCCGCCGCGATGTGCGCGTGGAACAGCCACGGCTCGCCGGTCCACATCGCGTCCTGGAAGTCGCCGAAGGCCGGCAGGCGCTGCTCGATGAACGCGGCGAGTGCAGCCTGCGCCTGTGCGCGCGTGACCGGCCAGTCGAATCGCTCGGCGTGGCCGGGCTGGTCGGGCAGCCTGCTCGCGAGCAGCGCGATCACCTCGCGCGTGATCGCGTCCGGCGCCACGCCCGCGCGCGGCGGCACGGCCCCAGGGCCCGCGGCGCCGAACGCCTTGCGGTTCTCCGCGTCGTAGTTCCACTGCCCGCCCGCCGGCGTCTCGCCGTCCATCAGCACTCGGTGACGCTCGCGCATCTCGCGATAGAAGAACTCCATGCGCAGTTGCCGCCGTCCCTTCGCATGCGCCGCGAACTGCTCGTGGCTGCAGAGGAAGTGGCGGTCCGGCAGCAGCCGCGGCGCGGCCCGATGGCGGGAGAAGGCCTCGCGCAGCCGCCATTCGCCGGGCTCGACCATCACGCATTCGCCCGGTACGAGCGCATCGACGGCCGCCTGAAGCGCTTCGGCCAGCGTGTCGGTGGCCGCCCGGTCGTCCAGCCGCTGGTAGTGGACCCGCCAGCCCCGCTCGGCGAGCGCCTGGGCGAAGTGGCGCATCGCCGAGAGGAACAGCGTCGATCGCGCCCGCGATCCCGGCACGTAGCGCGACTCCTCGGGCACCTCGGCCATGAACACCGCGTCCCGGGCAGGATCGAAATCGTCGAACGCAGCGCTGCCGGCGTCGAGCTGGTCGCCCAGCACCATCACCAGGCGGCGGACCGGCGGCACGCGGCCCCGGGCGGGCAGGCCCGGCACGATGAAGGCGCCGTCGCTGCCGTCGCGCTCTGCGCGGTGGGCCGCCTGCGCGGACGGTCCGCGGCCGCGGGGAGCAGCGCCCGTCTGCGCGGCGGTGCCCTTGGGTGTCCTGGCCGTCATCGCGCCCCCGGGGGTTCGTTCGGCTCGTCCCACAGCCCGCGCTGCGCGAGTGCCGCGGCCTGCTCGCCGCGACCGCGGCGCCGCCCCGGCATCTGGGCAAGCCCGCTGCGGCGGCTGCCGTGGCGGGCCTGCACCCGATCGGCTTCGGCGCGCGATTCGGGGCGACGGCGTATCGCCGCCATCTGCTCGCGCGCGGCGCGCCAGGCCTCGCCGTGGTCGACCAGTGGCGCCGGGTAGTCGCGGCCGATCACGCAACCGACCTCGCGCTGCAGGGACCCGGGCATGCGATGGGGCTCGGCGAGGAAGGCATCGGGCACGCGTGCGAGCGCCGGCAGTTCGGCGCGGATGAACACGCCGTGCGGGTCATGGTCGAGTACCTGCTTGCCTGGCGAGTAGATGCGCACCGTGTTGATGCCAGTGGTGCCGGACTGCATCTGGCACTGGCTGTAGTGGATGCCCGGTTCGTAGTCGAGGAAGCGGCGCGCCAGCACCAGCGAAACCGGGCGCCAGTGCAGCCACAGGTGGTAGGCGGCGAAGGACATCAGCATCGCGCGCATGCGGAAGTTGATCCATCCGGTGCGGATCAGCGCGCGCATGCAGGCGTCGACCATCGGGTAGCCGGTCTCGCCTGCCGTCCACGCGCCGAGCCGGGCCTGGGCAAGGTCGGCCGGCAGCGCGTGCTCGCGCAGCCCGTCGCAGCTGCGCGCGACGTTCTCGAATTCGATCCGGGGTTCGTCCTCGAGCTTCTGCATGAAGTGGCAATGCCACCGCAGCCGCCCCGAGAACGACCGAAGCGAGGCCGCCCAGCGCGGATCCACGGCGAGTCCCCCGCCGCGCGCCGCCCGCACCTGCGCGATGCGCGCGTCGGTCGCCTGCGACACGCGGCGCAGCGAGATCGTGCCCCAGGCGAGGTGGGGCGACAGCCGCGAGCAGGCATCGAACGCGGTGACCGGGCTGGACATCGCCGTGCGGTAGTCGACGCCCCGCTGGTCGAGGAAGGAGTCGAGCAGTCCCAGCCCCTCCGGCTCGCCGCCGCGCTGGGCATCCGGGCGCCGGCGCGGCGCGGGGCCGGGCGGCGGCCCACCGGGCAGTAGCCCGGCCGGGCCTCGCAGATGCCGCGGGGCCGGGGTCAGGGGCTCGCGCATGCGTGCGTCCCAGCGCCGCGCCCAGCCGTCCCGAGAGGCCAGCCGGCGCACGACGCCGTTCTGCGGGATCTCGACGAACTGCACGCCCCGTGCGCGACACCATGCGGCCACCGCGCGGTCGCGATCCCAGGTGAGTCGCGTACCGGTCTCCTCGTGTGCGAGCAGGCGGTCGAAGGGATGCGCGCGATGCAGGTCGGCCAGCACCTCGACCACCTCGCCGTGGCGACGGGTGAGCGGGATGCCGCGCTCGCGCAGGCCGCAGTCCAGGGCGGCGAGACTGTCCTCGATGAAGGCGAGATGGGAGGCATCGCAGTCCGGCGCCCGTCTCAGCGAGGGCTCGTCCACGTACAGCGCGACGAGCAGTCCGCGCGCCGCCGCCTGCGCGAGCGGGCGGTGGTCGTCGAGACGCAGGTCGCGCTTGAACCAGACGACGGAGAGCGGCACGGGCGGGGCGACGCGCGCACGGGCGCGCCGAGGCGGGCGAGCCGCGCAGTGTACGGGGGGCGGCGAGGGGTGCCTGCGAGGGCGACGCCTGTCCTGCGCGGGCGGCGCCGCGGCGAAGGGCGCGCAGGCTGCGACGGCGTGGCGGCGAAGGACGCCGGGGTGCGGCGGGGCACGGGCCGTGCTTCGCGCCCGCGGGCGGCGCGCGCCCGCGGGGCAGGGGCTGGCTGCACGGTCGTGCCGGGCGGGCGATACTCCGGCCCTCGCCGGGTGGCCGGCGTGTCCCCGTCCAGTCCTGCAATCCGCCCAAGGAGCCGCTCATGCACAAGCCCTATCGACGCATCGTCACCGGTCACGACGCCAACGGCGTGGCGGTGGTGGTCGAGGATCGCGATGCCCCGAACGTGCGCACCGTCGCGCTGCGCGGGGGCCTCACCATGACCGAACTGTGGGTGAGCGACGCGAGCCCGATGCGGATCGACGCGCCGGACGCCACCGCCGGCGTGAAGACGCTGCAGCCGCCGGCCGACGGCAACGTGTTCCGCATCGTGCGCTTTCCCCCCGAGAAGACCTTCATCCACAACCTCACCGGCGACAAGGCGCGCGCGGCCTTCGGCGCGGTGGGCTCGGCCGAAGCCTCCCAGCACCACGACAACGTGCGCCACCCGCTGATGCACAAGACGAAGACCGTCGACTACGGGCTGGTGCTGGAGGGCGAGATCTGGCTGGTGCTCGACGACTCCGAGGTCCTCTGCCGGCAGGGCGACATCATCATCCAGCGCGGCACCAACCACGCCTGGGCCAACCGCTCGGATGCCGACTGCGCGGTGGCCTTCATCCTGATCGACGGCGAGCACGACGCCTGAACGCACGATGCGCGCGCCCGACTGCGCGCGCGCATCGCGGTCGCCCCGATGTACCCGGGGCGGCCGCCGCCGGGGTCAGGCGGCTTCGAGCGCCTGCTGGGGCCGGACTTCCAGGGACAGGCCTGCCTTGCGCCACTGCTCGATCTCCTCGCGCAGCAGGGAGGCGGTGAGCGGGTTGCAGGCCAGCCATTCGGGGTCGACGCGCAGACGGCACTGGTCGCCCGAGTAGCGGGCCTCGAGCCGCGGCGGCGGCGTATCGACCCGCGAGCGGTGGAACAGTGCGGCGAGGCGCAGCGAGAGTACCGTCGCGGTGTCCTGGCGGGTATCGAGCAGCCCCTGCATCTTGTCCAGCGAGCCGCGGTGGGCCAGCACCAGCGTCGCGAGCCGCGCCTGCTCGCTGCGCGAGAAGCCCGGCATGTCGGCGTTGCGAAGGATGTACGCGCCGTGCTTGTGATAGCCCGAGTGCGCGACCGAGATGCCGATCTCGTGCAGCTGTGCGGCCCAGCCGAGCAGCTGCGTGGTGGCCTCGCCGGCCGGATCGTCCGCCGGCAGCATCTGCCCGAGCAGGGCGAGGGCCAGCGAACCGACCCGTTCGGCCTGCACCGGGTCGGCGTGGTAGCGCTCGCGGAACTGCGCGACCGTGAGATCCCGCATGTCGTGGTGCTGGAAACGGCCCAGCATGTCGTAGAGGATGCCCTGGCGCATCGCGCCGCTGGCGACGGCCATGTGGGTGATGTCGAGCGCCTCGAAGGCGGCCAGCATGATGGCCAGGCCGCCCGGGATCACCGGCTTGCGATCGGCACGCAGCCCCGCGATCGCGCGCGAGTCGAGCCGGTCGATCGAGCCGACGCGGATCATCTGTGCGCGCAACTCGTGCATGCCCGCCAGCGTGATGCCGCTGTCGGTGTAGCCGTTCCACTCGAGCAGTTCGGCGATCGCGCGTGCGGTACCCGACGATCCGTAGGCCTCGTGCCAGTGGCCACGCTGGAAGGCGCTGCGGATCGTCTGCAGTTCGGCCCCGGCCGCGGTCTCGGCTGCCCGGAAGTTCGCCTTCGTCAGTCGACCGTCCGGGAAGTGGCGCAGCGAGTAGCTGACGCAGCCCATGTACAGGCTCTCCAGCCGGATCGGATCGAGTCCTGCCCCGATGATGAACTCGGTGGAGCCGCCGCCGATGTCGACCACCAGCCGGCGCTCGAAGGAGGGCGGGAGGCCATGGGCGACGCCGAGATAGATCAGGCGGGCCTCCTCGCGTCCGGCCACGACCTCGATCGGAAAGCCCAGCACCGACCGGGCTCGCGCCAGGAACTCGCGGGCGTTCTTCGCGACCCGCAGCGTGTTGGTGCCCACTGCACGCACCGCCTCGGGGCGCAGGCCGCGCAGCCGCTCGCCGAACTGTGCGAGTGCCGCGAGCGCCCGGGCCTGGGCCGGTTCGTCCAGGCGCTTGTCGGCGGTGAGGCCCGCGCCGATGCGCACCGGCTCGCGCAGCGAGTCGAGCGGGTAGATCTGGTCGCCGACCACGCGGGCGACCTGCAGGTGGAAACTGTTCGAGCCGAGGTCGACCGCGGCGATCATGCTCTGCCCCTGCATCTGGCCGCCTTCCCTCCTGTCAGCCCTGGTCTCGTCCGGCCACGCGGGCCCGGCTAGGGTCGGCGACCGGCCCGCGAGCCCGCTGCCGCGATTCTAGCGCGTGAACGCCGGCAAGCGGACCCTCGCCCGGCCGGATCGTGCGCCGAAGCGACGAGCCGGATGGGCCCCGGGCGCTCCGCGCGGCGGCGCGTTCGGGTACCGCGTGCGGACCCGCGTGCGCGGTTCAGGCACCCACTTCGCGCTCGATCTCGTCGGCGCTCACGTGGCGGACATCCTTGCCCTTGACCATGTAGACCACGTACTCGGACATGTTCTTCGCGTGGTCGCCGATGCGCTCGATCGCCTTGACGATCCAGAGGATTTCCAGCGACGAGGAGATCGTGCGCGGATCCTCCATCATGTAGGTGATGAGCTTGCGCACCATCGACTTGTATTCCTCGTCGACATGCTCGTCCAGGCGCACGACCGTGGCGGTGACCGAGGCATCCAGCCGCGCGAAGGCATCCAGTGACTTGCGCAGCATGTCCACCGCCATCTCGGCGACATGGCGAAGGTCGCGGTGCCGGGCGAGGTACAGGCCGTCGCGCTGGTGCAGCGCGCGCGCCATCCGGGCGATCTTGGAGGCCTCGTCGCCGATGCGCTCGAGGTCGGTGATGGTCTTGATGACCGCGAGCAGCATGCGCAGGTCGATGGCCGTGGGCTGGCGCCGGGCGATGATGCGGCTGCACTGCTCGTCGACCTCGACTTCGAGGGCGTTCACGCGATGGTCGGCGGCGATGATGCGCTCGCACTGCTCGATGTTGCCGGTCGTCAGCGCCTCGATCGCGCCGACGATCTGTTCTTCGACCAGGCCGCCCATCTGCAGCACGCGCGCGCGCACCGCTTCGAGTTCGGCGTCGAACTGCTTCGTGATGTGCTGGCTTCCGCTCATGCCCGATCTCCTGCCTTGCCGTGGCGTGTACGGCGGGGGCGGTTGCCGGTGCAACCGCCGACACCGCAGGCTACTGCGGCAATATGACAGGGATGTGGCACCGGCGCGAGTCCTCGCGGAACTGTTTTCCGCCGGGTTTCCCGCCGGCGGGCGCAGCCCGGCTTCGGCGCGGCCTCGCGTCAGCGCCTGATCGTGCGTACGCCGGAGGGCCCGGCGACCAGCGCGATGTCCGCCGGGCGGCGGGCGAACAGTCCGTTGCACACCACCCCGGCGATCTGGTTGATCTCGGACTCGAGCGCCACCGGGTCGAGGATGCGCATCCCGGCGACGTCGAGGATCGGATGGCCGTTGTCGGTACGAAAACCCTCGCGCAGGCGCGGCTCGCCGCCGAGCCGGACCATCTGGCGCGCGACGTGGCTGCGCGCGAGGCCGATCACCTCCACCGGCAGCGGGAAGCGCCCCAGCACGTCGACCACCTTGCTCTCGTCGACGATGCAGACGAAACGCCGGGCAACGGCGGCGACGATCTTCTCGCGGGTGAGCGCGCCGCCACCCCCCTTGATCATGTAGAGGTGTTCGTTGACCTCGTCGGCCCCGTCGACATACACCGCGAGCTCGTTCACGGAGTTCAGGTCCAGCACCGGGATGCCCGCAGCCTCGAGCAGCCGGGAGCTCTGCTCGGAACTCGACACTGCCCCGGCGATCCGGCCCTTCATCCGCGCGAGCGCCGCGATGAAGAAATTGACCGTCGAGCCGGTGCCCACGCCGATCACGGCGTCCTCGGGCACGTGGGCGATGGCCGCCTCGGCGGCCGCGCGTTTGAGATCGTCCTGTGCAGGCATGCGATCATTATGCCGGTTCGCGACCGGCTCGTGCGGGCGCGAGCCGCCCCGATTCGCCCGCCGGCGTCGGCGCCGCATGTCCGCGCAGTTGCGCGGCGCCGGCCGGTCGTGCCGCGACCCGCGCCCCTGCGCCCCCGCGCAGCCGTTCCGCCCCACCGATCCTGCCGATGCCCCGCGACTACCTCGAACGCATCCTGAAGGCGCGCGTCTACGACGTCGCGATCGAAACGCCGCTCGACCCGGCGCCCGGGCTGTCCGCCCGCACCGGCAACCGGGTGCTGCTCAAGCGCGAGGACATGCAGCCGGTGTTCTCGTTCAAGCTGCGCGGGGCCTACAACAAGATGGTGCACCTGCCGCCGGCCGCGCTGCGTCGCGGGGTGATTGCCGCCTCGGCCGGCAACCATGCGCAGGGCGTGGCGCTCGCCGCCCAGCGGCTGGGCTGTCGCGCCACCATCGTGATGCCGGTGACCACCCCCCAGATCAAGGTGCAGGCGGTGGCCGCACGCGGGGCGAAGGTGGTGCTGAGCGGCGACACCTACGACGAGGCCTACGCGCATGCGCAGGCGCTGGGCAAGCGCCGCGGGCTCACGTTCGTGCACCCCTACGACGATCCGGACGTCATCGCCGGCCAGGGCACCATCGGCATGGAGATCCTGCGCAGCCACCCGGATCCGATCGAGGCGATCTTCGTGGCCATCGGCGGCGGCGGGCTGATCTCCGGGGTGGCGGCGTACGTGAAGGCGCTGCGGCCCGAGGTGAAGGTGATCGGCGTCCAGCCGGTCGATTCGGACGCGATGCGCCGCTCGATCGAGGCCGGCCACCGGGTGCGTCTGTCGCAGGTCGGACTGTTCGCCGACGGGGTGGCGGTCAAGCACGTGGGCGAGGAGACCTTCCGCATCGCGCGCGAGCGGGTCGACGAGATCGTGCTGGTGGATACCGACGCGATCTGCGCGGCGATCAAGGACGTGTTCGAGGACACGCGATCCATCCTCGAGCCGGCGGGCGCCCTGGCCATCGCCGGCATGAAGGCCTGGGTCGCGGCCCGCCGATTGCGGGGACGCACGCTGGTGGCGATCGCCTGCGGCGCGAACATGAACTTCGACCGCCTGCGCTTCGTGGCCGAGCGCGCGGAGATCGGCGAGGCCCGCGAGGCGATCCTCGCCGTGACCATCCCGGAGCGGCCGGGCAGCTTCCGCGAATTCTGCGCGCTGCTCGGCCCGCGCAGCGTCACCGAGTTCAACTACCGCTACGCGGATGAGCGCCGGGCGCATGTGTTCGTCGGCGTCGAGGTACGCCAGCGCTCGGAGGCGGCCGAACTCGTGCGCGCGCTCGAGCGCGCCGGACTGCCGGCGCGCGACCTCACCGACGACGAGATGGCCAAGCTGCACATCCGCCACATGGTGGGCGGACGCGCGCCGGGCCTGACCGACGAGCGGCTCTATCGCTTCGAGTTCCCCGAGCGGCCGGGCGCGCTGATGCGCTTCCTCGAGGCGATGAGCGGGGGCTGGAACATCAGCCTGTTCCACTATCGCAACCACGGCGCCGACTACGGGCGGGTGCTGGTGGGGATGCAGGTGCCGGCACGCGACAAGGCGGCATTCCGCCGCTTCCTGTCCGAACTGGGCTATCGCCATCAGGACGAGACCGACCACCCGGCCTACCGGATGTTCCTCGGTCCCTGAGTCGGTCGACGATCGGTGCGTGGCGGGCGCCGAGGCCGCCGCGTCGGTCGCGCAACCGGCGCGCGGCGTGCGGGGCACGCGGGCCGCGGCCCCGCAACCGGTACAATCCCCGCCGTGAGCCCTCAGTCGCTTTCACAGTCGACCTCCCGGTTGCCTTTCCGGTCGCCCTCATCCCCTGGCCCGATGCCGAGCACGTTCCCGCCTGCCCGTGGCGGCGCGTCCGCGGCGTCCCCTCCCGCCCCGAACGGCCCATGGGCGGGCGAGGCGCCCGTCGCGGGCGGGCGGACGCGAGCGGCGCGCGGTGCCGGGATGGCCCTCGCGGCCTTCCTCTCGGGCCTGCTGCTGGCAGTGCCCGGGGTACCCGTCGCGCGCGCCGCCGCCAGTGCGGCCCAGGTCGCGGCGATGGACAACGACGTGCTCGCTGCGCGAGAGGCGTTTCGCGCGGGCAGCGGGGCCCGACTGGCCGCACTCCAGCCCCGGGTGGCCGGGCATCCGCTGGAGCCGTGGGTGCGCTACTGGCAGTTGCGCGTCGGACTCGACGCCGCGGATGCGGCGGAGGTCCAGGCCTTCCTCGGCGCCCACGCGAACACGCTCGTGGCCGACCGCCTGCGTAGCGACTGGTTGAAGCTGCTCGGCCGTCGCGGGCAATGGGCAGCCTTCGCCGCCGAGCGTCCGCGACTCGTGACCGCCGATACCGAGGTGGAGTGCTACACCCTGTCGGCGCGGCGCGAGGCGGGCGAGGCCGACGCCGCCCGGCACGCGCGGCGCTACTGGTTCACCGGGCGCGACCTGCCGGAGGCCTGTACGCCGCTGTTCCAGGCGCTCGTTGCCTCGGGTGAACTGCGCACCGAGGACATCTGGGCCCGCATCCGGCTGGCGCTGGAGGCAGGCAGCACCGGCACTGCCCGGCGGGCCGCGGTCTTCCTGCCGGCGGGGCAGCAGTTCGACGCGAAGGCGCTCGACCTCGCGCACGACCGCCCGCAGGTCGTGCTGGCGCGGTCGAACGAACTGCGCACGCGGGCCCAGCGCGAGGTGGTGATGTTCGCGGCCCATCGCTACGCGCGCACCGACCCGCAACTGGCGGCTGCCGCGTGGGACCGCATCGACCATCAGTTCACCGAGGCCGAGCGCGCCTACGCCTGGGGCGCGATCGCGTGGCTCGGCGCCCGCCGTCTCGACCCGGATGCGCTCGCGTGGTTCCGCCGCGCGGCCGGGGTGCCGCTCAACGACGAGATGCTGGGGTGGAGGGTTCGATCCGCGCTGCGGGCGGGCGAGTGGCGCGACGTGCTCGCCGCGATCGAGCAGATGAGCGCGCAGGCGCGCGAGGACTCGGCGTGGCGCTACTGGCGCGCGCGCGCGCTGCGCGAGCTGAACCGGGGCGAGGAGGCCAACGCGCTCCTGGTGGCGTTGTCCCGCGAGTTCGGCTTCTACGGGCAGCTCGCCGGCGAGGATCTCGGGCCGTTCGCCGGTCCGCCTTCGGCACCGGCCTTCCGGCCGGTGCGCGAGGAGGTGGAGGCCTTCGGTCGCCAGCCGGCGGTGGCGCGCTCGCTCGCCTTCTACCGGATCGGCATGCGGCTGGAGGGCAACCTCGAGTGGTCGTGGGCCCTGCGCGGCATGAACGACATGCAGTTGCTGACCGCGGCCGAGTATGCGCGCAGCCACCGGCTCTGGGACCGCGCGATCGCCACGGCCGAGCGGACGCGCGAGCTGCATGATTTCTCGCTGCGCTTCCTCACGCCGTTCCGGGAGGAACTGCAGCCGCACGTGCGCCAGCAGCAGCTCGACGAGGCCTGGGTGCTCGGACTGATACGCCAGGAGAGCCGCTTCCTGACCGACGTGCGGTCGCATGCGGGGGCGTCGGGACTGATGCAGCTGATGCCGGCGACCGCGGCGATGGTGGCCAAGCGCACCGGCATGCTCGACTACCGCCCGTCGCTGGTGACCGACGTCCGGGTGAACCTGAGCCTGGGCACCGCCTACCTGCGCCAGGTGCTCGACGGGCTGGACGACCACCCGGTGCTGGCCTCGGCGGCCTACAACGCCGGACCGGGCCGCGCGCGCGCGTGGCGCACCGTGCAGCCGCTGGAGGCCGCGATCTACGCCGAGTCCATCCCGTTCGGCGAGACGCGCGACTACGTGAAGCGCGTGATGTCCAATGCCACCTGGTACGCGCACGTGCTGGGCCATTCGCAGACCTCGCTGCGCGCGCGCATCGGCACCATCCCCGCCCGGCAGCAGGGACCGTAGCCCGCTGCCCTCGGCGTGGGCGGCGGCCTCGTCGCGCCATCGGGCGAGGCGCGGCCGGCCGGGGGCCACCGACCGTCGGGCGCCTGCGGCCGAGGGGACTGCGGCGTGCGTCCACGGCCGGAGCCGGCCCCCGGTCCCGCGCGCGACCGGGCGGGTACGGCCGCCGGACGGGCGCCTGCGGGCCGCGCGACGGGTGCGGCCGCGGTCGCGGTACCATCCGCACCGGTGAAATCGACGCGGCCGCATGGCGGCCGCGCGCCTGGCGGCGGGTGCAATCCCCCGCCCGCTCCGACGGACGCTTCGAGCGAATCCTCCATGAACGTGAAACGAGTCTGTGTGATCGGCGGCAGCGGGTTCATCGGCCGCCACATCGCCGAGCGGCTTGCCGCGCAGGGCGTGCGAGTGATCATCCCCACGCGTCGGCGCGAGCGTGCGAAGGACAGCCTGATCGTGCTGCCCAGCGTGGAGCTGCTCACGGCCGACGTGAACGACCCCGCGCAACTGGCCTCGCTCGCGAGGGGTTGCGATGCGGTCATCAACCTGGTGGGCATCCTCCACGAGCGGCGTGCGGGCGACTTCCGGCGCGCGCACGTCGATCTGACCGCGCGGGTGATCGCCGCCTGCCGCGAGGCCGGCGTGCGCCGCTACCTGCACATGAGCGCGCTGGGCGCGAGCGAGCAGGGTCCGAGCGAATACCTGCGCAGCAAGGCCGCCGCCGAGGCGCTGGTGCGCGAGGCGCAGGGTACCGGCCTGGCCACCACGATCTTCCGTCCGTCGGTGGTGTTCGGCGACGGCGACTCGTTCCTCGGCCTCTTCGCGCGCATGCAGGCGCTGGCGCCCTTCGTGCCGCTGGGTTCGCCGGCGGCGCGCCTGCAGCCGGTGTGGGTGGAGGATGTCGCGCATGCGTTCGCGGTCGCCCTCGAATCCGCACAGACCGAGGGACAGTGCTACGAACTCGCCGGGCCGCTGGTCTACACCCTGCGCGAACTGGTCGAACTCGCCGGGCGGCTGAGCGGCCATCCGCGCCCGGTGATCGGCCTGTCCGACGGCCTCTCCCGCCTGCAGGCGAGGGTGTTCGGGCTGCTGCCGGTGAAGCTGCTCACCTACGACAACTACCTGTCGCTCACCGTCGACAACGTGAGCGCCCATCCCTTCCCGGCGGTGTTCGGACGCAGCCCGTCGCCGCTCGAGCCGATCGCCCGCCGCTACCTGGGCGAGACCGGTCCCCGATCGCGCTACGGCGACTATCGCCACCGCGCCGGGCGCTGAGCGCGGGGCCGGAGATCCCGACCATGCTCCGGCTCGTGATCGGCAACCGCAACTATTCGTCGTGGTCGCTGCGGCCGTGGCTTGCGCTCGCGATGGCGGGCGCGGCCTTCGAGGTCGAGCGCATCGCGCTCTACGAGCCCGGCAGTCGCGAGCGCATCCTGGCCCACGGGGGTTCGGGCAAGGTGCCGGTGCTGCGCGACGGATCGGTGACGGTCTGGGAGTCGCTGGCGATCTGCGAGTACGTGGCCGAGCGTTTTCCCCAGGCGGGCCTGTGGCCTCTCGATCCGGCGGTGCGCGCGCACGCTCGCGCGGTGGCCACCGAGATGCACGGCGGATTCGCGGCGCTGCGGCGCGAGATGCCGATGAACATCCGGCGAATCGAGCCGGGACGCGTTCTCGGGGACGAGGCGACCGCCGACCTCGCCCGCGTCCTGGCGCTGTGGCGCCAGTCCCGTGCCGACCATGCCGCGGCCGGCCCTTTCCTCTTCGGTCGCTTCAGCATCGCCGATGCGATGTACGCACCCGTGGTGCTGCGCCTGCGCAGCTACTGCCCGGCGCTGGCCGAGGACCCGGACGCCCGGGACTACATGGCCGCGATGCTCGCGCTCGCCCCGATGCAGCAGTGGATTGCCGATGCGCTCGCGGAGACCGAGCGGATCGCGGCCTTCGATGCCTGAGCGGACTCGCGCACGCAGCAGGCCCGCGTGCCGGGGCTGGCCCGGGGTGGGCATCCCCGGCATCGGACGGGTCCGGGCGCGTCCTGGTCCGCGAGGGGACGCCGACCGTGGCTGACGCCGAGGGGC
This sequence comes from uncultured Pseudomonadota bacterium, assembly GCA_903831455.1. Lineage (GTDB taxonomy): Bacteria > Pseudomonadota > Gammaproteobacteria > Burkholderiales > CAIKXV01 > CAIKXV01. Next base: position 15,935 of record CAIKXV010000237.1, on the reverse strand, counting down.
GGGTGTATTCGGTCGGGGGCTCGGTACGCGACGAGCTGCTGGGCCTGCCGGTGAGCGACCGCGACTGGGTCGTGGTGGGATCGACGCCGCAGGCGATGATCGCGCGGGGGTACCGCCCGGTGGGGCGGGATTTCCCGGTGTTCCTGCACCCGCAGACGCATGAAGAGTATGCGCTCGCTCGCACGGAACGCAAGGCTGGGCCTGGATACCATGGGTTCGAGGTGCAGGCCTCGCCGGACGTGACGCTGGAGCAGGATCTTGCCCGTCGCGACCTCACCATCAACGCGATGGCACGCGCCGAGGACGGTTCGCTGGTCGATCCCTACGGGGGACGCCGCGACCTCGAATCGGGGCTGCTTCGCCATGTCAGCGAGGCGTTTGCCGAGGATCCGGTGCGCATCCTGCGGCTGGCACGGTTCGCGGCCCGTTTCACGACGTTCCGGGTCGCTCCCGACACCCTGGCGCTGTGCCGACGGATGGTCGAGGCCGGCGAGGTCGATGCGCTGGTCGCCGAGCGGGTGTGGCAGGAACTTTCGCGCGGGCTGTGCGAGGCCATGCCCTCGCGCATGCTGGCGGTGCTCGATGCGTGCGGCGCGCTCGAGCGCGTGCTCCCCGAGGTCGGTGGCGAGAAGGTCGCGGAGGATGGAGGCGGTGGACGGATCGTGGCAGGGCTGGGCGCAAGCGATCCGGCCCGAGCGGGATCGATCGTCGAGCCGGCGGGCCGGGCGGCCTGGCTGGGCGAGCGGCTCGATCGTGCGGCCGGTCGGCGGGCCCCGCTCGCGGTGCGCTTCGCCCTGCTCGCCGCCGCCCGCCCTGCGGGTGTCGCGGCGAACCTGCGGGAGGTGCAGGTCCTGTGCGCCCGGTTGCGGGTGCCGACCGAATGCGCCGACCTCGCGCGCCTGCTGGCGGGTTCCGCCTCCGCAGGCGCGGAGGACGCCGAGACGGCGCTCGCCTTCATCGAAGCGAACGACGGGCTGCGGCGCCCGGGCCGGTTCGAGGCACTGCTGCTGGCCCGCGAACTGCTCGCCGAACCCGGGGAAGGGGAGGCTCCGCCGAGGCCTGCGACCGGCCCGCAGGTCGCCGGCGCGGTCGGGCGTCGACTGCTGGTGGCCCTTGCGGCGGCCCGGGCGGTCGAGGCCGGGGCGATTGCGCGCGAGGGCGGCGAGCCGGCCGCCATCGCGGCCCGCATCCGGGCGGCCCGGCTGGCAGCGGTACGCTCGGCGCTGGCCGGCTGAACGCCCGCGCGGCGCTCAAGTCGGGCCGCGCGCGGCCGATACGCGTATGTCGGGCGGGAGGCGTGCGCTGCCCGCGGTCGGGTCGGGCGCGGAGGCCCGACCCCCGACACGCGCGCGGTAGACCACGAGGCTCGCTGGAGATGTCCGCAGAACTGCCCAGGAAGATCGGCAAGTATCGCGTGCTGCGCGAACTGGGGCGTGGCGCGACCAGCCGGGTGCTGCTGGCCACCGACCCGTTCGGCAACCGCGAGGTGGCGATCAAGCTGTTCGAACGCTCCAGCAGCGACGAGCGCATCGCGCGGCGCTTCCGCAGCATGTACCTCAACGAGGCGATGCTCGCCGGCAAGCTCTCCCACCCGTACATCGCGTCGATCTACGATGCGGTCGACGACGAGGACGCGAGCTACATCGTCATGGAGTACGTGCCGGGCCAGACGCTCGAGTACTACGCGAACGTGGCGACGTTGCTGCCGGTGCCACAGGTGGTCGAGGTGGTGTTCAAGTGCGCGCAGGCGCTGTGGTTCGCGCAGCAGCGCGGGCTGATCCACCGCGACATCAAGCCCGCGAACATCCTCGGCAACCCCGACGACGGCTTCAAGGTGAGCGACTTCGGCTCGGCGCTGTCGGCCACCTCGGACCAGACGCAGATCAGCGGCATCGGTTCGCCCGCCTTCATGTCGCCCGAACAGGTGCGCGACGAGCCCCTCACCCACCAGACCGACATCTACTCGCTGGGCGTGGTGATGTACCAGTTGCTGACCGGACGGCTGCCCTTCGCCGGCAGCAGCCACGCCAGCCTCGCCTACCAGATCCTCAACATCGACGCGCCGCCGCCGTCGGATGCGCGCGAGGGCCTGCCCGAGGACATCGATGCGATCGTCCTGCGCGCAATGGCCAAGGACCGCACCCGCCGCTACGCCACGTGGCAGGATTTCGCGGACGACCTCTCGCGCCTGACCGGGACGATCAGCGTGCCCCAGGAGGACCTGAACGACGCGGCCAAGTTCGCGCGCGTGCGCGAGCTGCTGTTCTTCGACCAGTTCGCCGAAGTGGAGATCTGGGAGATGCTGCGGGTGACCCGCTGGCGCTGGGTGATGCCGGGCACCACGCTGATCCGCGAGGGCGAGCAGGGCGACAGCTTCTACGTGCTGGCCGATGGCGAGGTGCGGGTGTCGCGCGGCGAGACCACGCTCAACATCCTGCGCGCCGGCGACTGCTTCGGCGAGATGCTCTACTTCAACGCACCGGTGGCCCGGCGCACCACCACCATCACCGCGCTGCAGCCTTCGCTGGTGGTGGAGATCAAGGCCGCGGCCCTCAACGCCGCGAGCGCCGCGCTGCAGGTGCAGGTGAACCGCGCGTTCCTGCGCATCCTGCTCGATCGCCTCACGCTCGCCAACGCGCGGCTGTCTTCGGCCGCCTGAGGCACCGGAGCGGGGCGCCGCTGGCGCCGACCTGCCGGGGGCGCGCGCGATCGCGCGCGCTCAGGACAGCGGCAGCGCGACGTACTCGCGAAAGGCCGGGCGCTCGAGCAGGCGCGCGTACCAGGCGGCCAGCGCCGGGGTGGCCGGCCGCTCGATCGGCATGTTGAGGTAGCGGTGGGTGGCCGCGCCCATCGGGATGTCGCCCATCGTGAACCGATCGCCGGTGATCCAGGTGCGTCCGACCAGATGGGCGTCGAGCAGCGCGAACCAGCGGTTCGCATCGCGCAGCGCGGCGTCGGCCGCCTTCGGATCGCGCTGTTCCGGGCGGGCGCGGTACAGGTTGAAGAACACGATGCGAAGCGCCGTGCCCCACGCGCTGGTGGAGTGCCACTCCATCCACCGGTCGGCGTCGGCCCGCTCGGCGAGGTCGACCGGGCAGATACGCCCCATGCCGTAGCGGGCGGCCAGGTAGCGAACGATCGCGTTCGACTCCCACAGCACGAAGCCCTCGTCATCGATCGTGGGCACCAGTCCGTTCGGGTTCATGCGCCGGTACCACTCCTCGGTGTTCACGCCGAAGTGCAGCCCGGCGTCGACGCGCTCGAACGGCAGGTCCAGTTCACCCAGGGTCCACAGCACCTTCTGCACGTTGATCGAGGTCGTGCGTCCCCACACCTTCAGCATCGCGGTCTCCCCTGGCCTGGCTCCGGCCGGGCACGCCGGCCCGGCTCGCCCGGATGGTGCCACCGAAGGGCGCGGCCCGCACGCGAGCGCATGCGCACGCGCCGCGATCGGCCGGGCGCGGACGGCTGCCCCTCCGACCGGCTGCTCCTCGCCCCGCCTTCGGTCGACCGGCCGGCCTCGTCCGACCGCTCCCGACCCGCCTTCAGCCGACCGGCTGTTCCTCGCCCCGTGTCCGGTCGATCGGCCGTCCCTCGACCGGCTGTTCTTCGGCCCGCCGACCGTCGGCCGGCCAGCCCTCGGGCGTCCACGCTCCGGCGGGCCGTCCCTGGGGCCGCCCGCACCGGGGGGCGCCGACGATGCGGCGCTAACCGGAGCCTAATCCAGGCCTGTGATCATTCGCTTGCGGCGGGAGACACGGCGCATGCCCCAGCCACCGGCCTTCCCCTCCTCCAGAAACCGGTGTGCTGCCCGGCGGTGTCCCCCGCACCAGCCGCGCTCGGTGTCATGCGATCATGCCGAACGTCCTCCCGCCGCCTTCCCCTTCGCTCCCTCGTGGCGCGAAGTGCAGGGACTGAGACAGGCGCGTACCCTTCGCAGCCATGCGCATCCTCCTGGTCGAAGACGACATGATGATCGGCGACAGCGTCCGCTCGGCGCTGCGCCACGAGGGTTTTGCCGTGGACTGGGTGCGCGACGGACGCGCCGCCCGGACGACCCTCGCGACCGAGCGCTTCGACCTGGTGCTGCTCGACCTTGGCCTGCCGCAGATCGACGGGCTGGACGTGCTGCGCGACATGCGCGCGCGCCAGGACGCCACGCCGGTGATCATCGTCACCGCGCGCGACGAGGTATCCAGCCGGGTCGCGGGCCTGGATGCGGGCGCCGACGACTACGTGCTCAAGCCCTTCGAGCTCGAGGAACTCACCGCGCGCATGCGTGCGGTGATCCGTCGCCATGCCGGGCGTGCCGATCCGGTGATCGAGGTCGGGCCGGTCACGCTCGACCCCACCACCCGCATCGTCACCGTGCGCGGCGAGCCGGTGGTGCTCTCGGCGCGCGAATACGCGGTACTCGAGGCGATGATGCTGCGACCGGGCGCGATCCTCTCGCGCGCGCAGCTCGAGGATCGTCTCTACGGATGGGGCGAGGAGATCGAGAGCAATGCGATCTCGGTGTACGTGCACCAGCTGCGCCGCAAGCTGGGCGAGGACTTCATCCATACGGTGCGCGGCGTGGGTTACTACGTCGGCGCGCCGCGTGCCGGCGCCTGAGCGATGCCGCGGATCCGCTCGATCCAGACCCGGGTGCTGTGGTCATCGTTCGGCCTGGTGACGCTCACCGCGCTGCTGCTGGGCCTGGTCACCTACCACGCGGTGCTGCGCGAGACCGAGGGGCTGTTCGACTACCAGCTCAAGCAGATGGCGTTGTCGCTGCGCGACCAGGCCGTCGTGGCCCCGCTGGAGTCCGACCTTCCGGCACCCGAGCCCACCGACTTCGTGCTGCACGTGTGGAGCGCGGACGGCTCCGCCGCCTACTACTCGCGCTACCTGCCCGACATGCCGGCCACCGTTCCCTACGGCTACGTGACCGTCACCCTGTCCGGGGAGCGCTGGCGAATCTACAGCCTGATGTTCGGCAACCGCGTGATCCGGGTCGCGCAGCCGATGTCGGTGCGGCGCAATCTCGCCGCCGAGACGGCGCTGCGCAGCGTGACGCCGCTCCTCGCGCTCGCGCCGCTGTTCGCGCTGGCCGCGTGGTGGATGGTCGGCTTCTCGCTGGCCCCGCTGCGACGCGTGGCCAACGAGGTGACGGGCCTGCGCGCGCAGGCGCTGGAGCCGCTCGCCACGCGCGGCCTGCCCAGCGAGATCGAGCCGCTGGTGTCCTCGCTCAACGTGCTGCTCGATCGCCTGCGCGGCGCCTTCGAGACGCAGCGCGCCTTCGTCGCCGACGCAGCGCACGAACTGCGCTCGCCGCTGACCGCGCTCAAGCTGCAACTGCAGCTGCTGCGCCGCGCGAACGATCCGGCGGTGCGCGCCGAGGCGATCGAGCGGCTCGCCTCCGGCATCGAGCGCGCGCACCACCTGGTCGAGCAGCTGCTCACCCTCGCGCGCAGCGAGCCCGGCGCGGCGCCTCCGGGCGCCGCGGGGGCCGTGCAGCCGGTGGACATCGCCGTCGTGGCGCGGCAGGCCATCGGCGATACGGTGGCCTTCGCCGCCGCGCGCGGGGTCGAGTTGTCGCTGGATGCGCCGAACCCGGGCATTTCGGTCGATTCCGCCGATGCCTCTTCGCTGCGCGTGCTCGTGCGCAACCTGATCGACAACGCGGTGCGCTACGGTCGCGAGGGCGGACAGGTCGTCGTGCGGCTCGAATCGCGGCCGCAGGGCGACGTCCGGGTGCTCGTCGACGACGATGGCCCGGGTATCCCCGAGGCCGATCGCGAGCGCGTGTTCGATCGCTTCTACCGGCGCACACCGGGGGAGACCACCGGCAGCGGGCTGGGGCTGGCGATCGTGCGTGCGGTGGCCGAACGCCACGCGGCCGCGGTGTCGCTCGACACCTCGCCCGCAGGCGGGCTGCGCGCCTGCGTGACCTTCCCCGCGGCGCGTGCGCCCGCCGCCGCCCGGCCTGCGACCGTCGCCTCCTCGCTCCCGGTGGCGAGCGCGTGATCGTGCCCCGCATCGCGTTCGTCCTCCTGGCGGTCGCGCCGGCTGCGCTGGTCGGCCCGCACGCCTGGGCGCAGGCGCAGCCCGCGCGCGCCCTGCGCCTGGTGGTGCCAGCGGCCCCGGGAGGGGGTACCGACATCCTCGCGCGTGCGCTGGCCCCGCGCCTGGCCGAGACGCTGGGCCATCCGGTGGTGGTGGACAATCGCGGCGGTGCGGCCACCATCGCCGGCAGCGACCACGTGGCGCGCGCACCCGCCGATGGCCAGACGCTGCTCATGGCCAGCACGCCGCATGCGATCAACCCGAGCCTGTTCGCGAAGCTGCCGTTCGATCCCCTGCGCGACTTCACGCCCGTGAGCCTGCTGGCCACGGTGCAGACCGTTCTGGTCGTCCATCCGTCGCTGCCGGTGGACAGCGTGAAGAGCCTGATCGCGCTCGCCCGCGCACGCCCGGGGCAACTGAGCGCGGGCAGCTCGGCCGGCACCTCGCAGTTCCTCGCGGTCGAACTCCTGCGCACCCAGGCCGGCATCGACATCGTCAACGTGCCCTACAAGGGCGCTGGAGCGGCACTGACCGACACGCTCGGCGGGCACGTCCAGTTCCAGGTGAACACGCTGGTGGCGACCCTTCCGCACATCGAGGCGGGACGCCTGCGTGCGATCGCGGTGTGCGGACCGGTGCGCTCCGCGCGCCTGCCGAAGGTGCCGACGGTCGCGGAAACCCTGCCGGGTTTCGAGTCGGCCGGCTGGTACGGGCTGCTCGGCCCGGCAGGCCTGTCGCGCGAGACGGTCAACCGCCTGGCCGAGGCCTTTCGCGGCGTTCTCTCCGAGCCTGCCGTGCGCGACCGTCTGTCGGGCCAGGGCGTGGATATCGTCGCCGGTACGCCAGAGGTACTGGCCGCCTTCCTGGCCCGCGAGATCCCGAAGTGGGCCGCTGTGGTCAAGGCTGCCGGCCTGCGGCCCGAGTAGCGAGCCGCCCGGCCGTCGTCGGGCCGGCGTCGCGCGGCGAGGCCAGCCGCGGTGCGCGAGCCGGGACCCGTGCCCGTCGCGGGGGAGGGTGTTTCACCGGGCGTTAACCCTTCGCTAACGGGTACCTAACGGCTCGCGGACGTGCCGGCCCCATCTTGTGGACATGCGCGCGCACCACGAGTGCGACCGGCGCATCCGGGGCCGCGATTCGCGGCCGCCGGGTCGAACACCAGGGAGACCCGACATGATCGATCGCCATGATGACCTTCACGGGCAGGCCTCCAGCCAACGCCCCTCCTTCGTGCCCGCCGCCCGGCCGGTCTCAGCGCCTGCCCCGATGGCCCTGTCCAGGCGTGCGCTGGCGCTGGCGGCCGCCGGCCTGTTCTCGATATCGGTGATCGGGGGCGCGGCCGGCGCGGCGCTATGGCAGTCGCGGGGGGGCGCGGCGACCGCCATGCCCGTGCTGCTGCCCGTGCGCGGTGCCGGGCCGAGCGTGGCATCGCCGCCAGCGGTCGCGGAGGTCGCGCCGGCGAGTGCGCTGCAGGTTCCGATCCCTGCGGTGGGCGCGCCGAACTATCGCGGCATCGTCGAGCGTTTCGGTCCGTCGGTCGTCGGCATCACGGTCTCCGGTACGCGCCCGGTCGAGGGCGCCGAGTCGGGCCTGCCACCGTTCCTGCGCGGCCTGCCGGGGCTGGCCCCTCGGGGCGAGGCCCCGTTCCGCGGACAGGGGTCGGGATTCGTGGTGTCGGCCGATGGCATCGTCCTCACCAACGCGCACGTGGTGGCGGGCGCCTCGGAGGTGACCGTGCGCCTGCGCGACCGCACCGAACACCGCGCCCGCGTGCTGGGCGTGGATGCGGCGACCGACGTGGCCGTGCTGCGCATCGACCGCCCGGGGCTGGCGCCGGTGGTCACCGGCGATCCGGCGACGCTTCGCGTCGGCGACTACGTGCTGGCGATCGGCGCGCCGTTCGGATTCGAGCAGAGCGCCTCGCAGGGCATCGTGAGTGCCAAGGGGCGCGCGCTGCCGGGCGACTCGCGCGTGCCCTTCATCCAGACCGACGCCGCGGTCAACCCCGGCAACTCCGGTGGCCCGCTGTTCGATGCCGACGGCCGCGTGGTGGGCATCAACGCGCAGATCTACTCGAGCAGCGGCGGCTTCCAGGGCCTCGCCTTCGCGATCCCCATCGATGTCGCGCTGCGCGTGAAGGACCAGATCCTTGCCCGTGGCCGGGTCGAGCACGCCCGCATGGGCGTGGTCGCCCAGGACCTCAACCAGGCGCTGGCCGATGCCTTCGGATTCGCGCGTCCCGACGGAGCGGTGCTGGCCGCGGTGCAGCCGGACGGCCCAGCCGCGCGCGCCGGGCTCAGGGTGGGCGACGTGATCACGCGGATCGGCCAGGAGCCGGTGGAGACGGCTGCGGCGTTGTCGCAGCGGATCGGCCGCGCGGCGCCCGGCGAGCGGCTGCGCGTGCAGGCGTGGCGGGACGGCCGCGCGCAGGAGCGCGAGGTGCAACTCGGTGCGGTCCCGGACGCCGGGCCCGTGGCCCGGGCGGGCAGCCGCGGCTGAGCGGTATCGGGCGCCTCGTGCGCGCGGCGGAGCGGGGCGCCGACCCGATCGAGCGGAGGTGAACCCCGCATGCGCCTTGCCCCTCGGCGGGCGCATGCCTCGGGGGGGCGAACGCCCCCGCGAGGCTCGCCCGGTATCCCGGTGCCCGGACGCGGCCCGGATGCAGCGCGACCGTGCCTGCGCGCGGATCGGCGCGCCGTCCCGGTTGCGGGGGCGTGCGCGACCCGGGCAGGGCACTGTGCGGCACCCGGGGTAGCGAGCCACAAGCGGCGCTCGCGGCGCGTGATCGGACGCGCGGTGCGGGCGACAGTTGGCACCGATGCGCGGGGCCGGGGTCGTCGCTGCCGACCCGACCGCACGCGCCGCCGATCGCCCCCGGGCCCGCCCGCACCGAGTACCCTGCCGATGGATGCTGCCACCACCCGCTGCGCCGAGGAGTTCCTCCGCCGCACGCTCTCGCCGCTCGCGCAACTGCTCGAGGACGAGTCGGTCACCGAGGTCATGGTCAACGATCCGCGTGCGATCTGGGTCCAGCGCGCAGGTCGCGTCGAGCGTGCGCCGGTCGTGCTGGGAGCCGAGGCGCTGCAGGCTGCGGTGGCGCTGCTCGGCCGTCTCGCCGGGCGAGGCCCCGGTGTACCGGGCAGCGACCCCTGGGTCGAAGCCCGCTTCGACGGGCTGCGCGTGGCCGCCTGCCTGCCCCCGCTGGCCCCGGGCGGCCCGGCGCTGTGCGTTCGCCGGCACCGTCGCCTGCGGCCCACGCTCCGGCAGATGGCCTGCGGCTCTCCCGGCCAGGCGGTCGCGCTCGCGCGACTTGCCCAGGCGGTGCGCAGGGGCGAGGCCATCCTGATCGCCGGCGCCACCGATGCCGGCAAGACCACGCTGCTCAACGCACTGTGCGCCGAAATCCCGCCTGCCGAGCGGGTGATCACCCTCGAGGACACGCCCGAACTCGCGCCCGACCTTCCCCACCACCTCGCGCTCGCCTGCGACCCGGTGTCGGGGGCTACGATCCGCGACCTCCTGAGGCTCGCGCTGCGCCTGCGCCCCGACCGCATCCTGCTGGGCGAGGTGCGGGGGCCCGAAGCCTTCGACCTCGTCCAGGCGGCCATGACCGGCCATCGCGGCATGATGGCCACGATCCACGCATCCGACCCGCCGGCCGCGCTGGCCCGCGTGGAGAGCCTCGCCCTCTGCGCCGGAGTGCCGTGGCCGCCGCAGGCCCTGCGCGAGGCGGTTGCCCGCGCCTTCGACCTGGTCGCGGTGCTCGAGTCGCGCGCGGGCGTGCGGGTCGTGCGGCAGGTGGTCAGGGTGGCCGGGGCCGACCCCGACGCGGGCTATCGGCTGCACGTCGAGGCGGACCCCGCGTCGCCGGAGCTCGCCGATCGGGCGACCGCCGAGGCCGGGCATCGTCCGGCCCGCGCGTGCGCCGAGCCCGGAGGTTGCGGTGTCCCGTACTGAGCCGACGAGCCCCCGGTGGGCCTGCGACCTCGCCACGCATGCATCGCAGGCACTGCCCTCCTGCCTGCGCGGCGCGAGGCCTGGCATCGACCGAGCCGGCGAACGGCATCCGCTCGGGCTGCCGTCGCCACCGACCGCGGCGCAGCCGACGCGGGTCGCCTGCGGGGTGCTGCTCGCGCTCGCGCTTGCGCTTGCGCTGTGCATCGGTGCGGGCAGCGCGTTCGCGCAGTCCGCGCCGGCCCCCTGGGAGGGGCCGATCTGCGTGGTGGCGCGCAGCCTGTCCGGTCCGGTCGCGCGCGCTGTCGCGGTGATCGCCATCGTGATCACCGGCCTGATGATCGCCTTCGGCGAACTCGGTGGGGTCTTTCGCAGCCTGCTCGGACTGGTCTTCGGCATCTCCTTCGCGCTGCTGGCCGATCAGTGGCTGGGCCTGATCCGTGCCGGGGCCACGACGGCGTGCTTCGGCGGTTGAGCGCAACGCGATGCCAGCACCTCGACAGTCCCCGGTCCATGCAGCGCTCCTCGAGCAGCCGATGCTGGGCGGGGTCGAATCCCGCGTGGCCATCGTCAACGCCACGCTGGCCGCCGCGCTGGTGATGGGGTTCGGGCTCTGGGGGTGGGTTCCGGCGGCCGTGGCCGTGCACGCGCTGGCCGCTCGCGCGACGCGCCGCGATCCCTGGGCCCGGCAGGTCTACGCCGCCTACCTGCGGCAGGCCGACCACTACGATCCCTGGCCGCGGGTCGGATCGACCCGTGGGCAGCGTCCACTCGGCTTCGGTCGCGACCTGCTGTGCTGAACCTCTCGCGCTGGGTACGCAACTACCGGGCGGGCAGCCGCGGGTTCGCCGAACTGGTGCCCTGGATGCTGCTCGTGGCCGACGACGTCGTGATGTGCAAGGATGGTTCGCTGCTGGCGATGTTCCAGTTCTCCGGGGTGCACCTCGAGGCCTGCGCGCCGGGAGAGGATGAACGGATCGTCGCATCGCTGGAGCACGCGTTGCGAGCCTTCGACGAGCGCTGCGCACTCTGGTGGATCGTCGATCGGCGCCGTGCACCGGCGACCGTCGCGGGGGGCTTCCCCGATCCGGTCTCCGCGCGCATCGAGCAGCTCTGGTGTGCCGAACTCGAGCGCCAGGCACCGCATGTCAATCGGCATTTCCTCGCGATCGCCATGGCGCCGGCGGCCGCGGCGGCGGCGTGGGTGGACGGATTCGTCCAGTCGGTCCGGCGGACTCCGGCCGAGGCCGTGCGGCGCGCGTTCGACCGCCGCCATGCGTTCGCGATCGAGGCCGCCCGCATCGACCGGGATCACGCGCGCCTGTCGGGCGCGATCGAGGCCTTCGCCGAGACGGTACCCCTGCTCGGCCTTCGCAGGCTCTCCGGGGGTGCGCTGCTCTCGGCGCTGCACGATCGGGCCAGCCCGGCCTCCGAGGGGCAAGCGGTCGAGATGCCCTCGCCGCCGTGCTACCTGGATGCATGGCTGCCGGACAACCAGCTCGACGTCGGGCGCGACAGCCTGTGCTTCTCCCACCTCGATGCGGAGCCCGTGCGCATGGCGGCCCTGGCGATCAAGGGGTGGCCCGGAGCCACGTGGCCCGGGATGCTCGACGAACTGCTCTCGGTGCCCGGCGAGATCACGGTGGTGAGCGCGCTGCGCCTGGAGCACCCGCAGCGCGCGGCGCGCCGCATCCGCGATGCCGAGCGCCACCAGCGCAACCTGCGCAAGGGCGCGATGGCCTATCTGCGCGAGGCGATCACCCGCGAGGAAAGCGCCCAGGTCGACGCCGGTCGAGTGCGCCTGGCCGAGGAGGCGGCCGAGGCACTGGCCACGCTCACCGCCGAGGGGGCCACGTTCGGCCATGCCTGTCTCACGGTGCTCGTTCGTGCCACGGACGCCGACACGCTGGCGCAGACCGTTCGCGAGTGCGGCACGCGGTTGCGCCGGCGCGGCTTCCTGCTGTTGCGCGAACGCGCGAACCTGCTGGGCGCCTTCAGCGTGTCGTTGCCTGGCCAGTGGGCGCTGACGCCACGCTGGCACCTGGTGTCGGGTGCCAACGCCTGCGATCTCGCACCGCTGCGCTCCGAGGCCGCGGGGCCGGCCGGCAACGCCCACCTGTCCCGTCAGCTCGGTTCGCCGCAGCCCGTGCTGACCCACCTTCCCGCGGCCGACGGCACGCGCATCGCCTTCGACCTGCACGTCGAGGACGTGGGCCACGCGCTGCTGCTGGGACCCAGCGGTTCGGGCAAGTCGGTGCTGCTCAACTTCCTGCTCGCGCAGGCGAGGCGCTATCCGGGAGTACGCGTCTGCCTGTTCGATCGCGACTACGCCGCGCGGGTGCCCACGCTGCTGCAGGGCGGCTCGCATGTCGACTTCGGTCGGGAGGCCGGCTCGCCGCGGCTCAATCCGCTCGCGCGGCTGGACGACGCCCGGGAGCGGGCGTGGGTTGCGCAATGGGTCGCGATGCTGCTCGGCGACGAAGCGCGCTCGCCGCTCGCGTTGCGCGCGCTGACCGCCTCGATCGATCTGCTGGCTGCGCAGCCGCGCGAGCTGTGGCGGCTGCGCGCGCTCGCTGCGCTGCTGCCCCCGACCCTGGGTGCGGCGCTGTCGCCCTGGGTGGGCGAGGGCGGATTCGCGCGGTACTTCGACCATCCCGAGGACACGCTCGACTTCGGGGCGCTCGCCTGCATCGAGCTGGGCGCGCTGTTCCGCGAACCGATCGTGGCGGCTGCCGTCCTGGAGTACGCCTTCCATCGCCTCGATCGATCGCTCGATGGCTCGCCGGCCTTCGTCTGCGTCGACGAGGCCTGGAGCGTGCTCGGCGACTCGCGCTTCGCCGCGCGGCTCGGCGACTGGTTGCGCACCCTGAGGAAGCGCAATGCGTCGGTCATCCTGGCCACGCAATCGCTCGCCGAGATCGACGGCAGCCCGGTGCTGCCGGTGATCCTCGACAACGTGCCCACGCGCATCCACCTCGCCAACCCGCACGTCCACGCCCAGCGCCGCCTGTATGTCGAGCGGCTCGGGTTGACCGAGGCGCAGCTCGCCCGCATCCGCGACCTCCGTCCCTGCGGCGAGGCCTACGTGATGCAACCCGGCCGCGCGTGGCGGGTCCAGTGCCGGTTCCCGCCCGCGGTGCTGGCCGCGTTGCGCTCCGATCCGGCGGCGCAGCGCCTGTTCCTCGGCGTGCAGGCGCAGGGGGGAGCCGACTGGATCGAGCGCTATCTCGCGCAAGCCGGCGGCGAGGATGCCGGCGCGAGGGTTCCCGCGTGAGCGCGCGGCCGCCGGAGGACCGGCGGTGGACGCTCCCGGTGCCGCCGGCGCGCGGGGTTCCCCCGCAGGCTCGCGCCGCGAGCGCCGGGAGGCGTACGGGGCGTCGATACCGATCGTGCGCAGCATCGGCCCCGCGCGTGGAGGCGGTCCCGTTCGGCCAGGCCTTCGTGGCCGCAGCCTCTCCCGCCGGCCCGGCCGCCCGGGCTGCCCCATCCGCACCATCCGCCCGGGTCGCTCCGGGCGCCGCGGTCGCCTCGGGACCGCGGGCCGGGCACGGCAGCGCGGGTGCCCGGGCTGCGTCCTGTCGACATCGGCGTCCCCGTCGCATCGAGACCCTCGCGCGCACGCGTGCCTGGCCTGTGCTGGTCCTGCTGCTGGTCCTTGCACCGCGCCTCTCCTTCGCGGGTGGCGCGCTGCCCGCGACCGGCCAGCTGGTCCACGATCCCACCGCCTACGTCCAGCACGTGCGCGCGGTGCGCGCGGCGCTCGTGGCCGAGGAGCAGCGCGCGTTGCAACTGGTGGGCCAGGCCAGGCACTACGCGCTGCAACTGCGCGAGCACGAGGCAACGCTGCGCCAGCTCGCCGGCGCCCGGGCCGAGACCCTCGCGCCCGCGCAGTCTGCGGTGCGCGAGCGCGTGGAGCAGGCCACGCACTACGCGCGGGCGCTGGAGCGGCTGGGACGCTCGCTCGACCAGCTGCACGGCGAGGCCCGGCGCATCCAGCACGCGCATGCGGCCTCGGGGCTGACCTGGCGGGACTATGCGGTGCGCGAGCAGCGCTTCGCGCAGTCGCGCGCCCAGGATCGCGAGGAAGCGTTCGCCGACGCGCTCGCAGCCATGCGCCGGGCGGCGGACGATCACCGGGCGGTGCAGGCGCTCCAGGCACGAGCGGGCGAGACGAGCGGGGTACACGAGTCGCTCCAGGTCCTCAACCAGCAGATGGCGATGCTGGTGGCCCAGAGCGCAGCCGCGCAGGCGGCACTGGCCACCGAGCGGGCGCGCGCGCAGCGCGCGCAGGCGCTGGACGATACGCTCGCGGTCGCCGAACGCCAGGCGCGCGAGCGGGCGCACGAACAGGCGGAGATCCGCGCGTCGCGCGCGTCGGCCGAGGGTGCCCGGGCGCGAGCCCAGGCCGTCTCGGCGATCGAGGCGCGCCGGCTGCGATGATCGACGCCCTGGCGCGCGCCCGCAGTCGCATCGTGCGCCATGCGGTGCTGCTGCTGCTGTCCGGCCTGATCATTGCAGGCGTCGTATCGCCGTCCCTGGCGATGCCCGCCTCGCCGATCGCGGCCGCCCAGGCCGCCGATCACCCGACGGTGCAGGGCACGCGCGCGGACTTCGCCGCCGCGCTGCGCGCGCCGGTCGAGGGGTATCTCGCCGCCTCCCTGCTGATCCAGTCGAGGCTGATCGAGTGGGGTGGCCGCCTGCTGGTGCTGCTCACCGGCCTCGCGCTGGTGTGGCTCGGGATTCGCGGGGCGCTCGACCTCGCCCCACCGGGGCGGCTGCTCGCCGACCTGCTGCTGCTCACGCTGCTCGCGGGCCTGCTGTTCGCGCTGCTCGATCGATGGCCGGCCCTGTGCGCGGCGATCGTGGACGGGACGCATCGTGTCGCTCTTCAGGCGAGCGGCAACGAACCGTCGGCCGAGGCAATGCTGCTCGGCGTCAGCCGCGTGCTCGACGCCGCCTTCGCGCTCTGGGAGTACCCGGTCGCGGGCCGCGCACTGGGTGGCGACTGGCTGCTGGTGGCCTTCACCGTGCTGTTCAAGCTCGGGACGCTCGCCTTCATGGTCGGCTGCGGGGTCGTCTATCTCGCCGTCTACCTGCTGTCGATGACGTTGCTGGCGATCGCCTTCGCGCTCGGCCCGGTGCTGCTTCCATGGCTGCTGGTGCCGTGGGCGGCATTCCTCGCCGATGCGTGGCTTCGGTTCTGCCTGGTGGCGGCACTGCACCAGGTCGTCGGCATCGTGATGGTCACGCTGGTCTCCGCGATGCACGAGCCGCTGCTGGGCTCGCTCGACCGGCACCTGGGCGACGATCCGTCCGGATTCAACTTCTTCTACTTCGCCGGCGCGCTGCTGGTGGGGGGAGTGAGCGCCTTCATGATGCTGCAGGTGCCGGCGCTGGCGGGTGCGCTGGTGCAGGGCACGATGCCGGCGCGCGCGCTGCCCGGATCGGCGCAGGCAGGTGCCGCGGCTCGCGCGCTGCGAGTGCCATCGCTCTCGACGATCGCCGCCCGGAGTCGAGCGCCGCGGTCGCGATCGTGAGCGCGGGCTCATGCAGCCGCAGGCGGCGTCGACTGCGCTGTCGCCGGTCCGGACGGGCCCGGCAGGCGGCCGCTTCGCCGCCGGGACGGCGGCGGCTGCGACGCGTGCTGCGCCTGATCGCGCGACGCCAGCCGCTGCTGCTGCTCGCGGGCGGGCTGTCGCTGGCCATGTGGGCTGCGCGGATGCTCGTCGTGCTCGGCCAGTGGGTGGCCGAGCGCATCGGCTGAGTCGGGCGTCGCGCCCCGACCGGCGGGGATGCGCCCGGCCGCTGGCGGGCAACGCCGCCGACGCGAGCCTTCAGCGCGTGCGCTCGTCCCGGACGCCCTGCACCGGGCGCCGCATCAGGGTGACGCGCGGCACGAATCCCAGCCGGGACCACGCGGCCACGGCGCGGGCGTC
>CAIKXV010000236.1 GCA_903831455.1 uncultured Pseudomonadota bacterium | reverse complement strand
GCGCGCAGTCGCCGCAGTTCCTCGTCGAGTCGACTCGGGGACAGCTTCGAGTCGATGATCACGCACGCGGCGCGCGCGACCGGTGATTCAGCCTGAAGGCGAAACACAAGCTCGACCAGCGCGTTGCGAACGTCGCGCATGCCGTGCGTTCGCCTGATGTCGACCAGGATCGGTCCGTCAGGGTCGTCCCATCGGAGCGTGCCGGAATCAGCATCATGAACATTGAGGTCGCGACTAAACATTTAGTTGCAACTTTAATACTGAGGTAGCCGCTCGACAAGGTCTCCACGAATGCCCGACGGCTGCGGCGGCAGTGTGAGTGTTTGCCCACTTGCGCTTGATACGTTGCGTATCCGGTGCCAAGCGGCAAGCCGCCTGCGCCGGGGTCCCGTAGTCATGATGCCTATCGCCGGATTTCCGCGATACGGCTGCGCACGGGCCCTGCAGCCCATTACCGGCGGCGCCGGCCCGCCTGTCACGCAGACCCCTTCTCGGCCGACGATGCCGTCCACCCGGTTACGGCCGACCGGACACGGTGGTCGTCGTCACCCCATCAGGCCGCTACCCGTCGCCCCGGCAAGCGACCCCGACCCGCGCGCCTATCCGAGGGGCGCGATCCCGCAGGCGCCGAGATAGTCCCAGGTCTCGTCGAGCGTCGTCATCGGCGGCACGAAGATCACCGTGCCGTCGCGCCCACGCGTGAGCAGCACGCGGTAGGCGTTCAGGCGCAACCGGTGCGGGTCTCGCACGAGGCTGCCTTTCCTGTACCGGCGGGCGCCTTCGCTTGACCAGTTGCCCTGCTCGCGCACGAAATCGCTGCCCCAGCACAGCAGCGCGGAATCGAGTTCCAGGCCCTGGGCGGCGAATTCGGTGACCACCTCTTCCAGCTGGCGGCAGGACACCGGGCTGCCGTCGCCATCCACGTACCACGGCCCGACCTTCACGTTCTTCGTCCAGTTGAAGTCGTTGCGCACGCCGAAGTGGATGAGGTCCTTGTCGCGCGAGGACGCCACCAGTCCGAAGCGCGCCAGCCGGTGCTCGGCGTAGCGTTCGCGCAGATACCCCTTGGCCACGTCCAGGCTGCGGGTCATGCGCAGGTGAAAGTCATGGCCTGCGAGATGGGCCACATGCTGGCGCGCCACCGCCGCGTCGCCACGCAGCAGCGCGTCGACGAACGGATGGACGTCCCGGGCCAGGTGGAAGCGGATCTCGGTGTCGAGCGTGAGATCGCGGGATGCCACGAAGGCCACCGCGCTGCCCTCGAACAGCGGGGCCAGTGGCGGCGGACCGTGCACCTCCCACTCGTGGGGCACGCCGCTCTCCTCGACCGCCTTGCGCCAGAGCGCGAGACCGCCCTCCTCGCCCAGGTGGATCTCCTGGCCCGTGCCGATCAACCCGACGATCGCGCACCATTCGGGAATGCGCTCGGCAAACTGCACGAAGTGCTCGGGCTCGGACTGCGGACGGTCGGTGTGGCCCTTCGAGGCCACCATGTCCGCATCCCATGCGCGCTGGGCCTCGTCGAAGATGAGCACATGCTCCGGCGGCACCGGCGCCCGCGGTCGGCTGTAGGTCTGGACATAGCCCTTCAAGTCGCGCACGAAGGTCTTGCCGTCGCCGCCCGCCTGCTTCATCTGATACTGCAGCACCTGCACCAGAGGGCCGTTGCCCGAGAGGTACACGGCCGGCGCCGTCGGCTTCTGGCCGTCGGCCCGCGGGACGGCAAGATCGTCGAGATAGTGGGCGTGCGCCAGGCGCAGCCCGACCAGCGTCTTGCCCGCGCCGGGCACGCCGGTGAGGAGGATGAGGCGACGACGACGGCCCTCGGCCGCGCCGCGGATGATCTTCTCGATCCGGTCGACCGCAGGATCGGTGTTGGCGCGAGCGCGCCAGATATCGCGCAGTGTCCCGGTGGTGAAGAGTTCGCGCGCGGCCTGGACGAGCGTCGGCAGCGGTCGATACGCGCCCGCATCCAGGAAGGCCTCGGCGGACAGCGGGGGCCGGTCGCGCGCGTCGGAGAAGTTCGCGATCAGCGCGTCGATCGCATCCGGCCCGGCCACATGCACGCCATTGCGCTCGCCCGCGTAACCCCGCGCACGGGTCGGCACCACCACCGCATGGACGGGCCGACCGTCGCAATCGCGGTGGTAGGCGCGCAGGTCGCGTGCATAAGCCGCGGTCTGGTCGATGTCGGCCTGCGACGGAACCTCTTTCCCCTTGAGTTCGAGCACGATGACCGCGCTGCCGACCAGCAGCAGCACGTCGGGCCGCCGAAACTCCAGCGGAAGCTGGTACTCGAGAATCGCGCTGTACTGCGCGGCATCGGGGTGCGCGTCCAGCGACTCGCCGACCTCGCGCTGCAGCCGGGGGATGCTGTCGTCCCACGCCCGCACCTGCGACGCATCGACATCGGGCAGGAAATCCTGCAGTCGTCCTCGCACCACGCGCGGCTCGGCCGCGTGAAACACGGGAAAGGTCGAGCTCCAGCCGTGGCCTGCTTCGGACATGGATCGCTCCCAGCGTCGTGCGGTCACGTCGCCCGGTAGCCGATCCCGCCGCGCGGCGGGCAGCGGGGCCCTCCGGCGCCAGGGGCGTGAGGCGATCGGTGAATCGGAGGTGTCCTCGAAGTCCGCACGACCATCATCAGCGGTTGGCCGGGGGTTTGCGCCTGCAAGCGGGCCATTCCGAAAGCGTGCCACAGCACCTTCGGGGCGACCAGGGGTGTGGTGCCTCAGGAGGACTTCCACACGACTGCCCTGTCACCTCGCCCTCGCGAAGGCGAGCCTTCTCCCGCGCGCGTCCATGCCGCCGTATCGAACCATTACCCGGCCATGGCAGCACGCACCCGAGCCTCCGCACGACGGTAGCGGTTTAAACTTCTTGTAGACTTCAGACTATTTTAAACCTCTCCGCTCCACCGCCATGATCGCCCAACGCATCCATCAAGCACGACTGGCTGCCGGCCTCACGCTGGCCGCGCTGGGCGGGAAGGTCGGGGTCTCGCACACCGCCATCCAGAAGTACGAGAAGGGGCTGCTGACCCCGTCTTCGGCCCAGCTTCTGAACCTCGCCCAGGCCTGCGGCGTGCGGACCGAGTACTTCTTCCGCACGCATGCCGTCGAGCTGGTGCGGCTGCGGTTCCGCAAGACGTCCACCTTCGGCAGGACGGCACAGGACGCGCTGACGATCAGGGTCGCCGAACAGGTCGAGAAGCGCGTCGAACTGCTGGACGCGTTTCCGGCGCTGCCGCTGCCCGCGTTCGCCCCGCCGGCCGGGCTGCCGCGGCGGGTTGCGACGCCGGACACGATCGAAACCCTCTCGGATCGGGTGCGCACGGCATGGCAGCTGGGCATGAACCCGATCGCCGACCTCACCGGAACGCTCGAGGGGCTGGGCCTGCTGGTGATCGTGGTTGACGAGGCGAATCCCGGGTTCTCGGGTTTGACGGCGCTGGCCCGCACGGACGATGGTCGCGAGTATCCCGTCGTGGCCGTCTCCGGGCGCTGGCCCGGCGATCGGCAACGGTTCGCACTGGCGCACGAGCTCGGGCATCTGCTGCTCGCGGGCCGGCGGGTCGAACACCTCGACGAGGAGGCCGTCTGCGACCGATTCGCCGGCGCTTTCCTGGCGCCGCGGGTCGCGGTGCGGCAGTTGCTCGGGCGGCAGCGTCACGCGATCGAATGGCAGGAGTTGCATGGGCTCAAGCACGAGTTCGGACTGTCGATGGCCGGCTGGCTGCAGCGCGCATGGCACTGTGGCGTGATCAGCGACGCGACCCATCTCGCCCTGCATCGGCGGTTTTCCGCCCGCGGCTGGCGCAGGCTCGAACCCGGCGAGGCGTTGCCCCGCGAGCAGCCGCGCCTGTTCAACCAGCTGGTCTATCGGGCACTGGCCGAGCACTACATTTCCGAGGCCAAGGCAGCCGAACTGCTGGGCATCCCGATGATGCGCTTCCACAAGGAGCGCCAGGTGGAGTCATCGGGTGAGGCTGCTGGTCAGTGATGCGAACATCCTGATCGACATGGCCACCGCACATGGCCGACAGCCTCCGCCGATGAACTCACAGCGCGATCTGCCGGCGGTCGCAGTAAAGCGCTAGCGGCGCGCGTGACCAGAGCCCGGGGCTCTTCGCTGGTGCCTGACCGCGAGAATCCTGCACTCTTCAGCGCCTGCATGATACAGAACGGAATACGGGAATCCGGTCAGGGGACAGCTGCGAAACCCGCCGCTCGTTGGAACCCCCAGCTCAGGGAAGGTACCCAACAGCACGGCTACGCGCTGAAGCTCACGGAGAAATCGTCCGGCGATCGCTCCGCTGGCCTCGCGACGGTAGAAACCCAGGATGTCCGCGGTGTCGTCGATGGCGCCAGGGTGGAAGGAAACCCTCACTCCAGCACGGCACGCAGCCGGCCCAGGGCGTCTTCCAGAGGCACGGCCTTCACCTGCCCTGACGCCAGCTCCGCCTCGCGCCGGGCAGCGAGCGCATCCCAGGCTGCAGCCGTATCGCCTGCATCGCCGGTGTCGAGGCTGGCGACCACGCGATCCAGCAGACCCGCGCGCAGTTCGGGTGAAAGGCCCAGAACCTCTTCTGCGAGAACGTCAATAGGACGGCCCAT
>CAIKXV010000235.1 GCA_903831455.1 uncultured Pseudomonadota bacterium | reverse complement strand
GCGGCCGACATCCCCGCGAAGGGGCGGCGCGGCCGCTCGCTCGCGCAGGAGATGATGGAGCACCCGGATCCGGGTCACCGCTGGGATCGTCCGCTGCAGGCCCCCGGTCGCATGCAGGTCGACTTCGAGGAGCGGGTCGACTTCCAGCGGCTGCACCGCTACCGGCTCGAGCGCACCAAGGCCGCGCTGCGTCGCTCGGGGCTGGGCGCGATGCTGTCCTTCGACCAGTACAACGTCCGCTATACCACCAGCACCGTGATCGGCGAGTGGGCGCGCGACAAGCTCACCCGCTGGTCGCTCGTCACCGGCAACGGCGAGCCCTACATCTGGGATTTCGGGTCGGCGGCGCGCCACCATCGCATCTACTGCCCGTGGTTGCCGACCAACCACGTGTTCGCCGGCAACGTCGGCATGCGCGGGGCGATCAACCCCTCGGTCGGCCTGTTCGAGGAAGCGGCGCGCGAGATCCACGACATCCTCCGCCAGGAGGGCGTGGCCGACATGCCGCTGGGCATCGACGTGGTCGAGCCCCCCTTCCTGTTCGCGCTGCAGAAGCTGGGCATCAAGGTGGTCGATGGCCAGCAGATGATGCTCGCCGCGCGCGAGATCAAGAGCCACGACGAGATCACGCTGCTCAACATGGCCAGCTCCATGGTCGACGGCGTCTACCAGGACATCTTCGAGGCGCTCAAGCCCGGGGTGCGCGAGAACGAGGTGGTGGCGATGGCCACCAAGCGGCTCTACGAGATGGGTTCGGACTGCGTGGAGGCGATCAACGCGATCGCCGGCGAGCGCTGCAGCCCGCATCCGCACAACTTCACCGACCGGTTGATCCGCCCGGGCGACCAGGCCTACTTCGACATCATCCAGTCGTACATGGGCTATCGCACCTGCTACTACCGCACCTTCACCGTGGGCAGCGCCACGCGTGCCCAGCGCGATGCCTACAAGAAGGCCCGCGCATGGATGGACGGGGCGATCGCCATGCTCAAGCCGGGCATCACCACCGACCGCGTCGCCGCCGCCTTCCCCAAGAGCACGGAGATCGGCTTCGAGACCGAGATGGCCGCCTTCGGCCTGAACTTCTGCCACGGGCTGGGCCTCGGCCTGCACGAGCGTCCGCTCATCTCGCGCCTGAACTCGTTCAAGGATCCCTACGAACTCAAGGCGGGGATGGTGTTCGCGGTGGAAACCTTCTGCCCGGCCGCCGACGGCGTGTCGGCCGCGCGCATCGAGGAGGAAGTGGTGCTCACCCCGAACGGCGCGCAGGTGATCTCGCTGTTCCCGGCCCAGGACCTGCCGGTGGCCAACCCCTACTGACGAACCGCGAGCCTCGCGGCGCCCGGCGATCGGCCGGACGCGCGCGGGCCGATGGAGGACCCTGCATGAGTGCGATACCCCGGGCGAAGAAGCCCACCTTCGAGATCGGTCGCGAGACCCGGCTCGAACTCTACCGGCTGCAGCTCGAACTGCGGATGTGCGAGAAGCGCGCCTTCGACCTGTTCCTGCAGAACCTGATCAAGGGCACCAGCCACCTGTCCCTCGGGCAGGAGGCCATCGCCGCGGCCTTCGGCGTGGCGATGCGCCCCGACGACTGGACCTTCTGCACCTACCGGGGCCACGCGCACACGCTGGCGCGCGGGGTGTCGATGGCCGGCGTGCTGGGCGAGCTGATGGGCCGCGAATGCGGGCTGCTCGCCGGCAAGGGCGGTTCGATGCACCTCACCGACGTCGAGCGCGGCGTGATGGGCTCCTACGCGATCATCGGCGCCCACCTGCCGATCGCGGCCGGTGCGGCGTGGTCGGCGCAGTACCGCGGCACGCAACAGGTGTCGGTGTGCTTCTTCGGCGACGGCACCACCAACATCGGGGCCTTCCACGAGGCGCTCAACTTCGCGGTCGTGTGGAAGCTGCCGGTGGTGTTCGTGTGCGAGAACAACCTGTACATGGAGTACACCCCGATCGGCGCGGTCACCGCGGTACCCAACCCGGCGGGCGACCGGGCGGCGGCCTACGGCCTGCCCTCCATCGTGGTCGACGGCAACGATGCGGACATCATGTACGAGACCGCGGTGGCCGCGATCACGAAGGCCCGCGAAGGCGGCGGACCTTCGCTGATCGAGGCGCGGACCTACCGCCACTCGGGCCATTCGCGAGCCGACCCCGCCAAGTACCGGCCGGCGGGCGAACTCGAGGAATGGTTGAAGCGCGACCCGGTGCCCACCTACCGCGAGCGTCTGCTGCGCCTGGGGGTGAGCGAGGGTACGTTGAAGGGCATCGAGGAAGACACGCAGCGCAAGGTGGACGAGGCCACGGCGATCGCCAAGGCCTCGCCGACCCCGTCGCTGGACCTGATCGACAAGGACGTCTGGGCTGACGGGAGCACGGCATGGCGGAACTGACTTATCGCGACGCGGTCGCGGCGGGCATCGCGCAGGAGATGCGGCGCGATCCGAACGTGGTGTTCCTCGGCGAGGACGTGGCGGCCGCCGGCGGCGTGTTCAAGGCGACCGTCGGCCTGCTCGAGGAGTTCGGGCCGAAGCGGGTGCGTGATTGCCCGATCTCCGAGCAGGCGATCCTCGGCGCCGCGATGGGTGCGGCGATGACCGGCCTGCGGCCGATCGCCGAGATCATGTTCTCCGACTTCCTGGCGGTCTGCTGGGACATCGTCGCCAACGAGATGGCGAAGATGCGCTACATGACCAACGGCCAGACGTCGATGCCGGTGGTGGTGCGTACCGCCAACGGCGCCGGCTCGCGCTTCGGCGCGCAGCACTCGCAGTCGCTGGAGAACTGGGCGATGGCCGTGCCCGGCCTGAAGGTGGTGGCGCCCGCCTATCCGGCCGACGTCAAGGGCCTGCTGGCCGCCGCGGTGCGCGACAACGACCCGGTGGTGTTCTTCGAGCAGAAGTCGCTCTACCCGATGAAGGGCGAGGTGCCCGACGGCGAGCACTACGAGCCGCTGGGCAAGGCCAAGGTCCTGCGTCGGGGCGGCGACTGCACGATCGTCGCGCTGGCGGCGATGGTGCATCGGGCGATGGACGCGGCCGAGGTGCTCAAGCGCGACCACGGCATCGATGCCACGGTGATCGACGTGCGCTCCCTGGTGCCGCTGGATACCCAGACCATCCTCACCGAGGTGGCGCGTACCGGGCACCTGGTCACCGTCGAGGAAAACCCGCGGCTGTGCGGTTGGGGCGCCGAGATCGCCTCGATCGTCACCGAGGAGTGCTTCTGGGACCTCGACGGCCCGATCGTGCGCATCACCACGCCGCATATTCCGCTGCCTGCGGCCGACGCGCTCGAGGACAACACCCTCCCCTCGGTCGCCCGCATCGTGGAGACCGTCCGTACCCGCATCGACTGACCCGCATCCGGCGGGGCGGGCGCGAGGCATGTCGCGCGCCCGCCCCGCTTCCACCCCCGAAGGTCCAACCGCCGAGCCGGCACCGTACCGGCAGGGCCACTGCTGGAGGAGATCCCCATGATGAAGCGAGCGATTCGACCGTCCGCCGATGTCCGACGCCGTACGTTGCTGGGCATGGCCGCGGCCGTGGCCGCCGTCGGCCTGGCGGCCGGCGGCAGCGCGGTTGCGCAGAAGTCCGGTGGCCCTGACATCGTGCTGGTGAACGGGCGCATCGCGACGGTGGACGACCAGTTCCGCTTCGTGCAGGCGCTGGCGATCACCGGCGAGCGCATCACCGCGGCCGGCAGCAACGGCGATATCCGCCGCCTGGCCGCGCCCGCGACCCGGATCATCGACCTCGAAGGCCGTACCGTGATCCCCGGGTTGATCGACAACCACTCGCACTGGATCCGCGCCGCCGAGCACAACGAACTGCGTTTCGACGGGATCACCTCGCGGCGGCAGGCCCTCAAGTTGCTGGCCGATCGCGTGCGCGCGACGCCGCCGGGCGAATGGATCGCGGTGCTCGGTGGATGGTCCGAGGAGCAGTTCCTCGACGAAGCGCGTGGCTTCCCGACGGCGGAGATCGACGCGATCGCGCCCAACCACCCGGTGGTGCTGCAGTCGGTCTACAACCACAGTTACCTCAATACCGCCGCGCTGCGCGCGGCGAAGATCGACGAGTCCACGCCCAACCCGCCCAACGGCATGATCGAGAAGGATGCGGGGGGGCGTCTCACCGGCGTGGTACGCGGCGCAGGCGGCGTGGCCTTCGTCGCGGCGAAGATCCCGCTCAAGGACCGCGACGCCTGGCTCGAGAACACCCGCCGCCTGGTCGCCGACCTCAATTCGATGGGCATCACGGCGTGGATGGATGCCGGTGGCCGCGGCATGAGCGCACGCCACTACGAGCCCTACGCCGAACTGCTGCGCCGCGGCGAGCTCAACGTGCGCGTCTACTGGACCACCATCCGCCAGCCGGCCACGCCCGAGCAGGTGGACAAGGTGGTCGCCGAGATCCCGTCGATCCGGCCGTTCCAGGGCAACGACATGATGAACCATGTCGGCTACGGCGAGTCGCTCTACGGGCCCGCCACCACCCAGCTGCTGCGCAAGACCGGCAATCCGCAGCCTGCGGCCATCGCGCAGGCCATGCGCATCGTGCGCGCGCTCGCCGAGCGCGGCATCTACCTCAACGCGCACGTCGAGATGGAGGATTCGATCAACGCCTTCCTCGACGGCTACGAGAAGATCGCGCAGGACTTCCCGATCCGTGGCCTGCGCTGGTCGTACTCGCACCTCGACCAGGTGACCAACGCCCAGCTCGATCGCATGAAGCGCCTGGGCATGACCGCCCAGATCCACACCCGCCCGCTGATCCAGGGCGTGCTCATGCACCGCGTGCACGGCGAGCGCGCGTGGGAGATGCCGCCGTTCCGCCGCATCCAGGACAGCGGCATCCTCTGGGGGCTGGGCTCGGACGCGACGGCGGTCACCACGTCCAACCCGTTCTATTCGCTCGCCTTCGCCGTCACCGGCAAGATGGTCGGCGGCCACCACGTCAACCGCTCGACCGTCACGCGCGAGGAGGCGCTGATCGCGCACACCCGCAGCAACGCGTTCATCGTGTTCCAGGAGTCCAACCTCGGTTCGCTGACCCCCGGCCGCTACGCCGACCTGCTGGTGCTCGACCGCGACTACTTCCGCGTGCCCGCCGACCAGATCAAGGACATCCGTCCGCTGATCACGATGGTCAACGGGCGCATCGTCCACGACGCGATGCCGCGCTAGGCCCGGATCGAGACGGCCGCCCCGCCCGATGACCACCGCCTCCCGCCATTCCCGCAGCAGGTCCGTTCCGGCTCCGGCGGCGACGCCCCCGGCCGGTCCCGACTCGCCGTCGCGCCGCGGCGTGCTGGCGGCGCTGGCGGGTTCCGCGCTGGGCGGGTGTGCCGGGGCGGTGCAGGTGCCGGCCCGGCCCACGGCCGATCTCCTGCTCACCGGGGGGCGCATCGCCACGCTCGATGACCGCCAGCCCTCCGCCGAAGCGCTGGCGGTCCGGGACGGACGGGTGCTGGCCGTCGGGCGCGCGGCCGACCTCGCCCCGCTCGCCGGGCCGGCGACCCGACGCATCGATCTGGCGGGTCGCACCGTCATCCCCGGCCTGATCGACAACCACACGCACGTGATCCGTGCGGCCGAGCGCTGGACCCAGGAGGTTCGACTCGACGGGCTGACGACCCGTCGCGCCGCCTTCGAGGCAATCGCCACCCGCGCGCGTGCCTCGCGACCGGGCGACTGGGTGGTCGTCCTCGGCGGCTGGACCGAGGACCAGTTCACCGACGAGAACGCGGGCTTCACGCGCGAGGAACTCGATCGCGCCGCACCGCGCAACCCGGTGTTCCTGCAGGTGCTGTTCGCCCGCGGCTACGCGAACACGCTGGCGCTGCGGGCGGCAGGCATGGACGGACAGCCCGCCGATCGCACGCGCGTGCTGCCGCCGCCCGCGCTTCGACGCATGCACCAGGCGATGCCCGCGGTCGAGCCCGAGGCCTGGCGCGAGGGCGTGCGCCGACTGATGGGCGATCTCGGGCGCGTGGGCGTGACCTCGGTGCTGGACGTGGGTGGCAACGGATTCACCCAGGCGCACTACCAGCCGTTCATCGAGGCTGATGCCCGGGGCGAACTGACCGTCCGCGTGGGCTGGCTGCAGTTCACCGAGGCCGCCAGCGCCGGGCAGGCGCAGGCCGTGGCCGCGCGCCTGGCCGCCGGGCGGCCCGGGCCGGGCAGCCCCTTCTTCCACTGCGTGGGCATCGGCGAGAACCTCTACACGCCGGCCAACGACAATACCTACCAGGCGTTCCAGCCCGGCGGCGAGGCCGCGCGGGGCTGGGGTACGGTGGCGCGTGCCGCAGCGCGCCACGGATGGCACGTCCACCAGCACGCCACCCACGACAGCACCATCTCGATGCTGCTCGACGAGATCGAGGCGATCGACCGCGACACGCCGGTGCGACCGCTGCGCTGGACGCTCGCGCACGTGGACGGCGTATCGGAGGCGAGCCTCGCGCGCATGCGGCGGATCGGCATGGGCGTCACCCTGCACAGCCGCCCGTCGATCCAGGGGCAGATGGTGATCCGCCGCTGGGGAGGCGTC
>CAIKXV010000234.1 GCA_903831455.1 uncultured Pseudomonadota bacterium | reverse complement strand
GGAGGCACGGCGACTGGGTGGCCATTCGGCTTGAAGCGGCCTGGCCCAGCCCGGATCGAGAACGCGATCGCGTGCGCCGGATCTCGGCGATGCTCGATCGCCATGACGGCAAGCCCTGCCTCCTCGAAATCAAGCTCTTCCGGCAGGCGAGGTCCCGCGGGCTCGCCGTGTCCCGGCAAGCCTCCTGCGAGGCCTACACTCGAAGCCACGATGCCCCCGGGATTCCACGATCGGGTGCCGGCCCTCCAGCCTGTGCGCCAGCGCCTGCTTGCGCTGGGGGCCGAGCCGGTGGGCAGCACGCCCGAGGCCTTCGGGGCGCACATGAAGGCCGAGCGGGAGATGTGGGGCAAGCTGATCGCGAAGATCGGGCTGCGGCTGGATTGATCTTCCCGGGACGGGATGCGTGCTCGGCCCGCGATGGCGAGACGCCTGCCGCCGGAGCCCCGGGCGGCTATCGCGTCCCGGTCGGAGTGATGCGTGCGCCGGCGGGTGCCGGATTGGCCGGGGCGGCGGGTGCTGGCGTGCCTGCGGCGGGCTTGCCGGCAGTCGCGCCTGGAGAGGTCGGTGCTGGCTGCCCGACGGGCGTCGGTGGGGTTGGGACTGCGGGTGCGGTCGCCGCCGGGATCGGAGTTGCACGCAGCGTGGCCCTGACCACCGAGGCGCCGGAGGTGACCTGCCACGCGCGTGCGGCGGCATCCCAGGCGAGCTCGATCCGCATCGGCCACCCGCCGAGTTCGCGCGCGATCGACACCTCCGGCAGCGCAAGCGGCGAGGCGATCGCCCATGCATCGGCCGGCAGGCGCAGCGCGTAGCGGGCGATCGCCTCGCGCGCGCCGGCGGGTGCGCCCTCCGGCGAGGGCCTGAGCAGGACCTCGATCGGCTCGGGCTTCCCCTCGCCCATCTGCAGGCACTGCGGATCCAGCGGATCGAACCAGCGCTGGAACTCGGGGCTCAGGGCGTACCGGATACCGGCTGGCTGACCGGTGGCGCGATTGGCGGCAACGCGCGTCTCGGTGAACACCCCGACGGCCGCAAGCGCAGACATGCGCGACTGCCACATCGCCAGTCGCGCGGCGCGTGCCGCATCGGCGGTATGCGCGGCAACGTCGTCGAGCTGGAGGGTGCTGGTGGCGCTCTCGAAGGTGGCGCCCGGTTCGCGATAAGGCAGCAGGATGCAGGCACGCGGCTTTGGCGCATCCGGGCGTCCGATCATCTCGCTGACCGCTTGCGGCGTGGGTGGCACAACGGTGCCTGCGGCAGCCGGCGCCAGCGTCCAGCCGGTGTCGGTCCGCATCAGCCGAACCGTTGCGCGCCCTGGTTCGGACAGCTGCTTGCGCGCGTCCACGTAGATGCGGTGGTCGAGCAGCGGATCGGCGAGCCACGGTGGCAGGGATTCGCGGCGGGTGGTGACCGTCACGGCGTAGACCGCGTTGCCGTCCACGTCGGCGGGTTCCCGGGTGGCCGACTCGACGGCCGCGGCGACCGGCGGCGCCAGCCGCACGCAGCCCGAGGCCTCGATCCGTCGCCAGCCCTCGAAACCCAGCGTCCAGCGACGCCCCTGCAGTCGCTGGCCGGCATCGGTCGAGATCTCGCCATCCGCCGCCTGGAAGAATCCGGCCTTCGCCATCGCGTCCAGCACGCGCGAACCCTCGGGCAGCTTGCCGTCCTCGCGCACGACCATGGCCGCCGAGGCGAGCCCGGGCACGAGGTGCAGTACCTGGTCGTACTCGAGCCCTTCGCGCCCCGGCAGGGTCGACCGCAGCATGTCGAGCGGAACGCGCACGCAGGGTTGCGCGCCCTGTCGGGTGCTTTCCGGATGCGCGTTGATCGTGGCGAGGAAGTTTTCCGGCAGCGGTGCGCGGGGGTGCGGCGGAATCCAGGCGCCGGGAATCCATCCCGCCTGCCACGCATACCAGCCACCCCCGGCCAGCGCCCCGGCCAGCACGGCCGCGCCCAGTGCAATCCCGATCGATCGACGCATCGTCCGATTCCTTGAAAGGTCGACGGGGCAGGTGCCGCCAGACGACGGAAGGCTCGGAGACTAGCGCAGCGACCGCCTGCTGCCGAGATGAAACAGGATACACGGTCGTTCAGTTCGGGCGGACGTGATGCCCGGTGACTGCGGCACGCACGGTCATGGGGTGGCGCGCAGCAGCAGCCGTGTTCCCGTCCACGGGTACCCGTCAGCGATCGCCGGCGGATACAGTCCCCGGCGGCAGGGTCTCAGTCGACCATCATTCGCAGCAGCCGTCGCGCGTTGCCGCCGAGGATCAGGTCGCGGTCGGCCGTGGGCAGATCGGCAAGACGCTCGACCACGTCGACCGGGTGGGTGTAGCTCATGTCGGCCGGGCAGTCGCTGCCCATCATCACGCGGTCGGCCCCGACCCGCTCGACCAGGAAGCGCAGCACGTCGTCGTCGTGCGCGATGGTGTCGTAGTGGAAGCGTCGGAGATAGGCCGAGGGCGGCTGTGGCAGGTGCGCGAGTTCGCGTCGCACCCGCGCGCCGTGGTCCCAGCGCCCGATAAGCATGGGCAGCACGCCGCCGGCGTGTGGCAGCACCACGTCGAGCGCGGGCAGGCGGTCGAGCACGCCGCCGAAGATCAGCGCGGCGGCCGCGATGCCGGTATCGGTGGGGTTGCCGATCAGGTTCTTCAGGTGCCAGCCGCGCATGCGCTCGCCCCCCACCGGGTTGACCGGGTGCAGGAACACCGGCAACTGCCGCTGCGCGCAGGCGTCGAACACGGGCTGGAAGTCGGCGTCGTCGAGGTTTCGCCCGAGCACGTGCGTGCACAGGTACACGCCGCGCAGGCCCGGCAGCGTGGCTACACGATGCACCTCGGCCACCGCGAGGTCCGTATCCTGCATCGGCAGCGTGGCAAGCCCGACGAAGCGGTCGGGGTGCTCGCGATGCGCCTCGACCAGCCCGTCGTTGAACGCGCGGGCGAGTTCGGCACCGAGCTCCGCGGGCGCCCAGTAGACCATCGGCTGGGTCATCGACAGCGCGTGCATGTCCACGCGGGCGGCATCCATGTGCGCCAGCCGCGACGGGATATCGATGTAGCTCTGCTGGAAGGTCGCACCGTACTGAGGAACGGACAGGACGAGTTCGCCGCGCGGATTGCGCGTGACTTGCGCACCCGCGGCGGGCGCTTCGCGCTCGAGCAGCCGGACCCAGGCGTCCGGATACCAGTGGGCGTGGATGTCGATGCGATCGGGCATGGGAAGCTCGCAGGAAGGCTCGAGGGGCAGCGCGCGCAGCACGGACTGCGCGCCCATCATCCCACGACAGGTCGCGCGGGATCGATCCCCGCGCGCCCTGTTGCCCATCGTCCGGCAGCGCGACGTCCGGCAGCGCGACGTCCGGCAGCGCGACGTCGGGCCGCCCGGCGAGTGCATGGCCCCCGTGGTCCGCGCGTCCTTGCAGTGACGCGGCGGCTTGAGTGCCCGATCGTTCGCGGGCTATGCTCGCCTCCGCCCGCCGGACATGCGCGACGACGCGTGCGAGGGCAAGGAGGATCACGATGAACACCGGTTCCATGCGGCGTTGCGCAGCGATCGTCGGCGTATCCCTGTTGGCCGCGAATGCCGCCGTCGCGCAGGAGTTTCCACAGCGACCCGTGCGCATGGTGGTGCCGTTCGCGCCGGGTGGGGGCACCGACGTGACCGCGCGCCTGGTCGCGGGGCGGCTCTCCGAGCGTATCGGCCAGCCGGTGCTCGTGGACAACCGACCGGCGAACTCGGGCATCGTGGGCGCCGAGATCGTCGCCCGTGCGGTACCCGACGGGCATACCCTGCTGGTGGCGTCGGTCACCTTCGCCATCAGCACCGCGCTGCAGAAGAACCTGCCGTATGACGGGCTGCGCGACTTCGCGCCGGTGACGATGCTGATCTCCGCACCGATGGGCCTGCTGGTGCATCCGAGCGCACCCGCGAAGACCACCGCCGAGTTCATCGCGTGGGCGAAGCGCGAGCCCGGGCGGCTCAACTACGGGTCCTCGGGCGCCGGCAGCATCGCCCATCTGGCCACCGAGCACTTCAGCGCGATGGCCGGCATCCGCATGACCCACGTTCCGTACAAGGGCGTGGCCGCCTTCACGGCCGCACAGCTGGGCAACGAGATCCAGCTCGGCATGGGCAACCTGTTTTCCACGCAGAGCCTCTGGAAGAGTGGGCGCCTCAGGCTGATCGCGCACACCGGGGCGCGGCGTCTCGATGCGTTGCCCGACGTGCCGACCGTCGCCGAGAGTGGCCTGCCGGGCTTCGAGGCCGCGATCTGGTACGGATTCCTCGCGCCGGGGCGCACGCCGGCCACGCGGGTCGCGCGGCTGCAGCGGGAGATCGCCGCCATCGCGCGTGCGCCGGACGTGCAGTCCCAACTGGTGGCGCAGGGCAACGACGTCGTGGCGAGTACACCTGCGGACTTCTCGCGCTCGATGCGCGAGGAGGTACGCCGCTGGGGTGAACTGGGTCGCACGCTCGGCGTGCGGCTCGACTGAGCCGCCGCAGGAGGCAGGGGGCTTCGCCCCGACACCTGCGCGCCCCCGCTCCCCTCGGCGCAAGACACGCGCGGCGCAGGCCGCCCCGATCAGCGCCTGGCGCCCACTGCTCGCCGACAACCCCATCCCCCACTGCCTGCGCCCCGACACCCGCTTCCCTCCCGGAACCACTGGAGTTGACCCGATGTCCGTGTCCGCGAACGACAGTACGCCCCTGCAGCATGTCTACGATTTCGCCGCGCTGACCCGGCTGCCCGACGCGCCCACCAGCGTCGAGGTCACGCCCCAGCGCCTGCTGTCCGGCCCGGACATCACCAGCGGAAAGTCCTCGACCGTCGGGGCCGTGCTGCGCGGTCGAACGATCATCTGCACGCTGGGTCGGCAGGGCCGCGGCACCGGTGCCAAGGCACACACGCATCCGAACGAGCAGTTCAACTTCATCCTGCACGGGGCCATGGTGAGCGACATCGAGGGCGATCGCGTAGTCGCTCTGCCGGGCAGCCTCCTGCACACGCCGGGCATGGCGGTGCACACCGGCCTCGCCTGCCCGGACGAGGACCTGGTGTTCCTCGCCGTGAAGGACACGCGCAGCGGCATCGTCGGCCCGCCGGTGGATGGCCGCTACGACGGCCCCAACTGCCTGCCGGGTTTCGGCAGCCGCACGCAGGAGGCGCCGGTCACCACGGCCCAGGTGATCGAGCAGTCGCGCGCGATGCCGCCCGGCCCGGGCGTGCGCTACGTCCACGAGATGTGCAGCGGCCCGGTCGGTCCTGCGGCCCGCAGCAGCGCGCATTCCGTCGAACTGGTCGGTCTTCCCGCCGGCGTGCGGGGACGTGCGCTGGTGGGGGAACGCCTGCTGGTCGGCGTGCTGGACCTCGAGGCCGGCGCGCTCATCCCCCGGCACGACCACCCGCGCGAGCAGTTCACGTTCGTCGTGAGCGGCGTGATCGAGGCCGAGGTCGAGGGCCGCTCGGTGACCGTGCCGGCCCGGTCGATGCTGCATCTGCCGGCGGGCGTCGCGCACGCGTTACGTGCACCGCGGGGCGCGCGTATCGTCACCGCCCATGACCGGGCCGATGTGTCGGGTCCCGCCGCGATGGAGACGTTTCCCGGGTGAATCGCCGGTCGCACCGGCGTTTGCCCGAAGAGGCCGCTGAAGCCCCCGTGCTCAGCGGCGACCGGCAAGACTGCGGCACATCGCGCGCTCGTCGGCGCTGCCGATCGAACTGCACTGGCTCGGATTGCGTCCCGCCAGCGCGCGGCAGAGGTGGCGCTGGTCGTTGCTGCTGATCGAGCTGCACGGGCTGTCGCGCCCCTCGGCGAGTGCCCGGCACAGATGGCGCTGGTCGTTGCTGCTGATGGAGCTGCACTGGCTCTCGCGTCCCTCGGTCAGTGCTCGGCACAGGTGCCGCTGGTCGTTGCCGCTGATGGAACTGCACGTGCTGTCGCGTCCCTCGACCAGCGCCCGGCACATGGAGCGGCGGTCCTGGCTGCCGATGGAGCTGCACTGGCTGGCGTTGCGCTCGGCGAGCGCGCGACAGAAGTAGCGCTCGTCGTGGTCGCTGATGGAGCTGCACTGGCTCGACTGGGCGTGGACACTGCCGGCCGCCGCGAAGAGCAGCGCCAGCAGCCCTCCCGCTCGTGCGAGGACCCGCAGGCCTCGCTCGAAGGGGCCAACTCGCAGGCCCGGCGGGTACTGGCCGTCCGGTGACCCGGCGGCCGGACGGATGCGTCGTGGTGTGCGGATGGCGGTGCAGGGCACGGGCGGAGGCAGGGTAGCCAGAGGGGTCATGGTGACGGCCGAGTGGTGCGTCGCAGGCCTGGCAGCACGATGCGCGGGCATGCCACGGGGGAGGGTGGGGCGAGGGGGGCGGAGGGTGCCGTGGAGCGGTTGCGTGGCGACCGATGCAGCCCGGACGGCAGTCCGGGGGGAGGATGCAGGCAGTGGACGGACTTCCCGTGCAGCAAAGGGAGCGCCGGATCGCATGCGCGGCCTCGAAGATCGCCCTGTCTCGCGCGCAGCATGCAGGGCGGTGTGACGCATGCCCGGCATGCCGCGGCGCATGCAGTATCGAGAACGCGCGAAGTTCAGCGTGCGTTGACTGCAGGCCCTGCGGGGGCCTCGGGCGCCGCCGGTTCGGGATGCGTGAACACCACCGTGCCCGGGAGCGCCGCGGCGACCGCCTGCTCGATGCGGTCGCACTCGTCGTGCGCCTGCTGGACGGTCCAGCCCGGGGGGACCCGCACGTCCACGTACGCGAACTGCCGGGATCCGGCGCGGCGCGTTCGCAGGTTGGCGAAACGCAGCTCGCCGGTGGACAGCGTCGAGAGCGTCCGTTCGATCAGGGCCTGGTCCGCTGCCGATAGCGCGCTGTCCATCAGGCCGTGGGCGGAGGCGCGAACCAGCTGCCAGCCCTCGCGCAGGATGTGCAGTCCGACCGCCATCGCGACCAGCGCGTCCAGTTGCAGCCAGCCGGTCAACGCGACCAGCGCGATTCCCGTGATGACCCCGACCGACGTCCAGACATCGGCCATCAGGTGTCGCGCCCCGCCTTCGAGCGAGATGGACCGATGCCGCACGGCTGCGCGGCGCATCGCGAGCGCGACGCCGAGGTTGATCGCGCTGGCGGCCACCGAAACGGCAAGCCCGAGTCCGATGGACTCCAGCGGCTCGGGCGTGGCAAGCCGTCCGGCCGCCGCCCACAGGATGGCGAGCGCGGCGCCGAGGATCAGCAGTCCTTCGAATCCGCTGGAGAAGTACTCCGCCTTGGTGTGGCCGAACGGGTGGTCCTCGTCGGCGGGCAGGTGCGCGATGGTGATCATCCACAGCGCGAAGCTCGCCCCGGCGAGATTCACGAAGGACTCCAGCGCATCGGAAGCGAGGCCGAGGGATCCGGTAAGCCACCACGCCAGCGTCTTGAGCGCGATGGTCGCGACCGCGGCCGCGGTGGACAGCTGGAAGTAGTGGCGGGGTGTCAACGGGTGGCCTGCTCCAGGGACGCGCCTGACGCCGTGTCGGGCAGGAATACGAGGGTCAGTAGTGTGGCGGAATCTCGTGAGCCGGGCCTGACGCTCCCGGCTCGCCGCCGCGCTCGACCAGCTCGGCGACCTGCCGGCGGTGCCGGACCAGTTCGCGGGCGAGCGCCTCGATCTGCTGCTGCTGGCGCGCCACCACCCGGTTGAGTTCGTCGACCAGATCCTCGGTGAACGCGAGCTTCTCCTCCAGTGCGAGGAGTCTCGATTCGGCTGTCTGCGGGCTGGAGGAGGTCATGGTGATCGAGATCGACGAGGCAGGCGCCAGGAGCGCCGAGGGCCGATGCGATGCGCGGCGTCCGGCCCGGGTCCTCGCGCGGTGCGGAGGACCACCGCGCGGTCATGCCGCACGCGGACACATCCTTCGCGTGAAGGATCCTGCCACTAGACTAGCACCGGTCGGAGCCGGCACGGCCGCGGCATGGTCCGCGGCGAGCAGCCCGGTTTCGAGCGCTTGTACGGTCCCACGAGGAGCCCTTGGCATGCCCAGCACGATCGCCTTCACCTCCTGCACCCGCCTCGAGGCCTTTCCCGACCAGCCGCAGTGGGGCGACATCGACGCGGCCGACCCCGACCACCTGCTGCTGCTGGGCGACCAGATCTACATGGATTTCGGCATCTGGCCGTTTTCCGACGAATGGATCGGCCGACCGCGCGGCTACGACCTCGATACCTTCCGTCGCACGATGGCCGGCAAGTACGAACGACAGTGGGCCGAGCCTCACTTCCGCAGGCTCTACGACCGCATGCGCGCGCGCAACCGGGTGCACGCGGTCTGGGACGACCATGACTTTGCCTGGAACAACGCGATCGGCAGCCAGGTCGATGTCGACAGGCGCCAGGTGGCCTACGAGCAGTTCTGCAAGCGGTTTCCCACGAGTATCCCGGGCGAGATCTACCAGTCGATCGACACCCCGCTCGCGCAGGTGATCCTGCTCGATACGCGCAGCCATGCCCGGCCGGTGCAGTCGTGGGCGGCTGCAGCCGGCGGTGGCGCGAGCGACTCGCCCCTGCTGGGAGCCGCGCAGTTCGCCTTTCTGGAGCGCGAACTGCACGCCCGACCCGAAAAGCCTTTCGTGGTCATCGCATCGGGCATCACCCTGCGCGACGGGGGCATGAACTGGTTCGAATACCGTGACGACTACCTGCGCCTGATGCGGGCAATCGACGCCTGCGGCCGACGGGTGATCTTCCTGGCCGGCGACATCCACCGCAATGCAGTCAACCCGCGTGGACCGGGCCAGCCATGTCATGAACTGATCGCCTCCGGCATGGCCATCAATTACCTGGCGCTGGGTATCGCGGCCGATGATTGTCGCAACTGGGCGCTGCTGCGACTGCACGAGGACGGACGCGCCGAGGCCACGCTCTTCAGCCGAATCGACGCGGACGGCAAGACGTACCCCCTGGCCTGGTAGGGGCGGACCGAATCGCCGCCGCCGTCATCATTTCGTCACATTGTTCGAGGAAACTGGAATCATGGAAGAGAGTGATGCGGTCAAGGCCCTGGCTGCGCTGGCCCAGCCCAGCCGGCTGCAGGCCTTCAGAAGGCTCGTGGTGTCCGGGAAGCAGGGGCTGACGCCTGGCGTGATGGCGGCCGAACTGGGCTTGCCCTCCGCCACGCTCTCCTTCCACCTGAAGGCGCTGCTGCACGCGGGGCTGATCATGCAGACCCGCGAGGGCCGGCACCTGATCTACCGGGCCGACTATGCACGCATGCAGAGCCTGCTGGCCTTCCTGACCGACAACTGCTGCGAGGGCGTGCCGTGCATGGGGGTGGAATCCCCTTCGCGCGAGTGTCGCCGCGCGGCGTGATCGGAGTCGCGCGGGCATGCACGGACGTGCGCGCCATCGTCGCGGAACGCGCTGCGCGCATTGCCGATTCGCGAGGAAATGAACCATGAGTGATCGCATCCGTAATGTGCTCTTCATCTGCACCGGCAACTCGGCCCGGTCGATCATTGCCGAGAGCCTGATGAACCACCTGGGCAAGACCCGGTTCCGCGCGTGGTCG
>CAIKXV010000233.1 GCA_903831455.1 uncultured Pseudomonadota bacterium | reverse complement strand
GGAGTAGTGAACCGAGCCGTTCTCGCGCACCACCACCCGTCCGAAGCGGAAGCGGTCGTTCACGTCGTTGCACAGCACGGCGCACTCGGTCCGCCGGTTCTTCGGCACGCGGAAGCCGGCGAGTTCGATCTCCACCGTGAGCGTCTGGTTCGACGGGTTGGCGAGGATCAGCAGCTCGCCCCCCTGCACGTCGGCGAGACTGATCGTGGTCAGGACGTAGTGCGTGCCGCGCTCCGCGTCGAACTGGACGGGGTCCTTCCACTCGCGGCGCGCGAGGAAGTCCTGGAGCGGGGTCAGATAGTCGAAGGGACAGGTGCGGTCGGACATGGCGGTCTCCGTTGGCGTGTGGGGTCCGGGGTCGATGCGCCCGACGGCGCGCGACAGGATCCAGCCCGGAGCGGGCTCGGATCGCGCGCCGCCCGGGAGGGAATCGACGAGATGCGCACTCTCGCATCGTGATGTCCCACAAAATGGGACACACGCCGGCTGGCGATACCGTCCATGCCAGACCCGTTCGGCCACGCCGTCCACGTTCGTCGCGCCCGCACGCGCACGTACGACGCAGCGCGATCTGCAGCGGGGGTCGGCAACCCGGGCGAGGGGGCGCACGGACCGCTCTGCGCTGTGCCCTCGAGACTCGACGCCGCACGGCCGGGCCATCCGGGCAAGCGGTTGTCGGCACGGATCGGTGCCCGTTGCACCCGCCTTGCACCACGGCCCGCCGAGTGCCGGCGTCAACCGCCGCCCGCGGTTTCGCCTTCGGCGTGCGGCCTCCGCCGCGCGACCGGACGCGCGGGTTGCCCCACGATGGGACCGTTGTGACCACCCCAGTGGCGATGTATATTGATCATGTCGAGATCTCCATATGAGCCTGATCATGGCCCTGCAAATTGCCAATCCGGTCGTCGTGCGAAAGGTCGAGGCGCTCGCCCAGGCCACCGGCTTCAGCAAGACAGCCGTCGTCGAAAAGGCGGTCGACCGCATGCTCGCCGAGATCGGCCGCCCGGCCGACGCCGCCGACCGGATGTCCGCGCTGCTGCGCCAGATCGATCAGGTACCCGACCGCGCCGACGCGTTCGACCCGATGCGCTGGGACGCGCGCGGCCTGCCCGCGTGATCGCGGTCGACACCTCGGCCCTCATCGCGATCGCATTCGACGAACCCGAACGCGCAGCGTTCGTGGACATCATCCGGGCCTCGGGCGACGCGCTCGTCAGCACGGTCTCCGTGGTCGAGGCGCGCATGGTCGTGCACGCGCGCCGCGGCCAGCGCGCCGTGGTGCTGTTCGACGACCTGCTGCGACTGCCACCCTTCCGCCTCGTCGCTCCCGAGCCGGCCGAGATGGACGCCGCCTATGCCGCATTCGTCGCCTTCGGCCGGGGCAGCGGCCATCCGGCCGAACTCAACTTCGGCGATGTCTTCAGCTACGCGTTGGCCAAGGTGCGCGGCATCCCGCTTTTATTCAAGGGCCGGGATTTCTCCCGGACCGACATCCAGTGCGCAGCCTGAGCAGGACCGTCCGGCCCGCCCCCGGCGAATCCGGACCGACGGGCCACTGCGGCGTGACCCGCCGCACGCTCGCAGAACCTCGGCGGTAACACCGGGCGTCCCCCGCGGGCAGAGCGAGGGCCCGATACCGCCGAATGCGCGCCGGTGAAGGAGTCGCCAGGCGCGTTGTCTCGGCAACCCCGGCTGCGACGGTGCCTCCTGAAGGCCTTGCCCCCAGGAACAGTACGGGGCGACTCGGGATTCCAGGCCGGGACCTGAAGGCGGGCCACCACCGACGGGCACCGGCCCGGTCGGTGTGCGCCCCCGCCCGCGTCGGCTTGCAGCGCCGCCGGTGGACGCACGCGCCGCGCACGCCACCGCGCGGACATCCTGCGGGGGGTTTCGCGAATCCAGACCCCTGTGTGAAACTGGTACGTTACCGTTTAGCATCAGTTTTGTTGCAGCGCCGCAGAACCACCTCCCAGCCGTATCCCAACCCCTACTGGAGACCAGCGTGAACAAGATGGGCAAGGCGGGCTTCGACCCGATCGCATCAGCGGTAACCCACCCCGGCAAGCCGGCCTCGGCGCTCGCCGCCCTTGGTGAAGTCGCGCGCAGCAGCGCTCGCACGACCCGCCGCAGCGTGCTGGCCGCCGTCGCCGCCCTGTTCACCGTCTCCAGCGTTGGCGCCTACGCGCAGCAGACGCCGATCAAGTTCCAGCTCGACTGGCGCTTCGAGGGCCCCTCGGCCTTCTTCCTGCTGCCGACGGCGCGCGGCTACTTCAAGGACGCCAAGCTCGACGTCACCGTCGACGCGGGCACTGGCTCGGGCGCCGCGGTCACGCGCGTGGCATCGGGTACCTATGACATGGGCTTTGCCGACCTCGCGGCCCTGATGGAATTCCACGCCAACAACCCCGACGCCCCGAACAAGCCGGTCGCGGTGATGATGGTCTACAACAACACGCCCGCCTCGGTGATGTCACTTCGCAAGACCGGCATCAAGGTCCCGAGCGACCTGACCGGCAAGCGCATGGGTGCCCCGGTGTTCGATGCCGGCCGCCGCGCCTTCCCGCTGTTCCAGAAGGCCAACAACATCGGCCCGGTGAACTGGATCGCCATGGACCCGCCGCTGCGCGAGACCATGCTCGCCCGCGGTGACGTCGACGCGATCACCGGCTTCACCTTCACCTCGCTGTTGAACCTCGAGGCGCGCGGCGTGAAGCTCGAGGACGTGAGCGTGCTGCCCTACGCCGACAACGGCGTGAAGCTCTACGGCAACGTGATCATCGCGACCCCGCGGATCCTGAAGGAGCAGCCGGAGGCCGTTCGCGCGTTCCTCAACGCCTTCGCCCGCGGCGCCCGCGAGGTGATCGCCAACCCGGCGGCAGCCATCGAGTTCGTGCGCCAGCGCGACGGCATCATCAACCCCGCGCTGGAGACGCGCCGCCTGCAGCTGGCGATCGACACGGTGATCAACAGCCCCGACGCGCGTGCCGAGGGCTTTGGCCAGGTCAACCGCAAGCGGCTCACCCAGATGGCCGCGCAGGTGAGCGAAGTGTTCAGCACCAAGACGCCGGTGAACGCCGACGCGGTGTGGACCGATGCCTTCCTGCCCTCGCGGGACGCGCTGAACATCCTGCCCGCGAAGAAGTAAGCACGCCATGGAGAACTCGCCCTTCGTCGATTTTCAGGACGTCTGGCTCGCCTACAACGACGAACTGCTCGCGCAACAGCAGTTCGCCGTCGAAGCGATCGACCTGCAGGTCCAGGAGGGCGAGTTCATCGCGATCGTCGGACCGTCCGGCTGCGGAAAGTCCACGTTCATGAAACTCGCCACCGGCCTGCGCATGCCCTCGCGGGGCACGGTGCATATTGGTGGCCAACCGGTGACCGGCCCCCTCAAGATCTCCGGCATGGCCTTCCAGGCGCCTTCGCTGCTGCCGTGGCGGACCACGCTGGACAACGTGCTGCTGCCGCTGGAGATCGTCGAGCCCTACCGCAGCCAGTTCAAGCAGAGGCGCGAGGAATACGCCGAGCGAGCCCGCTCGCTGCTGCGCAAGGTAGGACTGGGCGGATACGAGGACAAGTTCCCCTGGCAACTCTCGGGCGGCATGCAGCAGCGCGCGAGCATCTGTCGCGCGCTGATCCACGAGCCCAGGATGCTCCTGCTCGACGAGCCCTTCGGCGCGCTCGACGCCTTCACCCGCGAGGACCTGTGGTGCATCCTGCGCGACCTCTGGGCCGAGCAGCGCTTCAACGTGATCCTGGTCACGCACGACCTGCGTGAATCCACTTTCCTTGCCGACACCGTCTACGTGATGAGCAAGGGACCGGGGCGCATCGTCGTCAAGATGGACATCGACCTGCCGCGACCGCGCGACCTGGAGCTGACCTACACCAAGGAATTCACCGACATCGTCCACGAGTTGCGCGGCCACATCGGGGCCTTTCGCAACGAGGGACTGGGGGTCGCGAAATGAAATCGAGAGCCCTGGAAAAATGGTCGCCCTGGCTGCTTCTGTTTGCCGTGATTGCCTTCTGGCAGGGCGTGTGCTCGCTCTTCAATGTCTCCGAATTCATCTTCCCCAGCCCCCTGCGCATCTGGGAGCAACTGATCGAGTTCAAGGGGACGATCGCCGCCCACGCCTGGCGCACCTACTGGGTGACCATGGCCGGCTTCGGCATCGCGATCGTCGTCGGCGTGCTGCTGGGCTTCCTGATCGGCTCCTCGCGGCTGGCCTACAGCGCGATCTATCCTCTGATGACCGCGTTCAACGCGCTGCCCAAGGCGGCACTGGTGCCCATCCTCGTGGTGTGGTTCGGCATCGGCATCGGACCGGCGATCCTCACTGCCTTCCTGATTTCCTTCTTCCCGATCATGGTCAACATCGCCACCGGACTGGCGACGCTGGAGCCTGAACTCGAAGACGTGCTTCGGGTGCTGGGCGCGAAGCGCTGGGACGTGCTGATCAAGGTCGGCCTGCCGCGGTCGATGCCCTACTTCTTCGGGTCGCTGAAAGTGGCGATCACGCTCGCCTTCGTCGGCACCACGGTGTCCGAGATGACCGCGGCGAACGAAGGTATCGGCTACCTGCTGATCTCCGCGGGCTCGGCCATGAAGATGGGGCTGGCCTTCGCAGGGCTGGTGGTGGTGGGCGTGATGGCCATGCTGATGTACGAACTGTTCAGCTACATCGAGCGCAACACCACCGCGTGGGCGCATCGGGGTTCGCAGGGCGTCTGAACGCGCGGTCGATGCGCGGACCCGTGCGCTCGCGAGTCGCGTGCCGCGCGCGGGTCTCGGCACGACCGCCACTCGCAGGCAGGCCAGGGCTGCGGGAGCCGTCGCGCCTCGCGGCGGGGCCAGCCGCGGCCGGGGCTGCGCCCGGCACCCTTTGCAGCCGGTCCGCGTACGCGCTTGCCGCAAGCGGTCGAATGCCGAGATGCCGGATACGGCAGGGCTACGACCGGTGCGGGATTCGGGCGTGAGTTCGTCGGCTGCGCCAGGCGCAGCCGCGCCGCAGCCTCAGTATCGCCACCCCGGCGGAGGCGGGGGGGGCGGCGTCACGCGCGGGTCGTAGCCCGCGGGCGGACCGTAGGGCCCAGCCACAGGCGCGGGCGGCGCGTAGTACGAGGGCGGCCTCGGTGGCGGGGGCGGTGGCGCGTAGTAGGCCGGCGGCGCGGGGCGCACGACTGCGGGCGCGCTGCGAGCGAGGCCAGCCGACGGCACCTTGTGTCCCTT
Source organism: uncultured Pseudomonadota bacterium (assembly GCA_903831455.1). Taxonomy (GTDB): domain Bacteria; phylum Pseudomonadota; class Gammaproteobacteria; order Burkholderiales; family CAIKXV01; genus CAIKXV01. The sequence goes on along the minus strand of CAIKXV010000233.1, from coordinate 4,486 downwards.
TGCATACATGCACTGCATGAACGCGTTGTCGTAGCGGCGCTGGGCGATCGCCCCGGATGCGTTCGCGGCCCCGGCACCCGCAGCCCCACCGAAGAGCAGCCCCACGCCCGCGCCTGTCGCCGCACCGTGGCTGCCGCCGAGCGCAGCCCCCGCCAGCGCGCCAACGACGGTGCCCACCGCCGCGCTCCTGACCGCGCTGTCGGCCTGCGCCTGGGTGGGGTCGCTACCGCCGATCGAATCGGACGCGTAGCGACGGCAATCGGCTTCGTCCACCCGGAACTGGTCGAAACTGCGATTCGAACCCGGGAAACTGGCCACGCTCGGCCCGGTGGGGATGGATACGCACCCGCTCAGCAGCAGCGCGGCAGCCAGGGCGCCCAGGCCTGCCGAACGGGTACGCCTGGAGGGGAAGGTCGGGTAGAGGCTCATCGGGTCACCTCGCGCATCGTTCGCGATGCTCACGGTCGATTCGGACTTCGACTGCAGCCGGGCCCACCGCCCTTCGCGAGTGGATTTCGCGCATGGCGTGCCACGCGAGGGCGCGCGGGGGGCGAAGGGGCGGCGCATCGGGATGGCAGCCAGTTGCTCGAGGCAGGGTCAGCGCGGCACGCCGGGCGGCGTGGGTACTACCCGCTGCCAGGGCGACGCACACTGGGTCACATAGGGGTAGTAGGTGTTCGAGTCGGCGCAGAAGAACCAGTGCCCGCCGGTCGCCTCCGGAGCCGGTGCGACGCCTGGCGCCGGGGCCGGAGCAGGCACCGGAAGCACGGATGCGCCGTCGAGATCGGTTCGTTCGACGTAGACGGTGGGCGGAACGTACACGCGCGGCGCATGCACGACCGGCGGTACCCACGCGAGCGGAGCGGGGACCACCACGGGCGGGGCGTACACCAGCGGCGGCGGATAATAGAACCGCGGCGCCGGGTGGTGCCAGTAGCGATGGGATGGTGAAGAGAAGTGAATACTGACTCGTGGGCCACCGTGTCCGGAGTGGATGCCGACCCCTCCGTACCCGTGGCGCCAGTGACCGCGGTCGGCTTTCGCGGGCGCCATGGTCGCCAGCGCAGTAGCGGCCAGCAGCACCGCGCTCGCCACGACTGCGGGGCGCTTCGCAGACGGGATGGTTATCGAAAACATGGTGTCCTCCGTGGGCCCGCGTCACGACGAGCCGGTATGCACTTCCAGTAACGTGGCGATGGGCTCTCCAGTCGACCCGTCAGGTGAAAGCGTTGGTTGCCGCAGTTACAAAGCGGAAACACCTGTCAGTAACGGATGGCCCCCCCGCGTGCAGCGTCCAGGACGCGTACCGCTGGCCCTGCGGTCGCGCTCGGCGGCGAGCGCCCGCGCATGCCCCAGCGCGACACGCGCAATCGGGTACAGGCGCTCCAACGCGGACTCGCGTCCCGCCTGCGCCCCTGTCGCAGCCCTGCCCCCGCCAGGCTCAGACGATACCCGTCTCTCGACAGGGAACACCGTCGATCACGCGCTGGTAGCCCATGCGCGAGAGGTCCAGCGTCTCGAACCGGCCGTGCACGACGAGTTCGGCGAGCGCCCGCCCGACCGCGGGCGAATGCATCAGTCCATGCCCGGAGAACCCGCAGGCCACGAGGAAGTTCTCCGGCCCCCCAGTGCAGCGCCCGAGGATCATGTTGCCGTCGAGCTCGCACTCGTCGTAGAGCCCGGCCCATTCGCGCACCAGCCGCAGCTGTTCGAATGCCGGTACGCGCGCCGCACAGGCGGGCCAGACCACTTCCTGGAACCATGCGGGATCGACGTCGAGGTTGAACCCGCGCGGCTCGTCGGACTTCACCAGCCCCACTGCATAGCCCTTGCCCTCGGGCCGGATGATCAGGCGGTCAGGGTCCTTGATGAGGGGCATCACCGGAAGCTCATCGGCAAGCTCGACATAGTGCTCGAAGCGGCGCATCGGGTTCACCGGCAAATCCACGCCCACCAGCTTGGCGATCGAGGCAGCCCAGCAACCAGCTGCATTCACCACGTGATCCGCCTGCAGGCGCTGCCCGGAGCCCAGCTCCACCTCCACCACGCGATTCCCCCGCATGTAGAGATCCACGGCCCGCTCGCGCAGGAAGGCGACGCCCGTCGCCTGCGCCTTGCGCCGGAAGCCCTGGAGCACGCTGTTCGGATCGAGCCAACCGTCCTGGGGCGACAGCACGCCCAGCGCGAGGTCGTCGCAGCGCATCCACGGGTAGCGGGCGGCGATCGCGGCTCGATCGAGCAGCTCGACCTGCACGCCTTCGCGCTGCTGCACGCGGAAATTCTCCTCCAGCACCCGCTCGTGGCCCGACCCCACGATGAACAGATACCCGCGCTCCTTCCACTGCACGTCGGGCGCGTAACCCTCCACCCCGACATGGCTTGCGAAATCCTTGAAGAACCCGATGCTGAACTGCGACATGCGGATGTTCTCGGGGAGCGCGAACAACCGACGACAGCCGCCGGTCGCCACCGGTGTCGCGGCCTTGGCGTACGTCGGATCAGGCTCGAGCACGCATACGCGCGGGACTCCCGACTCGCGCAGGAAGACTGCAGCGGCGCAGCCGATCGCACCACCGCCAATCACGATCACGTCGTAACGGGTATTCATCTCGAAGCCCGGCCCTCGCCTCACTGTACCGGCGGAATCCTGGCCTGTCGCACGACCTGCCCCCATTTCTTCACCTCGGCGGCAAGATAGGCGCCAAACTGCTCGGGCGTGTTCGCCACCGGCTCGGCGCCCGAGGTTGAAAATCGCTCGCGCACGTCCGGCAAGCGGACAACCGCGGCGATCTCCGATTGCATGCGGTCGACGATCACCCGCGGCGTGCCGGCAGGAGCCAGAAGCCCTACCCATGTGACCGCCTCGAATCCCGGCAACGTGTCGGCGATCGGCGGAACATCCGTGATCAGCGTTGAGCGCTTCGCCGTGCCGATGCCCAGCGCGCGCAACCGCCCGGTCTGGATGAATCGTGTCGACGTGTTCACCGTATCGAACATGAAGGCCAGCTGGCCGCTCAGCACGTCGACCAATGCCGGGGCACTGCCCTTGTAGGGTACGTGCAGAAGGCCGGCGCCAATGCGCCCGGCGAGCAGCTCTCCGGCCAGATGGTTCGAACTGCCGTTGCCCGCGGACCCGTAGGTCAGCGTCCCGGGACTCGCCTTGGCCGCCGAGATGAAATCGGCCAGCGTCCGAATCGGGCTGGACGCGGGGACGACCAGCAGGTAGGGCACGTCGGCGATCTTGGTCACCGCTGCAAAGTCCTTCACGGGATCGAAGTCGAGCTTCGTGTAAAGGCTGGGCGTCGTCACATGACTGCCTGCCGGCATGACGAAGGTGTAGCCATCGGGCGCGGCTCTGGCGCCGATCGCGGTGCCCAGCGTGCCACCGGCACCGCCACGGTTATCGATGATGATGGCCTGCCCCAGCGTCTCGGACAGCCTCGGGGTAATGGCTCGGGCGACCACGTCGGTGACTCCACCCGCGGCAAAGGGCACGATGAAGCGGATCGGCTTGGCCGGCCAGCCCTGTGCAGCGGCCGGCAGGGTCGTGGCCGCACCCGTGACGGTAGCGGCCAGCAGCAGGTAATGCGCGTAGCGGGACATGGTGGTGTCCTCCTGAAGGTCAGCGGGCATGGCGTTCGAGAATGTCCAGCGAATGCGCGTCGAGCGCAATGCCCGCGCGCAGAGCCTCGAGGCGGCGGGCTTCCCTCCGTGAGCCCGGCAGGTGTCCGGCGCCCGAGGCGTGCAGGGCTGCGACCAATGGCTCCACTCGGGCGGCCACGTCCGCACCCGCGCATCGCGGGTCGATCAGCAGCAGGAACTGGCCGCACTTCGAGGGCATCGCACCTGGCGCTGGCGTCTCGAATCCGAACGGGCTGCCCGTCAGCGCAGCGGCGAGAATCTCCACCGCGAAGGCGATCGAGGCGCCCTTGACGCCCCCGAACGCAACCAGCGCGCCACCTTCGAGGACGCGCGTCGGGTCAGTGGTCGGCATGCCCTCGGCATCCACGCCGACGCCTTCCGGCAGCGCGCGCCCCTCACGGGCGGCGCACAGCACGTCACCCTGCGACATCACGCTCGCCGCCTGGTCCCAGATGACCGGCGGGCCGTCCGCACGCGGGCACGCGAAGGCCGAGGCATTGGTGCCGAAGACTGGCTTCGTCCCGCCCCATCCGGTCACGCGGGCACGCGAAGTGACGCAGGTGAGCGCAATGAAGCCCTCTCGGGCAAAGCCCTCGATGTCCGGCCACAAGGCAGCAAAGTGGTGGGCGTTGCGGATCAACAGCACGCCGACACCGGTACGCGCGGCACTCTCGCGCAGCGGATCGGCCTGCTCGCGCAGGGCGAGGTGGGTAAAGCCGTTCCGGGCATCGACCACTCGCATCGACGCGCATTCGCTGACGAGTTCGGGCAGCACCTTCGCATCGGCCCAGCCGGTACGCGCCGCCTCGATGTAGCCGGGCAGGCGGAGCAGCCCGTGGCTGGG
>CAIKXV010000232.1 GCA_903831455.1 uncultured Pseudomonadota bacterium | reverse complement strand
TTCGCGCAGGCGCTCACGCTCGATCCGTCGGGCCTGGGCTCCGCAGACCTCGCCGACCTGCGCGCGCTGGGCATGGGCGACGAGGACCTGATCGACCTCACCCACGCGGTGGCGATCTTCGGATGGGCGAATCGCCTGATGCACAACCTGGGCGAGCCGGCCGGCGCGGGGGGTTGAGCACCATCGCGCGCCCCGGCGATACATCTCCCCCGAGGTTCGCATCCCGCCGTGGACAGGCCGCCGTCCCCCCCTGCCCTCGCGCGCGGGTCGGTCGACTGGCATCAGCCGCCGCGCTGATCGTTACTCGGGCAGGACGCACTGCCGGGCGCCACTCCGGGTCCGGGCAAGCCGGAGGCGCTATTCGGTGAACTTGCGCATCGTGCGCACCGCCTCGCCGATGCGACGAGCGTCCGCCTCCAGGAACTTCTGGAACTCCGGTGAATCGAGATAGGACACCGGCGTGAGCACACGGGCCATCGCGTTGCGGAAGTCTTCGCTGCCGGCCACCTGCCGCACGGCATCGCGCAACTGCCGGATCACCGGATCGGGCGTACCCCGCAGCGCGAAGAGTCCGGTCCAGATGTAGAACTCGACCTTGTATCCGGACTCGGTGAGCGTCGGCACCTCGGGGAACATCGGGTTGCGTTCGGCGCCCCAGGTGGCATAGACGCGCAGCTTCCCGGCCTTGACGTGGGGCGCCGCGCTCGCGGGCGAAGACGCCCACATCGTGGCGTGCCCGCCCAGCACGGCGGTCATCGCCGGCGCGCCGCCGACGTAGGGCACATCCTGCAGTCGCATGCCCGCGACGTTGGCGAACATCTCCATGGCCAGGTGCGATGGGCCGTAGACACCCGAGTGGGAATAGACCATCACGCCGGGCTGTCGACGGGCCGCTGCCACCAGGTCCTTGACCGACTTCCATTGCGCGGCCGGATTGGCCACCAGCATGGGGGGGTCGGCCGTCAGGCGGGCGATCGGGATGAACTGCTCGCGCGTGACCGCAGGCGTGCGCTTGAACAACGCATCGACCTCGGGAAGGATGTTGAAGGACGGCAGCGTTGCGAGCAGCGTGTAGCCGTCCGGCTTCGCACTGGCCGCTGCCGCCGCCCCCAGCGCACCGGCAGCGCCCGGCCGATTGATGATCACGACCGGCTGCTTGACGGTGCGTTCGAGTTGCACGCCCAGCGGGCGTATCGCGATATCCGCCGCGCCGCCCGGAGGAAAGGGCACGATGATGCTGATCTGGCGGACCGGCCAGGCGTCCTGGGCCACCGCGGCGGCACACAGCAACGAGAGGGTCGCGGCGGGGAGCAGGTGCAAGACGACTCGACGCATGGAACATCCTCAGTGAAACACGACCGGGTCCTTGCGCACGCACGCCTGATCCTCGCCGGATCGGGCGCGCACGGCCCGCGCGCGGGCGGGGGACTCCAACGCCATGTCCCGCAACGCTAGCACGGACACCGCGAGGCGGGCGAGTCGCCCCGCGGGGGACGTGTCCGCGTGCGGGCGCCCGCCGCCCCGCGTCCGATACCGTCGGCTTCAGGCCACCCGGTTGACCAGCAGCCCGATCCGCTCGATCTCCGTCTCCAGCCGGTCGCCCGGCTGCAGGTAACGCCCGTCGGCGATGCCCGATCCGCCGGGCGTGCCGGTCAGGATCACGTCCCCAGGCTCGAGCGTGGTGCCGCGGGAGGCGGCCTCGATCAGCGCGGGCACCTTGAACACCATCGAGGCGGTCGTGTCGTCCTGTCGCACCTCGCCGTTGACGCGGCAGAGGATGCGCAGCGCGCCGGGATCGGGCAGTTCGTCGTCGAGCACCAGCCAGGGGCCGATCGGACAGGCGGCATCCATGGCCTTGCCTTGCACCCAGTTCTGTCCGTAGCGGGCGGTGAGCGAGCGGCAGGCCTCGTTGGTCTGGAAGTCACGGAAACTGATGTCGTTGGCCACCGTGTAGCCGGCGACATGATCGAAGGCACGCGCGGCAGGGATATCCCGCCCACGCCGGCCGATCACCACCGCAAGCTCGGCCTCGTAGTCGACCTTGGCCGAAGTGCGGTGGCCGACGATCGAGGCCCCCGGGCCGACCACGCCATGGCTGTGTTTCCAGAAAAAGAACGGCTGCTCGGGCGGCGTGAGTACCGTGGTGCCCTCCTTGCCATGGGCCGCGTAGTTGACCACGTGCGCGAGCAGCTTCACCCCGGACTCGACCGGCGCGAGCAGTCGCGCCGAGTCGAGCGCGACGCGCGCGGCATCGCCCGAGGCCAGCTGGGCGGCCAGCGCCCGTGTCGGCTCGCCGCCGATCAGGAAGCGGCGCAGGTCGGTGAACATCGGCACCGCCCAGTCCATCCCGATGTCCGCGGCGGCGCGCGCGAGGTCGACGACCTCATGCCCCAGCACCACGCCGAGATGGGCCCCGGCTTCGGTCGACAGTCGGCAGATGCGCATGGTCACGCCCCCTCGGTCAGCTGGCTCAGGATCGCCCAGAGCGCGGGCTGGCGCTCGAAGCCGATGCCCGGCGACTGCGGCAGCGTGGCCATGCCCTCGCCGATGCTGACCTCGTCGCCAAACCCGCCGAATACCCCGAACACCCCGGTATAGGCCTCGCAGGCGGCCAGTCCCAGCCCGGCGACCACGTGCAGGCTCATCAGGTTGCCCCCGTGGGGATACATCGCCTCGGGCCCGAAGCCGAAGCGACGCGACACCTCAAGGCACCGCACGTACTCGCCGATGCCGTAGGCCAGCGGCGGGTCGACCTGGATCACATCCTGCCCCGGGCGAAAGCCCCCGTAGCGCAGGAAGTTGTCCAGTTCACGGGCGCCGCTGAAGTTCTCGCCATTGGCGAGCGGGTGCGGATAGGCCTGGGCGAGTTCACGGTAGAGCTCGTAGTCCATCGGGTCGCAGGGCTCTTCGAGCCAGCGCAGACCGTAGGGCGCGAGCGCCTTCGCGTAGGCGAAGGCCCGCTCACGGTCGAACCCGCAGTTGGCATCGACCGCGAGCGACGGCCCGCCCCCGACCACCCGCAGCAGCGTCTCGATGCGCTCGATGTCCTGCGCCAGCGGCAGGCCCCCGATCTTGGTCTTGACCATCCGGTAGCCGGCATCGAGATAACCCTGCATCTCGCGGCGCAGGTCCTCGGCCGTCTGCCCCGGCGCGTACCACCCGCCGCCCACGTACACCGGCACACGGTCGCTGAAGCGCCCGTCGTTGAACCGGTCGGCCAGCACCCGGTAGAGCGGCCGCTGCTCGATCTTCGCGACCAGATCCCACAGCGCCACCTCGAGCGTGCCCACCGGGATGCAGCGCTCGGCGTGGGCGCCGTTGCGCTCGCGCTGGAGCATGCACTCGACCGCGCGCGCCGGATCGAAGTTGGTCCCTGCCTCGTCGAGCAGCAGTTCAGGCGGCGCCCCCAGCAGCTTCGGGCCGAAACGCTCGCGGACCATCGCGCTGCAGTTGTATCGCCCGAACGAATTGAACGCGTAGCCGACCAGCGGCCGGCCGTCGCGGATCACGTCGGACACCACCGCCACCACCGAGGTGTCCATCAGGCTGAAGTCGAAGCGCGAGTTGCGCTGCTTCGAGTGGATGGGAACCGCGTGCTCGCGGATGTCGACGATGCGCATGGGGATGGATGCAGGCTCGAGGGAAGGGGTTGGTCGCGCGTATCGGTCGCGCGTATCGGTCGCGAGTGTCGGTCGCGAAGACCTGTCGCAGGTACGGTGGCTGTGCTACTCCACCCGCGCGCCCGAGGCCTTGACCGCGCGCCCCCAGCGTTCGATCTCGGTCGCGAGCAAGGTCGCCGAACGTTCAGGGTCGGCCGCCACGGGCAGGTAGGCCAGTTCGGCCAGGCGGGCGGCGATCTCGGGCAGGGCCAGCGTCTTGCGCAGGCTCGCGTTGAGCGTGTTGACCACGGTACGCGGCGCCGCGGCGGGCACCATCACGTGCCAGCTGCTGCTCGTCTCCATGCCGGTGATGCCCGATTCGGCGAAGGTGGGCACATCGGGCATGCCCGGCCAGCGGCGATCGCCGGTCATGGCGAGCGGGCGCAGCTTGCCGCTGCCGGTGAAGCCGATCACCGTGCCCGGCTGCGCGAACATCATCGGCACCTGGCCGCCCACCACGTCGATGGTGGCCGGCCCCCCGCCCTTGTAGGGCACGTGCACCAGGTCGATGCCGGCCGCCACCTTGAACATTTCTGCGGCGAGGTGAATGGCCGTGCCACTGCCCGCCGAGGCGTAGGACATCGCGCCGGGCTTGCTGCGCGCGAGTGCGACGAGGTCCTTCACGCTCTTCACCGGCAGCGAGGGGTGCACCACCAGCACCGCCGGACCGGAGGCGACGAACATCACGGCCGTGAAGTCGCGCCGGGTGTCGAAGGGCAGCCGGGCGTAGAGCGTGGGGTTGATGGTGAAGGCGGTGTCGAACAGACCGACCGTGTAGCCATCCGGCGCGGCGCGCGCGACCGACTCCACCCCGATGTTGCCGCCTGCGCCACCGCGGTTCTCGATGGTGATGGGCTGGCCCAGCGCCTCGGCCCAGCGCGGCACGATGACGCGGGCGAGGTTGTCGGTGCTGCCCCCGGGCGGGAACGGCACCACCAATCGGACCGGTCGAACCGGATAGCCGTCCTGGGCCATCACGGGGCCTGGGCCCGAGAGAACCGCGACCGCACCGGCCGCGACGACGAACACGGATCGAGACGGGAATGCACTCATTGAACGGCTCCCGGGAAAGCGCGAACGGTGGCGTTGCGAATTCGATGCACGGCGACGACTCACTGCGGCGATGCACGGCCGAGATGCACGGCGGGCGCGACCCTTCGGCTGAACCGATGCGTCAGCAGCCCGACTACCGAACCATACACCGCTTGCACGAGGCCGTCGCGCCGGCAGGCGCGACGCCTGGCTCCGACCGAAGGGCTCAGGTCCAGGTCGGACCCACGCCGGTGCACACCCCGCATTGGCTCAGGCAGGGGCCTGGTGATCCACCGGTCGCATGAAAGGAGCCGACATCCTCCGCATGCTTCAGGACACCGGCTGAATCCAGGTGCGCTCGAGTTCGCCGCCTACGCGAACCGGAGCGCGCAAGGCGCCGTGGGCGAGTCACCTCGCCCAGGGGTCGAGCACCCTCAGGTCCGGGTGCCGGAAGTCGCGCAGGTTCCGCGTGACCAGCGTGAGCCCGTGGGTCAATGCGGTCGCCGCGATCAGGCGGTCGATCGCAGGAACCGGCTGTCGGGTCTGCGCGAGCAGCCGCCCCCACCGGTCGGCGACCGCCGCATCGACCGACAGGATCCGCCGAGCGAAGTAGCGGGGGACTTCCTCGTCCAGCCAGTCGAGCAGGCGGCGCTTGCGCACACCCTCGGACAGGCCGGCGATGCCCTTGCGAAGTTCGCCGAGCGTCAGCACGGACAGGTACAGCGTGCTGGCTGGCCGATCCTGCATCCACCGGACGACGCCGGGATCCGGATCGCGTCGCCGGAGTTCGGACAGCACGTTCGTATCGACGAGGTAGCTCAAAGAGGCGTGTCGCGAGGCAGGCTCGCGTCGCGTCCGAATTCGATGTCTTCGACGCCGTACAACGGCGAGCGACGCATGAACTCGACCAGCGACTCTCCTGCGCTCGTGAGTCGCTCGTACTCGGCCCTGGACACCACCACCGCCACCTCGCGTCCGTGCCAGGTGATCGCCTGCGGCCCGCCGTGTTCGGTTGCCCGCACCAGTTCGGAGAATCGGGCTTTTGCCTCCTGGATCTGCCAGTTCTGCATGGGGCACCTATTCTGACCAGAATGGGCAGCTTGTAGTCGGTCTGCCTTCGATGGCCCACCGGCCGGTGCGTTTGCAACCGGGACACACTTCCCCGACCGGGCCACACCCGGCGCCATCGCTCGTTCGCCAACCACGAGGCAGCGCGCGACGCTGGACCCACGCCTGGGCGCCAGCCTGCCTGTCGAGTCGCGGGCCAGCCTGCCCGGGCGCGAGGTGTCCGCACGCGGCCACCCTGCCCGCGCCGATCGGCACACCCGATTTCAGGCTATCCGTTCGCACGGCAGCCCAGACCGCACTTACTCGCTCCAGACCCTTCGTACCGCGCTCACGACGTTCGTGGCCAGCGCCGTGCAGGCGCGCTCGAGTTCCCGGCCCGCGCGGCTGTCGGTACCCGTGCCGACCCACTGCTCCAGAGGATGAGCCTCGCTCTCCCACAGCAGCGGCAGTGGCCGCTGCACGACACCGTTGTCCACCAGCGTGAGGCGCCCCTCGACCCGCAGGCGTACCGGCACCTCGCGCGGCGCCTGCCCCGGCTTGCCGCCCGCCACGAGGGCCATGCGCGCGAGTTCGACGCGCGCCTCCCAGCGTCCCCTGTGCGCGACACCGGCAGGAATCACCGCTCCGGCCGCTCCGCGCTCGCGTGCGGGCGATTGCTCCTCCGCGCCTGCCGGGGAATTGGCGGGGATGACCGACGTCACCGCGGGCTCGCCCAACCGCGCGACCGCGATCCGTCCCTGCACCGCCCACTGCCCATTGCCCGGCGTTGCGAGCGCCTCGCCCACGCAGGCGCTCAGCGCCTCGGGCCCGACGGGCTCTCGTGGCAAGGCCGCCGCGCTGCGGGCGAGTGTGTCCCGAACCCCGGGCATCGGCGGGCGCTGCCCCAGCACCTGTTGCACGAGTTCGACGCCTCCGCCGACGACACCACCCACCACTGCGCCCACCGAGAACAGCCCGGCGCAGGACACGAGGATCTCCGGCGTGCAGGCGCCCGTGATGCACAGGCTGCAGGGCATCGCGGTGATCGATCCCCCGGCCACCGCGGACTCGCCCACTCGCGCGATCACACCACCGCCCGGCGACACGAACTCCAGCGACGGCGCCGCCGGGGAGACCGAGAAGCGAACCTCCTCGAGCAACCGACCTCGCTGCAGATGCGACTCGATCGCCGCGATCACATCACCGCGAACCACGGGTGCCGCAATATCGAGGCTGGTCCAGCGCGGCTGGCGCGTGACCGGATCGACATGGCGCAGCGTGATCGCACGCCCGCTCGCCCAGGAAGTCCCAGGATCGACCTGCGCCGAGGCGATCGCCTCGTAGGGAAGGTCGAGCCGGGAGACATACGGACGGCTCGCCGTGCCCAGCCCCTGGCGCTGCGCGAAGACGAGCCCCTTCTCGCCGATGAGCAGCAGTCCGCTCGACTCCAGCGCGCCCTGCAGCAGGCTGCGATCGGCCGAGTGCCGCACGCCCTCGTACAGCGTGGCCTCCACCATCAGCCGAATGCGGTCGGTACTGGGCAGCGACGCCACCGCGATTGAGACCAGCCCGGTCGGCGAGAGCCCGTTTCGCGTGAGGCCGCAGATCTCCACGCCGCGCTGGGTGCGCAAGGCATCGGTGGTCGACACCACGAGGTAGGCGGCTTCGTCGGGGGGCTCGGAGAGCGGGACGCGAACGCGATACACGTCTTCGAACCCGTTGGTGCGGCACTCGGCACGGGGTCCTTCGGGCTGCAGCGTCTGGCGGATGTTGAAGCGCGCATCCAGCACATGGACCACCGGCGCGAACACGTCCCGGCGGAAGTCCGGCATCCAGCCCATCAGCGCTCCCGGCTCGGCGCTACGCTGGGTCGCCACGGTGATCGTCAGCGGCCGCGGCAGGTCGTCGATGCGAAACGCCGCCACGAAGCTGCGGCCCCCGGGCAGGTCAGCCGCAGGCGACTGCGCGTCGATACGGAACGACACCGCGGCCGGTGCGCCCAGCGCTCGATAGTCGAGCTGCGACATCGGCACTGGCTGCGCACGCGACAGCGCATCGACGCCCTCGGCGGGCGGCGTGTGCTCGGTCCACGCCGAGGGCACGGTCAGGCCGGACCCGCCGGCACAGGCGCCCAGCACCAGCGCCGTCATGCACGCACCCAGGACTCGCGGGATCATGGCCGCCTCGCAGGCCTACCTTCCGTGCCGGATGGGCCGCTGGAACAACGGCCCGAGGGTCAGGCACGACCATGCTAGACCGCGCGATGCAACCGGGTCAAACGCGGATCGCACGGATCGACCCTCGCGGCGGGGCCCGTCCTCGCGAGGGCAGGTGTCCTCAGGCGACGAAGGCCCGGTGATCCCTGATGGCCGCGGGCTCGCGACCCGTCCGCTCTTCGGCGGCCGGCTCGCACCCGCTCTCGCCGGATGACCGCCAGCATCCGCAGGGGCGACGCGTGACCGGCAGGAAGGCACGGGTTCATGCCCGGCCCTTCGTACATCGCCACCGGAAGCCGGTCCCGAGCGCATGCGCGTCGCGTCTTCAGGGATCCGCGCCGCTGCGAAATACGCGAGAGCCGCTTGCCGAATGGGTCCGCCGGTCGCACCATGGCGATGAACACGGCCCACGAACGGAGCGCGCCCGATGACCCTTGGCACTCCCGACACGATCCGCCGATGCGTGGTGGTGCTGGGCCTTTCACTCGCGCTGGCCGGCTGCGGCCCGAGCCTGTTGCAGATGCGCGGCACGCTCACCGACTCTGCGGTGTGCTGCCAGCGGCTGTCCGAACTCCCCTACTCGACCCTGTCCCCGGGCGAGTCCACGGTGCTCACGGTCGGACCGCCCGCCTACCGCTTCGAGGGTGGCAAGAGCTACTTCGCCGCCTACACCGTGCCCGCGCTCGCCGCCCCTGCGCGCCTGCAGGTGGAGAGCTACATGCAGGTGGCGGTGACCTCGCCGAGCGAGGAGACCCCGTACGTCTTCGCGCCGCAACTGCTGCTGCTCGACGCGCAGCATGCCCCGCTGCGCAGCCTGCCGCTGCGCATGCGCCGGATGGCCTATGTGCCGGTCACCGAGTTCGCCGTCACCGGCGGGCTGGGCTGGAAGTTCGTGCATGCGGTCGATCTCGAGCCCGGCGACGGCGTGCGGCATGTGGTGGTGCACACCACCGACGCGCTGATGGTGGGTTCCACGCCGATCGAGGCGCCCGCCGCGCGAAAGCCCATGCGGGCCGAGCACGGCCCGGTCGGGCGGCTGCGGGTGTCGCTGCAGCCAGTCGAGACCCTGCTCGACGCGGTGCGCATCGACACCGTGTCCCCGGCCGTGATCACGCTGACCAGCCTGTCGAGCCGCGTGCCCGCAGCCCCTCCCCGTTCGGGCGAAGCGCGGGCGGTGCCCAGCGAGCCGCCGCAGACCCTGCCCTGGATGGACTTCCGCGAGCAACTGCCCGCCCGACTCGCCGGGGTCGTCCGGCATCCGGACTATCCGGACGTGGACCTTCGGGCAGGGCTGCTCGAACTGCTGGTCCGCCATCCCAACGTGCCGATCGGCATCACCTCGACCGGTGGCGTCGCGATCACCGCGGGCGACTACCAGGAGGCCGAGCGGCGCCACCAGCGCTGGCGTGAGGACCCCGCGCGCTACGAGCGCGAGCGTCCCCGCGACCGGGCAGGCGATCGCCTGCATCCGCTCAACCACATCGAGCCGCTGCTGGGATGGTGAGCGCGCTGCCGCCTCCTTCAGCGTGCGACGGGCTACCTGCCGGGCGGCTCCCGAAGGCCGTGACGCCTGCGCCCTGTCGATGAATGCGACCTCCGCGCGGTCTCGGGCTCCACGATGAGGACCCTCGGGCTCCGGTGCCTGCTGGTGCTCGGCACGCTCGCGCTGACCGGCTGCGCGTCGATGTCCAACCGCGAGGTGCACGTCGAACCCATCACGCTGCCGACGTCCGTGACCCCCTCCCTGCCCGCCCGGGTCGGGGTCGTGTTTCCCGAACCGCTGCGCACAGCCCGGCTCGAGACCGCGTATCTGCTCGGACAGGACCGCTACAGCTGGCGGCACGACATCGGCTCCGCGCTGACCGGCGCCCTGCGCCAGGCGCTTTCGGCGAGCTTCGAGCGGGTCATCGAACTCGACCGGCTGCCGGCGGACAGCCGCGATGAGCCCGAGGTCGACGCGATCATCGTGCCTGCGGTCACGATGATGTCGATGGAGATGCCCCAGCACTCCGTGGTCTGGCTGCTGCACCAGCGCCTCCAACTGGGCTTCGACCTGTACTCCCCCTCGGGGGCGAGGCTCGGGCAGTGGAGCGCCGAGGGAATGGTCGGCATCGGCGCCCACGGGCCCGTCCTGATGCGACAGGGTGCCGTGGACCAGGCGCTGCTGCGAAGCGCGATGGCTGCGGTCGTCGCATCGGTCCACACGCACCCCGCGTTGGGGCCGCTGCGCGATGCGGTCGCGAAGCGGAGCGAACCGGGGCGAGATCCGGATCCGCTCTCCGGCGCGAGTCCGCGTGCCTCGGCACCACTCCCCTCCCCGACCACGGCAGCCCACCGCGCGGACGCCGCGCCATCGCCTGCCGATGGCGGGAAGCCGACGGTCGGCACGGTCGTGCTGAGACTCGACGCGGGACTCGCCCGCGACGACGGCATCGAAACCCGCGTGGCGCGATGCCTCGCCCCTGCGCTCACCCCGGCCACCGGGCTGGGCGACGCGCAGCCTGCGAGCGCGCTTCGCGATGCCCTGTTCCCGTGGCTCGACCCGGGAGCGGCGCCGCGCGACACCGAGGCCATCGCGACGCTGCTGGCGCGCCCCGCGGTTCGCGACCGGCTGCGGCAGCTGGGCGTAGGCCACCTGGTGCTGCTGCAGGCCCGGGATTCCCCCGGCTCTCGTACCGACGCGCTCGGCTGTTTCGTGGCCATCGGTGGAGGTGGCTGCCTTGGGCACTTCGAGCAGACCAGCGGCTACATCGTCGATCTGGCCATCTGGGACCCGGCCCTGCGCCAGCCGATCGGAGTCGGCCTCGCCGACGTGAGCCGAACACTCGGCGTGCTGGGCGTCGTGCTGCCGATTCCCTACACCTTCACGAACGAGCGGGACGCCTGCTCGCGGATGCGCGACACCGTCGAGCGCGCCCTGGGCCTGCCTCGCTGAAGAAGACTTGCCCCCGGCACGCGCGCGCGGTCAGTCGCCTGAACCCTTGACGAGACCTGCAGCCCGCAGCCCCAGCGCTTTCGCGTCGGTCGAACTCTCGCGCAGCAGGGCATCCCAGTCGCCCGCAGGATGGCCGCGATCGAGCATGCGCGCGAACACACGATAGGCATCGTCGGGGGACTCGAAGGCCCGCAGCGTACGCTCGTCGTTGACCCACGCGTAGATGATCGTCCGGCTAGCGGTGTGGAATCGAAAGAACAAGCGGTACTGCTGGAAGAACCTCGCACGCCGCCAGTGCGTGTGCAGTTCGCCGAGCGATCCGCCGAGGCGCCATTGGGCGCTCGCCGGATCCCGGGGGATGACATCGAATGCAAGCTTCGAGATCGCCGCCAATCGCCGACTCGCTCGCCGATCGCGATAGTCGTCGGGCCAGCGCTTCCGCAGTTCCTCGACCTGCGCGATCAGTTCCGAGACCTGCGCGACGAACAGCGGATGCACGAACAGCGTCCAGCCGTTGATCACCACCGGCCCTGTACCCGCAGGGGTCACTCGTCGTGCGCCGGCAGCGGGGCCTCGAGGTCGATATCGATGTCGCCGACCAGGTCGCGCAGCCGATCGACAAACACGGGGTCGAGCGCCTCGACACGCTCGGGATGCAGGGCGACATCACGCGCAAGGAAGTCGAGGAACTGCCCCATCACCGGATCCTCCTCCGCGGGGCCTGGCACCCGGCTCAACACCACTTCGCCATCGGGACGGATGGTGTAGCGAATACGGTCGCGCTTGCCCAGGCGCAGGGCGCGCCGAACGGTTTCCGGCACCGTCGTCTGGTAACGATCGGTCAGGGTGGACTCGGCTTCGAGCCTGGCAGTCATTTGAGCCGCAACGGTTGAAGGTGGCCTCAAATGGTAATGCATTTGCATTGTCATGGAAACCATCCCGAAGAGAGGTCAGGGAACCGGGGCCCAGCGTCCGGACGAACACGGACCGGAGCGCGCCCGGCGAACAGGATCGCACCGTCGGAGCGGCTCCTGCCGCCATGGAAGAGCCCGCTGCAGCGCTGAATCGGCTCGGGTATCGCGATGCGTGGCACCCCGCATGGCCGGACTCGCACCCCCGCAGCGGGCACGGCGGCCAACCGATCTCCGCCGCACCATCGTCGGGGCGAACCCTGTGCCCGATACCCGACGGTCAGGATGCAAGTCGTGATCACAAGCGGATATTCTCCAACCTCCTTGTCGCCGGTTCCCGTCTCCCCGATGCCCTACCTCGACGTCCGCGGCCATCGCCTCCACTACCTGGAAGCGGGCCAAGGCAAGCCGTTGCTCTGCTTCCACTCCACGCCGGCCAGCGCGCAGTTCTACCGCCCGCAGCTGGAAGCCTTCTCGGACCGCTACCGGGTGATCGCCTTCGACCTGCGCGGGCACGGCGACTCGGCCAAGCCCGAGGGCGAATACCGGATCTCCGCCTTCCTCGACGACTACCTCGAGATCGTGCGCAAGCTGTATCTCGATCGCTTCGTGCTGGTGGGCTGCTCGGTCGGCGGCATCGTCGCGCAGCTCTATGCACTCGCCCACCCGCACACGCTGGCCGGGCTGGTGCTGATCGGCGCGCCCTGCTCGCGCCGCGGGCGGGACGTGGCGGGCTTCCATCGCGCGGTGCGCGAGCGCGGCTGGGAGGCCGTGGTACGCGGGCTGGTCGACAAGCAGCTGCACGCCAGCATGCCCGCCGAGGTGAAGGCGTGGGCGGTGGCCGAGTACCTCAAGACCCCGCTCCACGTGCGCGAGGCCGAAGAGGAGGCGCTGCTCGCGCAGGTACACCACACCGAACAGGTGGGCCGCATCGCGGTGCCCACGCTGCTGACTGCCGGCGAGGCGGAGGAGCGCGAGATCTTCGAGCAGATGGAGTACATGTCGCGCACCATCCCCGGCGCCGAGTGGCAGGTGTTCGCCAACGCCGCGCACATGCCCAACTTCGAGCAGCCGGCAGCGTTCAACCCGGTGCTCGCCCGCTTCCTCGACCGCATCGGCTACTGATCGGAGTAATTCCATGAACCGCCCTCCCGCCGCGTCGGCGCACCGCGCGCCCACCGTCCCTGCCCCATCGCCGGCTGCCTTCGGCTCCCCCGCCGCAGCGCTGGCCGTGATGCCTGCGCTGTGCGCGCTGGCCGCGCTCGCCGGCGGGCTCCCCGCCTGCGCGAACGCCCAGGCCTGGCCGATCAAGCCGCTGCGCCTGGTCGTGCCCTTCCCGCCCGGCGGCACGGTCGACATCACCGCACGGGTGATCCAGCCCGGCCTCGCCGAACAGCTCGGCCAGTCGGTCATCGTCGAGAACCGCGGCGGCGCGGCCGGCATGGTCGGCGCGGAACACGTGGCGCGTGCAGCCCCCGATGGCTACACGCTACTGATGGGCAGCAACAGCACCTTCTCGGTCGCGCCCGCGCTCAACCCGAAGGCGCCCTACGACCCGGTGCGCGACTTCGCACCGGTGTCGATGGTGGGCACCACGCCCTTCGTGCTGGTGGTGCACCCCTCGGTGCCGGCCAGGAGCGTGAAGGAACTGGTCGCGCTCGCGAAGAAGAAGCCCGGCCTGCTGCTGATGGGCTCGGGGGGCTCGGGCCACCTCGTCGGCGAACTGTTCCAGTCGATCACCGGCACGAAGTTCAACCACATCCCGTACCAGGGGGTGGCCCCCGCCAACATCGCGCTCGTCGGCGGTCAGGTCGACCTGCTGTTCGACCAGCTCACCACCGCGCTGCCCAACCTCAAGGCCGGCAAGACGCGCGCGCTGGCGGTCGCCTCGAGTCGCAGGGTCTCCTCGCTGCCCGACGTTCCGACCGCGGCCGAGGCGGGCGTGCCCGGCTACGACATCACCAATGTCACCGGCGTGCTGGCGCCCGCGGCCACGCCCGCGGCCGTGATCGACCGCCTCAACGGCGCCCTGCACAAGGTGCTGGCGCTGCCGGCCACCCGCGAGCGGCTGGCCACCATCGCCAACGATCCCGCGCCCACCACGCCCGCGCAGTTCGCCGCCTACGTCCGCGAGGACCTCGCGCGCTGGCAGAAGGTGGTGAAGGAGGCCGGCATCAAGCCCGAGTGACGCGCCCCGGATGCAGGGCCGGGCACGCTGCCCGGTAGCGCCGTCAGCCGCCGGGGCGCAGCGACGCTCGGCCCTGCCCGGCCGACCTCGCGGACCGACGCCGCCTCGGCCCGCGCCCGACGCACGCGATCCCGCAACGCCCTGACCCTCACCCGCCGCACCGCACCCGCCCGAACGACTGCGTGCGGATCCGCGCGCCGCGCGGCCAGGGCTTGCGGTCACGCTCGGCGTCGGCGCAGCCGCTGCGGCGCCCGGGCCGCTCCGGACGTATCACTCCGACCGGATCTTCTGTGCCTTGATCAGCGCGCCGAAGGACGACATCTCGGTCTTGACCATGTTGAGCATTTCCTCGGGCGTCGAGGTGGCGACTTCCACCCCCAGTCCGGCGAAGCGCTCGCGCACGTCGGGCGTCTGCAGGCCCTTCACCACCGTCTCGCTGATGCGCGAGACGATCGGGGCCGGGGTCTTGGCCGGCGCGAACAGTCCCCACCAGTTCACCAGGTTGAAGCCCGGCAGCGTCTCGGACACGGCCGGGAGATCGGGCAGCAGCGAACTGCGCTGCAGCCCGGTGGTGGCGATCGCGCGCACCTTGCCGGCCTTCAGCTGCACCATGCCCGGGGCCATGTCGGAGAAGACGATCGGGATCTCGCCCGCCGCCAGCGCGTTGACGACCAGCGCCATGCCCTTGTAGGTGATGTGGGTCATCTCCACGCCGGTCATGTTCTTGAACATCTCGGTGGACAGGTGCGCGATCGTCCCGACGCCCGAGGTGCCGTAGTCGATCTTGCCCTTCTGCGCGCGCACGAAGCTGATCAGCTCCTTCACGTTGCGCACCGGCAGCGAGGGATGGACGATGACCAGCTGCGGCGCGCGCGCCACGAGCGTGATCGGCGCGAAGTCGCGCAGCGAGTCGTACTGCACCTTGATCAGCAGCGGGTTCGACGAGATCGGGGCCGCGTTGCCCACCAGCAGGGTGTAGCCGTCGGGCGGCGTGCGAGCGGCGATCTCCGCGCCCAGGCTGCCCCCTGCCCCCGGACGGCTGTCCACGGTGACCGGCTGCCCCCAGGCCTCGGTCAGCTTCTGGCCGGTGACCCGGGCGATGATGTCCGACGAGCCGCCCGGCGGGAACGGAACGATCATCCGGATGGGCTTGGTCGGAAAGTCCTTCGCCGGCTGTGCCAGCGCGGGCGCCGCCACGACGGCGGCCGCGAGCAGGCCGGCGCCTGCGCGAAGGATCGGGGACGGCGATGTCGGGCGAAGTGCAAGCTGCGGCGGGTTCGTGATCACGGGGGCTCCGTTCGAATGAAGGCCGGTGTGGGCGGGTGACAGATCGGGCGGGGTTGGAAGCGTCGGGTCGAGAGTGAACAGGGGGTGGGCAGCGGGCCAGCGAAGGCGACGGGCGTGCCGCGAGCGGTCGCCCGCGCGAGCGATCACGCAGCCTCGGGCCACGCCGCCTCGGGAGCGGCGCCGCGTACCTGCGTGCGATACATCGTGCGGGTGTACTCGTCGAAGGCGAACGGCGTCGCGCGGTGCAGCGTGCAGCGGTTGTCCCACACCAGCACGTCGCCCGCCTGCCAGCGGTGCGAGTACACCTGCCCGGGACGGGTGGCGAAGGCTTCGAGTTCGTCGATCAGCGCGCGGCCCTCGGCCGCGTCGACGCCGACCAGATGCGAGACCACGTCGCGTGCGACGAACAGCGCGGGCTCGCCGGTGGCCGGATGGCGCACCACCAGCGGATGCTCCGAGGGCGGCACCTTCGCCACCTGCTCGGCCGTGAGCGGGGGCCGGTTCGGGTAGAGCTGCGCGTAGCGGAAGTTGCGATCGTGCACCGCCCGCAGGCCCGCGAGACGCTCGCGCAGCGACTCCGGCAGTGCGCGCCATGCCGCGCTCATGCTCGTGAACTGCGTATCGGCGCCCTCGGGCGGACACTCCAGCCCGTAGAGGAGCGTGGCCAGTGCGGTCTGCGGCTTGTAGGAGAGGTCCGAGTGCCAGTGCATGCCGCCGCGGGTGATGCCGACGGTGCGACCGTCGCGTTTCGCGTTGGACAGCACGCGCACCCACGGCAGGTCCGGGAACACGTGCTCGGTCATGTGGTGCACGTCGAGTTCGCCGAAGCGGGCACTGAACGCCACCAGTTGCTGCGGGGTGATCCGCTGGTCGCGAAAGAACACCACCTGGTGGCGATGGAACAGCTCCAGCACGCGGTCGAAGGC
>CAIKXV010000231.1 GCA_903831455.1 uncultured Pseudomonadota bacterium | reverse complement strand
ACGCGCCCGTCGCGGTCGTAGACCGTCCAGCCCTCGCGGGTGAGGTCGACGACATCGCCCTCCTCGAGGTAGACGATGCGATCGGTGGTGCCCGCGAGCGCCATCGCGTCGCTGGCGAGAAAGTGCTCGGGTGCCGACGCGCCCTCGGGGGTGCGACCCACACCCACCACCAGGGGCGAGCCCTGGCGTGCGCCGCACAGGCGGTGCGGCTCGGCGCGTGCGAACACCGCGATCGCGTAGGCGCCCTGGAAGCGTCCGACCGCCGAGCGCACCGCGGCGAGCAGATCGCCGCGGTAGAGGCTGTGGATCAGGTGCGCGATGACCTCGGTATCGGTCTGGGATTCGAAGGCATAGCCCGCCGCCTTCAGTTCTTCGCGCAGGGCCTCGTGGTTCTCGATGATGCCGTTGTGCACCACCGCGATCTCCTCGCGGGAGAAGTGCGGGTGCGCGTTGGCGGTGCTGGGCACGCCGTGCGTAGCCCAGCGGGTATGGGAGATGCCGGTCTCGCCAGCGAGCGACTGCTCGCCGATCTGCGCGGCCAGCTCGGCCACGCGCTGGGTGCTGCGGGTGCGCGCGAGCGCCCCGTTGCGCTGGACCGCGACGCCACAGGAGTCGTAGCCGCGGTACTCGAGGCGCCGCAGGCCTTCCACGAGCACGGGCACGATGTTGCGCGAGGCGACCGCCCCCACGATTCCGCACATGATCAGCGCGCCTTCTTCTTCGGCCGCTGCCAGCCGGTCCGGTGCTGCTGCTGCTTCGGGTTGAGCACCAGCCCGCCCTCGGGCACGTCCTGCCAGACGGTGGTGCCGGCGCCGACGGTGGAGCCCCGACCGACCTTCACCGGTGCCACCAGCTGCACATCGGAGCCGATGTGCACCTCGTCGCCGATCTCGGTGCGGTGCTTGTTCGCGCCATCGTAGTTGCAGGTGATCGTCCCCGCGCCGATGTTGACGTCACGGCCCACCGTCGAGTCGCCGACGTAGGCGAGGTGGTTGGCCTTGCTGCGCAGTCCGAGGGTGCTGGCCTTCACCTCGACGAAGTTGCCGATGTGGACCTCGTCGGCCAGCGCGGCCTCGGGACGCAGCCGCGCATACGGGCCGATGCGCGCGCGCGCGCCGACGCTGGCGCCGTCCAGATGGCTGAACGCCTCCACGCGCGTGCCGGCCCCGAGCGTGGTGTCGCGGATCACGCAGTGCGGGCCGACGCTCACGCCGTCGGCGAGCTTGACGCTGCCTTCGAACACGCAGCCGACATCGATGGACACGTCGCTGCCGCAGGACAGCGCGCCGCGAATGTCGATCCGCGAGGGGTCGGACAGGGTGACTCCGGCTGCCAGCAGGGCGCGGGCCTGCTCGAACTGGTGGACACGCTCGAGCTGCGCGAGCTGCGCCTTGTCGTTCACGCCGAGGGTTTCCCAGATCTCGTCGGGGCGCTCGGTGAGCACCGGCACGCGGTCGGCGACCGCGAGGCGGATCACGTCGGGCAGGTAGTACTCGCCCTGCGCGTTGTCGTTGTCGATATCCGCCAGCCAGGGGCCGAGCAGCGGCCCGGGCACGCAGAGGATGCCGGTGTTGACCTCGCTGATCGCGCGCTGGCGCTCGTTCGCATCCTTGTGCTCGACCACGCCGGTCACCGCGCCGCGGGTGTTGCGCAGCACGCGCCCGTAGCCGGTCGGGTCGGCCAGCTCCACGGTGAGCAGCTTCACCTGCCGCTCGTCGGTCAGCCGCATGCGCTCCAGGGTGGAGGGGCGGGTCAGCGGAACATCGCCGTACAGCACGAGCACCGGCTGCGCCCGGTCGAGGTGGGGCAGCGCCTGCTGGACCGCGTGGGCGGTGCCCAGCTGTTCGGCCTGTCGCGCGAACGCCAGTCCCTGGCCGGCGAATGCCTGCGGCACCGCGTCGCCGCCGTGTCCGTACACCACGCAGATCCGCGCGGGCGCAAGCGACCGCGCGGCCGCAATGACATGGGCCAGCAGCGGCTGCCCGCCGAGCGGGTGCAGCACCTTGGGCAGCGCGGAGCGCATGCGCTTGCCCTGGCCGGCAGCAAGGATGACGACGTTCATGGTGGACTCTCTTCCAGGCGCAGTCCGTCGGGCGATGCTGCAGGCCACCGATACGTCGGCGACAGGCACCGACGGCTGGCAAAGCGCTGCCCGATGTCTACAAGTAAGCGCCCGCTCACGCCCAAAGCCTTGTGTTGACTAGGGCGCGCGCGTTGCCAGAGGGAATCTTCCAGACTGCGGGCGCTATAGTGCCCCCCCGCCGCCGCCATATCAACCGCCGCACCCGCTTCCAGCCGCAGGCGCGGCTCACTCGAGCCGGGCCCCCGAGTGCCGGACTGCATCCCCCCAGCGGGCCCAGTCGGCCTTGAGCATCTCGGTGAACTCGGCGGGCGAACTGCACCAGGGTTCCGCATCCATGGCGGCGAGCCGGCCGGCGAAACCGCTGTCGCGACAGGCCGGGCGCAGCGCGCCGCCCAGCGCCGCGAGGAGGTTTTCGGGGGTCGCGGCGGGCGCGACGAGGCCGTTCCAGGTCGTGACCACGTAGCCGGGGTACCCCTGCTCGGCCACGGTCGGCACTTCAGGCATCTGCGACAGGCGGCGCTCGCTCGACACGCCCAGCACCCGCAGCTTGCCCGCCTTGTAGTAGCGCAGGACCTCGGAGACGCTGCCGAACACCATCGGCACATGCCCGCCCACCAGGTCGGCGATTGCCGGGGCCACGCCCTTGTAGGGAATGTGCGTCATCGTGATGCCCGCGCGCTGCAGGAACAGCGCCATCGTGAGGTGGGCGGCCGACCCGTTGCCCGAGGAGCCGTAGGCCAGTTCCCCCGGGCGGGCGCGGGCCAGCGCCACCAGCTGCTTCACGTCGCGGGCCGGCAGGCTGGGGTGGACGCCCAGCGCGAAGTAGCTGCGCGAGACCACCGTCACCGGCGCGAAGCTGCGAAACGGGTCGTATCGCACCTTGCCCATCTGCGGGACGATGGACAACTGGGCGAGCGAGGCCATGAACAGCGTGTGCCCGTCGGGTGCCGCCTGCGCGACGAACTCGGCGGCGATCGTGCCACTTGCCCCCGTCCGGTTCTCCACGGTCACCGGCTGCCCGAGACTGCGCGCCATCCACTCGGCGCTCAGGCGGGCGACCGCATCGGTGCTGCCACCTGCGGGAAAGGGCACCACGATCCGCAGCGGGCGATCGGGCCAGCCCGCGAGCGCCGACCCGCCAGCGGCCGCCAGCGTCACCGCCAGCATCACGGGCGCCGTCATCCCGATCCGATACCCCGCGGCGATCGGTCCGGAGCGTCGGACACCCGCGGACACCGCAGGGCTCATCGCGCGAGCCCGGCCGCGCGGATCGCCTCCGCGTACACCGGGTTCTCGGCCCGGATGATCGTGGCCATCTGCTCGGGCGTGGTGCCCATCGGCTCGATGCCGAGTTGCTCCAGGCGCTCGACGATCGCGGGTTCGCGGGCGATCGCCTGGATGGCCGTCGAGAGGGCGTCCACGATCGCTCGCGGCGTCCTGACCGGGGCCATCATGCCCTGCCAGGCGGTCATCTCGAAGCCGGGCAGCACCTCGGCCACGGTCGGGATGTTCGGCGCGCTCCTGAGCCGCTGCGCGGTGGAGACCGCCAGGATGCGGATGCGTTCGTTCTTGGCCTGCGTCATCACTTCGCCGGAGTTGCCGAACAGCATCGGCACCTGGCCGCCGATGAGGTCGGCCATCGCGGGACCACCCCCCTTGTAGGGGACGTGCACCATCTCGATGCCGGCGCGGGCAAGGAACAGCGCCGCCACCAGATGGCCGACCGAACCCTCGCCCGGCGATGCGTAGTTGAGGCGCCCCTTCGTCGACCGCGCGTAGTCGATGAACTCGCGCAATCCGCGCGCCGGCACCTGGGCGTGGATCGCCAGCACCATCGCACCCCGTCCGAACACGCTCACCGGAGCGAGGTCCTCGACCCGATAACCCACCTTGTCGGTCATCGGCACGCTGGTCGTCTGGGCCGAGGAGGCGAACAGCAGGGTGTAGCCGTCGGCGTTCGCCCGGGTCACGAATTCGGTGGCGATCGCGCCGGTGGCACCGGGCATGTTGCGAGGCACGAACGACTGCCCCAGCCGGGAGGACAGTCCGGCCGCCACGAGCCGCGCCTGGATATCCGTGGTGCCGCCTGGCGCGTAGGGGATGACCACCGTCACTGGCTTGGCCGGCCATGCCGCGGCAGGCTGGGCGCGCAGCGGGTCGACCGCCGATGCCCATGCCACCAGGCCGACCACCGCCATCGCGCACCCGCTTCGTGTTGGACCCGGCATCGCCACCTCCGTCATCCCGGTCACGTCGATGTGTCCGACCCCGAAGGCCCCTGGTGCCCGCGCCGGCCGGGGCTGCGCGGGCAGGGGTGCCCTCGAGACCGGGATCCTCAGGGAGAGGCCCGGCCCAGACCCGCCGCCTTCACCGCCTCCGCGTACACCGGAAGCTCGGCCTTGATCATCGCGGCCATCTGCTCGGGCGTGGTGACGATGGCCTCGACGCCGAACTGCTCCATGCGCTCGATGATGGCCGGGTCCTTCGATAGCGCCTGCAGCGCCGAGGACAACGCATCGACGATCGGCCGGGGTGTCCTGGCGGGCGCGAGCGTGCCCTGCCAGGCCGTCACCTCGAAGTTGGGCAGCACTTCGCCGACCGTCGGCACCGACGGCAACTGGCGAAGCCGCTTCGCGGTGGAAACGGCGAGGATCCGGATGCGTTCGTTCTTTGCATTGGCCAGGATCTCGCCCGAGTTGCCGAACAGCATCGGGATCTGCCCGCCCATGAGATCGGTCACCGCCTGGCCGCCGCCCTTGTAGGGCACATGCGTGAGCTTGAGGCCGGCGCGAGCCCCGAAGAGCGCGCCGGTCAGGTGCGAGACCGAGGCCTCGCCGGAGGACCCGTAGTTGAGCTTGCCGGGATTGCCGCGCGCGTAGTCGATGAATTCCTGGAGGTTGCGCGCCGGTACCTGCGCGTTGATCGCGAGGATCAGCGAACTGCGGCTCGAGGCACTGACCGGGACGAGGTCCTCCAGCCGATAGTTCACCTTGTCGACCAGCGGCACGCTGGTGGTCTGCGCCGAGGAGGCGAACAGCAGGGTATAGCCGTCCGGTGCCGCCCTCGCGACGTATTCGGTGGCGATCGCGCCAGTGGCCCCGGGCATGTTGCGCGCCACGAAGGCTTGCCCGAACCGCGCGGAGAGTCCGGCGGCGATCAGCCGGCCCTGGATGTCGATCAGCCCGCCTGCGCCGAAGGGCAGCACCAGCGTGACCGGCTTGGAGGGATAGGCTGCGGGCTGCGCGAGCGCAGCGGACACCGGCCATGCCGCAAGCGCCAGCACCGCGGCGGCACGCCGGCGGGCGCTGGCCCGGACTGATCCCGCGCAAACGCGGCCCGGCATGCGCGGCTCCTCGATCGTGCTGCTCGACATCGTGTTCTGTCTCCCGCGTGGCGAGTCTGCAGCCGGCCAGCAGGAGACTGCGCGGCGGCTCGACCTGCTCTGGTCGTGTCTCACATGACGGGTGTAGTATTTCACGGCGTGCATGCGACATGTCAAGTCACGAGGACCGGGTGGACGAAGCCCGGTCGCATCCGCAGCACGATCAACACGGGCACGGAGGAGGCCAGCGTGGTCGACAAGCGTGTGGCCGACTGTCGTGAAGCGGTTGGCAGGGTTTTCGATGGCGCGACACTCATGTTCGGCGGCTTCGGCAACGCCGGCATGCCGGCGCGGCTGATCGAGGCGTTGCGCGAGCGGGGCGCCCGCAACCTCACCATCGTGAGCAACGGCGCGGGGACCGGTCCGTTCGCGCTGGGCGCACTGTTCGGCGACGGCCTGGTGCGCAAGCTCGTCGCCTCGTTCCCCGCGCCTTCGGCCGCGCAGTTCCGTGATCGTTATCTCAAGGGCGAGATCGAACTCGAACTCGTGCCCCAGGGCACCCTGGTCGAGCGCATCCGCGCGGCGGGAACCGGACTGGGCGGCTTCTACACCCCCGGTCGGCGCGGGCACCGAACTGGCCGCAGGCAAGGAGGTGCGGACGATCGACGGTCGAGAGTACCTGTTCGAGACGCCGCTGCGCGCGGACTTCGTGTTCCTCAAGGGGCACCTCGGCGATCGCCTCGGCAACCTGATGTACCGCGGCACGATGCGCAACTTCAACATGGTGATGGCGACGGCGGGCGAAGTCGTCATCGCCGAGGTCGACCGGATGGTCGAGGTCGGCGGGATACCGCCCGAGCAGGTGCACACGCCCGGCATCTTCGTCGACCACGTGGTCGAGGTCGACCGGCACCCGAAGCTGCTCGAAGTCCCGAAGGAGGGCGCATGAGCCTCACCCGCGAGGGCATCGCCTGGTGCATCGCGCGCGACCTGCCCGAGGGCGCCTACGTGAACCTCGGCGTCGGCATGCCGGTGCTGGTGGCGAGCCACCTCGACCGCACGCGCGAGGTCTTCCTCCACAGCGAGAACGGCATCCTCGGCGTGGGGCCACCCCCCGCGGCCGGCGAGGTCGACCTCGACCTCATCAGCGCCGGCAAGGGCTTCTGCACCCTGATGCCCGGCGCCTCGATCTTCGACCAGCAGGTGTCGTTCACGATGATGCGCGGGGGACACCTCACCCACGCGATCCTCGGCGGCATCGAAGTCGCCGCGAACGGCGACTTCGCCAACTGGCGCGTACCTGGCGAGGCCATGCCCGGCGTCGGGGGCGCGATGGATCTCGCGGTGGGCGCGCGCAACGTCTACGTCGCGATGACCCATCTCACCAACAAGGGCGCGCCGAAGCTCGTCGAGCGCTGCACGGCGCCGCTCACCGCGCGCGCCTGCGTCAAGCGCGTGTACACCGATCTCGCGGTGGTCGACGTGACCCCTGCGGGGTTCGTGCTGCGCGCCCTCGCGCCCGGCCATGGCGTGGACGAGATCCGGGCGGCCACGGGTGCGCCCCTGGGCATCGCGCCCGGGTGCGCGGAACTCGAGGTCCCGGAGCGTGCCGCCGGCGGCGCCGTGTTGCGCCGGTGACCCCATCGCACCGGCTTGCGCGCCGCCGCGTGGCGCAGCCTCCGGCCCCGATCGCATGC
Source organism: uncultured Pseudomonadota bacterium (assembly GCA_903831455.1). Lineage (GTDB taxonomy): Bacteria > Pseudomonadota > Gammaproteobacteria > Burkholderiales > CAIKXV01 > CAIKXV01. The sequence goes on along the minus strand of CAIKXV010000231.1, from coordinate 28,004 downwards.
AGTACCTCGCGGGGCCGCAACGATCGACCGACTGCCTGCAGGAGATGACCCGGTCATGAGCAAACCCGAGATCCCCCTGACCGACGACGAAGTGCGACGGATCGGTCGCATCATCGAGACGCTCGAGCACTCGAGCTTCGACTACCTGCAACTCGAACTCGGCGACCTGCGGGTCACGGTTGCCCGCGACGGGGTCGTTCTTCCGGGCGTCGTCGCGGCGGCTCCCGCCCCCAGCCCTGCGCTGGCCGCTGCAACCGCGCCGACACCCGCCGCTGCCGCACCGGTGGCTGCGCCCGCCTCCGCCCCTGCCGCGGGCAGCGCGGTCGAACCCGCGCCCGAACCCGGGCTGGTCGACATCGTCTCGCCGATGATCGGGCGCTTCTATTCGCAGCCCGAGCCGGGCGCGGCCCCCTATGTGACGGTCGGCGCACGCGTCGATCCGGACGCGACCGTCTGCCTCGTCGAAGCGATGAAGATGTTCAACGCGGTGCACGCCGGTGTCAGCGGCACCATCGCGCAGGTCTGTGCGCAGGACGCCTCGCTGGTCGAATACGGACAGGTTCTCTTCAGGGTCCGGCCCGCGTGATTCGCCGGGTCCTGGTCGCCAATCGCGGCGAGATCGCGGTTCGCGTGATCCATGCCTGCCAGGCCCTTGGCCTGGAGACCGTGCTGGCTGCCTCGGAGGTTGACCGCGACAGTCTGGCGGCGCGAATGGCCGATCGTACGGTCTGCATCGGTCCGGCCGCCTCGGCGCTGAGCTACCTCCGGGTCGATGCGCTGCTGGCCGCCGCGACCGGCACCGGGTGCGATGCGCTGCACCCCGGATACGGGTTCCTCTCCGAATCCGAGTCGCTCGCGGCCGCCTGTGCGGCCGAAGGCGTCACCTTCATCGGTCCGACACCCGAGCAGATCCTGCGCATGGGCAACAAGCTGCAGGCACGGGCGCTCGCGCGCGAGGCGGGCGTCCCGATGCTGCCTGGCTCGGAGAAGGTCGCCGATGCCGAGGCCGCGACACGCATCGCCGATGCGATCGGCTATCCCGTCCTGCTCAAGGCCGCTGCCGGCGGCGGCGGGCGCGGCATGAAGGTGGTTGCCGACGCCGCGGACATGGGTCGGCAGTTCGCGGCCGCCTCGGCCGAGGCACGCAACGCCTTCGGCGATGACACCCTGTATCTGGAACGGTTCATCGGCAATGCCCGCCACGTCGAAGTGCAGGTGCTGGGCGACGCGCACGGCGCGCTGGTACACCTGGGCGAGCGCGACTGCTCGCTGCAGCGGCGCCACCAGAAGGTGGTCGAGGAGTCGCCCGCCCCTGCACTGCCCGACACCACGCGACGCGCACTGCGCGAGTCCGCGGTCACGCTCGCGCGCAGGCTCGCCTATCGCAATGCCGGCACCGTCGAGTTCATCGTCGACGGCGATACCGGCGAGTACTTCTTCCTGGAGATGAACACCCGCATCCAGGTCGAGCATCCGGTGAGCGAGTGCGTCTCCGGCATCGATCTCGTGCAGGAGCAGCTGCGCGTGGCCGCAGGCGAGCGCCTCCGCTACGGGCAGGACGACATCCTGCTGCGCGGACACGCCATCGAATGCCGGATCAATGCCGAGGTCCCTGCCGAGGGCTTCCGGCCCAGTCCGGGGCGCATCACGCGCTGGCAACCGCCCACCGGCCCGAACATCCGGATCGACACCCACTGCCACGAGGGCTATGGGGTACCGATCCACTACGACTCGATGATCGCCAAGCTGATCGTCTACGGCCGCGATCGGGACGAGGCCCTGCTGCGCATGCGCAGCGCCCTGGCGCGCTTCCACATCGAGGGTATCGGCACGACGCTGCCTTTCCTGCGCTTTGCAATGGCGCACGCGGACTTCGCGGCGGGGCGGGTGAATACCGCGCTCGTCGCGCGGATGATCGAGGAGATGGCATCCGGTGGGACGGCGACCTCGGCCTGAGCATGTCGCCTCGCCGGGATACGGCGGATGGAGAACGGGATGGAACGGATCGAATTCGTCGACGTGACGCTTCGCGACGGGCAGCAGAGCCTCTGGGCCGAGCACATGACCACCGGCATGATGCTGCCGGTGATCGACGCGCTCGATCGCGCAGGGTTTGGCGCGATCGAAGTGCTCGCGCCATCGTTCATCGGCAAGTGCGTGCGCGACCTGCGCGAGGATCCGATCGAGCGCGTGCGGCTGCTGCGCGAACGCGGGGGGCGCACGCCCCTGCGGATCAACGCCGGTGGGCTGAACCTGTTCGGCACCGACCAGCAATCGATGGTCGAGCTGTTCTGGCGCGTGATGGCGCGAGCCGGCATCGGCGAGGTGCGCGTCTCGGATTCGTGGAACGACCCGGCGGTCTGGAAGCGCCGGGCCGGAGCGGCGGCAGCGGCCGGGGTGCGCCCGATCATCAACGTCACCTACTCGATCTCCCCGCGGCACGACAACGCCTACTACGCGTCGCGGACCCGGGCGGCCGCCGCGCTCGCGCCGTGGCGCATCTGCCTGAAGGATCCCGGCGGGCTGCTCACGCCGGAGCGCACCGCGGAGCTGGTGCCCCTGATGAGGGAGGCCGCGGGCGACATTCCCCTCGAGATCCACACCCACTGCCTGACCGGACTCGGGCCGCTGTGCGTGCTCGAGGCCGTGCGCCGGGGCATCCGCATCGTCAACACCGCGATCCCGCCGCTGGCCGACGACGCGTCGCTGCCCTCGGTGTTCAACGTCGCGGCCAACCTGCGGGCGATGGGCTATGCGACGCCCGTGGACGAGGCCTTGCTGCAGCCGGTGGAGGCCCACTTCCGGAAGATCGCCGAACGGGAGGGCTTCCCGATCGGCCAGCCTGCCGCCTACGACTACGCGCAATACGTCCACCAGGTGCCCGGCGGCATGATCTCCAACCTGCGCAACCAGCTGCGCGAGGTCGGTGCCGAGGATCGACTGCCTGCCGCGCTCGAGGAGACCGTCCGGGTGCGCGAGGAGTTCGGTTTCCCGATCATGGTCACGCCGCTGTCGCAGTTCGTCGGCACCCAGGCGGCCGTGAACGTGATGACCGGCGATCGCTATGCACAGGTGACCGACCAGACGATCCGCTACGCGCTCGGCCACTTCGGCGGCGACGTCGAGCAGCTGATGGACGCCGGCGTGCGCGCACGCATCCTCGATCGACCGCGGGCCCGCGAACTCGCTGCGATCGTCACCGAGCAGCGCTCGGAGGCCGAGATCCGGCGCGATCTGGACGCGGTGGACCTTCCCGAGGAAGAGGTCCTGTTCCGTCATCTCCTCCGGCGCGAGGACATCGCCCGGATGCGCGCCGAGTCACGACCGATCCACGAGATCGACACCGGGGGCGATGCACTCATCGATATCCTCGACACCCTGTCGCGGCGCGCCGGGCGCAGCACCGTCCATATCAGCCGGCCGGGCTTCACCCTGACGCTGGGTCGCTCAGCCGCCGTCGCCGAGCGCGGCGGGCGCTGAGCGCGCGCCTCGCGCATCGGTTTCCTTCACCCTCCTCATTCGTACAGGACCCCACCCAACCATGACGCAGTCGATGTACGGACGGATCGCCATCGCCGGGGTCGGCGAAGCGGCCATCTCCACCACGCAGGTACGCACCGCCCAGGATCTCGCGGTCGAAGCGGGGTTGGCCGCGATGGCCGATGCGGGGGTGAGCCCGCGCGAAGTCGACGGGGTCATCACCGCCAGCCCGGCGGGAGACCCGCACTTCATGTTCAGTACCCTCGTGGCCGAGGCGCTCAATATCCCGGCCCGGGTCAACATGGCGATCCAGGCCGCAGGCGCCTCGCCGGGGATGGGGGTGCTGTACGCCGCACGCGCCATCGCCGCCGGCGACGCGCACACCGTCCTGGTCTGCGAGAGCGACAGCCGCGGCGCGAAGTTCAAGGGCGACAAGATCCAGGCGATGCGAGCCGCGCGGCCGTGGACGGACGACTGGGAAGATCCGTTCGGGCTGACCGTGCCCGGCAAGTACGCGCTGGTGGCGCAACGCTGGATGCACCGCTTCGGCGGTCGCCCCGAGGATCTCGCCGCGGTGGCCGTCGCCGCTCGCCAGCATGCGATGCGCCAGCCGCACGCCCCGCGCAAGGATCCGCTCACCGTCGACAAGGTGCTGGGCTCGGCGATGATCGCCTCGCCCCTGCACGCGCTCGACTGCTGCCCGGTGGCCGACTGGGGCGGCGCGGTCCTGGTCACCACCGTCGAGCGCGCGCGCGACCTGCGCCCGCCGGTGGTGCGGCTGCTCGGCGCGGGGGAGGGACATTCGCCCTACCACCTCGCGGACATCGACGACCTGCCGCCGGCCGCAACCCGCCAGTCGGCGCAGGCCGCCTTCGGCATCGCGGGAGTGAAGCCGTCGGACATCGACACCGCGCAGGTCTTCGACGCGTTCACCATCGCAGCGCTGATCGCGATGGAAGACCTCGGGTTCTGCGAGCCCGGTGCCGGCGGGGCGCTGTTCGCCGGCGGCGATACCGCGCTGGGCGGATCGATTCCCACCAACACCACCGGCGGCATGCTCACCTGGGGCAACGCGCACGTGATCGTGCTGCCCGAGGCGGTGCGCCAGGTGCGCGGCGATGCCGGCATCAATCAGGTCGCCGGGGCCGAGCTGGCCCTCGCGCACGGCATCGGTGGCCCGATGGCGCTGGCCGTCACCATGATCCTGGGCAAGTGAGGAGACGCGCATGAGCGATACCCCTATCCCCGCCAAGCCGTCTCCGTCGCCGGGCGATGCGACCGCGCCGTTCTGGGCCGCCTGCGCCGAAGGCCGCCTGCGACTGCGTGCCTGCACTGCTTGCGGCGCGCGCTTCACGCCCACCCGCGCCGCGTGCGGCTGCGGCTGCACTCGGCTCGAGTGGGTCGAGGCTTCGGGCCGAGGCACGGTGTTCTCGTACACCGTGGTGCACCGCGCGCCCGACCCGGCCTTCCGCGCCGAACTGCCCTACGTGATCGCCATCGTCGCGCTCGAGGACGGTGGTCGCCTGATGAGCAACGTGATCGGCTGCGCCGCCGATGCAGTACGCATCGGCCTGCCGGTCAGGGCGGTGTACGAGACGGTCGGCGAAGGCGTGGGCGTGCCGAAGTTCACGCCGGCCTGAGCGATCTGCGAAGCGGGGTTCGCGAGGGGTCGAAGCATCGATCCGTCGGCCATCCCCGTGCGACCGTCGCCCGCACCGGTGCGCAACCCGCGGTCCGGACCATTCAACCCATCGCCGCCACGATCCGCTCGCGCGTAAGCGGCAGGTCGCGCACGCGGACCCCCAGCGCGTGCGCGAGCGCATTGCCCACGGCGGCGGCCGTCGGGCCGGTCGGGTTCTCGCCACCGCCGAGCGGTGGCTCCTCGGGGCGGTTGATCAGATGCACCTCCACCTCGGGTACGCCGGCGAAGGTGAGGATCGGATAGGTTTCCCAGTCGCGCGACAGGATGCGTTCGCGATCGAAGCGGACCGCCTCGCACAGCGTCCAGCTCAACGACTGGATGATGCCGCCTTCGGTCTGGTTGATGATGCCGTCGGGGTTGATCGCGAGCCCGACATCGATCGCCGCCACGACGCGCGTCACCCGGAAATCGGGCTCGAGGGTGACCTGCGCGACCACGGCCATGTAGCCGTAGCCGTTCTTGTATCGCGCAAAGCCGATCCCACGCCCACGGATCCCGTCGCTCGGTGCATTGGGCACCCAGCCTGACGCGTCGGCCGCGCGCTCGATGACTGCGCGCGCGCGCGGATCGGACAGGTGCTTCAGGCGAAAGGCCACCGGATCCTCGCCCGCGGCTTGCGCGAGCTCGTCCATGAACGACTCGGCGGCAAACACGTTCGCGTAGGCGCCCAGCGCGCGCAGCGTCGACACCCGCAGGGGCAGTTCCTCGACCCGGTGTGCAACCACCTTCTGGTTGGGAAGGTCGTACAGGACCTCGCCATTGCGAGCCATGCCGCCGCCCCCGGCCATCAGCGGATCGCCCTGGGGCATGCGTGCCACCGGCTGCGCGAGATGCCATGCAGCCAGCAGCGTGGCATTCGGGTAGTCGGTCTTCACCATCCCCGAGCGCTGGCTGTGCCCGTTGCTCCACAGGTCGAGCTGCCAGTCGACGATCCGGCCGTCGGCATCGAGCGAAGCCGCCGTCTTCACGCGCATCGCCGGGCCGAGCGGCTCCCAGGCGAACTCGTCGTCACGCATCCACTGCAGCATCACCGGCCGCCCGGGCACCGCGCGCGCGAGCAGCACCGCATCGAAGGCCGCGTCGTCGGCGCCGTTGTGTCCGTAACAGCCAGGCCCGTCGACATGGTGCGCGACGACCGAGGCGGTCGGCAGGCCGAGGATCTGGGCGATCTCCCGCACGAGCGGATAGACCCCCTGGCTGTGGGTCCAGATTTCGACCCGGTCCGGATTCGCGTCCCACCGCGCGAGCGCACTGGACGGACCGATCGACGCGTGCGCGATGTAGGGCTTGCCATACTGCGCCTGAAGCCGGGTCACTCCCCGCGCACGCGCAGCCTCGTCGCGGCGCTCGACGATGACCGTGTCGGTGGTCTGTGCCGCCTCGAGGAACGCGTGGATGCCGTCGGCGTCCACGGGCAGCCCCGGCTCCTGCCAGTGCGCCGCCGCGATCGCCGCGCGGCGCGCCCGGACCGCCTGCTCCTCGCGCTCGGCGACCACCCCGAGGAAGTCGCCGTCGCGCACCACCGCCACCACGCCCGGCAGCGCGCGGATCGCCGCCTCGTCGAACGAGAGCAGACGGGCGCCCTCCGAGGGCGGTCGAACGACGCGCCCGTGGAGCATGCCCGGTTGCACCAGGTCGGCGACGAAGGTCGGCCGTCCCGCCACCTTGCCGGGGATATCCCGCCGCGGCGCGCTGCGACCGACCACGGTGTAGCGGTTCGCCGGCTTCGGCTGGACGAGCCCGGTGGCCTCGCGCGCGAGCAGTTCGCGATGGGGCAGATCCCAGTAGCTGATCTCGCGGGTACGGTCGGCACCCCCGATCCGCCCCTGCTCCACCTGCAGGCGTTCGACGGGCAGATCGAGCCTGCGCGCCGCCTCGGCCAGCAGCACCGCGCGTGCCTCGGCGCACGCCGTGCGCAGGGCCGTACCGCCTTCGTCCATCGAGCGACTGCCCGAGGTGTGGCCTTCATCGGGCGTGAGTTCGGTGTCGCCGCCGATGATGCGCACCTGCTCGAGATCGAGGTCCAGTTCCTCGGCTGCGATCTGCGCGAGCGCGGTGATCGCCCCCTGCCCGTACTCGACGCGACCGGTGAGGATGGTTGCGCGACCGTCCTCGTCGAATCGCACCCAGCGATCGAGTCGCCGGTTGGTGTTCAGCCACAGCGGAAGCACGGGCGCAGTCATGCCGTCCTCCCGGCGCCCTCGTGGATCGCGCGTTCGATCGCGCGCAGGATGCGCGCGTGGGTGCCGCAGCGGCACAGGTTGCGCTCGAGCGCGGCGCGCACCTGCTCGCCGGTCGCCTGCGGCTCGCGGCGCAGCAGCGCGGTCGCCGACATGATCATCCCCGGGATGCAGTAGCCGCACTGCACAGCCTGCTCGTCGACGAAGGCCTGCTGCAGGCCGTCCAGCGCGCCCTCCGCCGAAAGACCCTCGATCGTCGTGACCGACTTGCCCTCCACGGCCCATAGCGGCGTGTCGCAGGCGTTTACGGCATGGCCGTCCAGCAGTACCGTGCAGGCACCGCACTGGCCCAGCCCGCATCCGAACTTCGCGCCCTTCAGTCCGAGGTCGTTGCGCAGGATGTAGAGCAGGGGCGTGTCGGGCTCTGCCGAGACCGTCTGCTCGGCGCCGTTGACATGAAACCGGGTGGAAGGGTTGTCGCTCATCGTGTCGGACCTCGCGCCCGCGGGGCGGTCAAAGCCGGCAGTAGAGACGATCCGCGGCCATCGCACAAGCGTCGCGTGGGTCCACGCCGCGAGCCGACTGCCGCTCCCGGCGGTCGAGGCCTGCAACGGCATTCGGCCCTGTCACGCGCGTCGCGCGCGTGCGTGGCGCGGCTGGCGATGCCGGTGCCGCGCGCGCTGGATGCCGCTTCGGTCGGATCTCGAACGCTTCAGTGGCTGGCGAGGAGGCTGCGGACGGCCTCGAGCACCCGCTCGATCGCTGCCGGATCGACATGCCGATGGGTGACGAGCCTCAGCTGGCGCGCATCGCCATAGGCGCCTGCGCGTATTCCGCGAGAGGCTAGCGCGGTTGCCCACGCCTGCGCATCGATCGGGGATCGCGACACATCCACGCGCACGAGGTTGGTCTCCACTGCCGCCGGATCGACCAGCGCGGGATCGAGGCTCGCAAGCCCCTCGGCCAGCTGTCGGGCCGTGGCGTGATCGTCGGCGAGGCGATCGACCATCTGCTCCAGCGCCACGATGCCGGCGGCGGCCAGCGCGCCGATCTGGCGCATGCCACCGCCGAGCATGCGACGGTAGCCGCGCGCGATCTCGATGAAATCCTCGCGCCCGCAGAGCATCGATCCGGCCGGCGCGGACAATCCCTTGGACAGGCAGAAGCACACCGAGTCGGCGTGCTGCGCGATCACCGCAGCCTCCACCCCGAGGGCGACGGCGGCGTTGAACAGACGCGCGCCATCGATGTGCACCGGCACGCCATGGCGATCGGCGAGGTCGCGTACCGCCGCCAGATGGGCAAGCGGGAGAACCGCGCCGCCGGCCTGGTTGTGGCTGGTCTCGAGGTGGATCAGGCCGGTCCCCGCACGATCCCGGCCAATGCCCGGGCGGCGGATCACCTCGCGCAGCCTGTCGTAGTCCATCGCACCGCGCCGACCCGGCAGCGGTCGCGGCAGCGTGCCCGCCAGCGCGGACAATCCTCCCACCTCCGAGACCAGCGTGTGCGAACCGGCCTCCATCACGATCTCGCTGCCCCGCGGCGCGTGCACCAGCACCGCGATCAGGTTGGCCATGGTGCCGCTGGGCAGGAACAGGGCAGCCGCCTTGCCCGTACGGAAGGCCGCCAGCGCTTCGAGATCGCGCACCGTCGGGTCGCCATCGCGCGCGTCGTCTCCCTGGGTGGCGCTCGCCATCGCGTCGAGCATGGCTCGCGTCGGCCGGGTCACGGTGTCGCTGCGCAGGTCGATCACATCGGTCATGCAGGCACCCTCCCCGGAACACACCGCGCTCGCCGTGCGGCACAGGCCCACGCTATGCTAGCGCCTCCTGCATTGTCCTCCATCACCCTCATGCGCGCTCCGAGTGCTCGTCCGACCCCGTGCCGCCCGGCACTGGGGGCCCTGCTCATGCTGGCGGGAGTGTCCTCGGCCATCGCGCAGGACTGGAAACCCGTGAAGCCGATCCGCTGGATCGTACCCTTCGCCGCCGGGGGCGCCGCGGACATTGTTTCGCGCGTGATCGCGCCGCGCGCGGCCGAGGCGCTGGGGACGTCCATCGTGGTCGACAACCGGGGCGGGGCCTCGGGCATCATCGGCGCCGAGGCGGGTGCGAAGGCGCCGCCGGACGGCTACACGGTGACGCTCGGCGGCCTGTCGAGCCATGTGCTCAACGTCTACCTGTTCGAGCGGCTGCCCTACGACCCGCGCGAACTCGCGCAGGTGGCGCTGCTCACGCTGGTGCCCAACGTGCTGATGGTGCATCCCTCCCTGCCGGTGCGCAGCGTGAAGGAGTACCTCGCGCTCGCTCGCCAGCGGCCCGACGAGCTCACCTACGCGTCCTCGGGCGTCGGATCGTCGCAGCACCTGAACGCGGTCGTGCTGCAGCAGCTCGCCGGCGTTCGACTCACCCACGTGCCCTTTCGCAGCGGGGCTCCGGCCATCGCCGACCTTCTGGGCGGGCAGGTCATGTCGATGTTCGTGACCATCCCCTCGGGTGCGCCGCACGTACGGGCGGGTCGCCTGCGCGCGATCGGCATCGCGTCGAGCACCCGATCGACGGCGCTGCCGGACGTGCCGGCGATCGGCGAGACGGTCAAGGGATATGACATGACCACCTGGTATTCGCTGCATGCGCCGCCGAAGACACCTCGCGAAATCGTCGCCCGCCTGAATGGCGCGGTGAACGCGGCACTGGCCGACCCCGACGTGCAACGTCGACTCGTGGCCGACGGCGCCATCCTGCGCCCGATGTCGCCCGAGGCCTTCGCGAACTTCTTCCGCGGCGAGTACGAGCGCTGGGGTCCGGTGATCCGGCAGGCGGGCCTGAAGGCCGAAGGCTCCTGAGACGCGCCGCCCCCTCCCGGATCGGCGGCCTGGCGGCAGGCGCGTCCGCCGCTCAGGCGGGGCGGCGTCCACGCGCGCGGTACGCGACGCACGGAGCCTGGCCGACCCTCACCCCGTGACCAGCAGTTCGTCGTTGCGGAAGACGGTGGCGTGCCAGATCGGCGCCCCATCGGTGATCTCGACGATATCCTCCATGTGGTAGCCCAGTTCGCCCGGCCAGCGGGCGCGGGTTTCCACCGTCGTGATCATGCCCGGCTGGTACGGGATGTCCTCGCCCGCACGAATGATCGGGTGCTCGTGGATGTTCAGTCCCAGCGAGTGCCCGTTGTGCGTGTAGGGAAACGAGAGCCCGGCCCGTTCCTGCTTCGCCTTCGCCAGCGCGAACAGTTCGGCGCCGGTGCGGCCCGGGCGGCAGGCGTCGATCACCGCGTGATGGACGTCGCGCAGCGCCGACCACACCGACAGGTCCTTCGCGCTGGGCGGGCCCAGCTTGGCGGTTCGGCCGACGTTGGAGAAATACTGTCGGAACATTCCGCCCGAATCGGCCTTGAGCAGGTCGCCCTGCGCCAGGCGGTAGCCCGATGGAACCATGTGGGGAAAGCCGGTATGCCGCCCGGCGTTGCAGTAGTTCGAGGTCACCTGGTCGGCGCCTTCGGTGAGCATCCGTTCGGCCAGTCGCACGGCCACCTGCTTTTCAGTCTCGCCGATGCGTGCGGATGTGAACGCATGCAGGAACGCCTTCTCGGTCGCGTGAAACGCCGCGATGATCTGGGCACGTTCAGCAGGCGTCTTGTGCATGCGGGCGGCGGCGAACACGGGCTCGGCCGCGTCGACTCGCAACCCCGGGCAGTGCGCGAGCAGTTCCCGGTAGGCGGCAGCGGGCAGGTAGTCGGTCTCGATCGCCACGCGTCCGTTCGAGAGTCCGCGCTCGGCCAGCAGATCCGCCAGCGCGCGTACCGGCCCCGGATCGAATTCACGATAGCCCTGCACGTCGCTGATCCAGGTATGCGCGCGCGCGTAGGGCGCCTCGATCTCGCACACGATCAGGGTCGGTGCTTCACCCCTGGGCCACAGCACCCAGGCCAGGCGATCGCGGATGCTGCGCTGGGTGGCGATGTGCACGTCGGCGGCGTAGCGCACGTTCTCCGGGGATACCGCGATCACCGCGTCGAACGGCGACTGCGCGATCAGCCGCTCGAGCAGGTCGAGGTTGGCCATCGCCGCCGCCCGGCGAAGGCCGGGGGTCGCCTCCGGAGGGACACGGGGCGTCGATTCGCTGGCGCTCATGCGGGACCTCCAGGGCGAGTGCGCGGAGTGGGAAACAGGGTCATGGCCGGGAGCATGCTCGGGTACCCGCGTAAGGGCTGAGGACGTACCATTGCGTCCTCGCAGGAGATCGATGATGCCGAGCAGAGAGTACCCGCGCCCGATCGGCGCCACCAGCCCGCAGGTTCGCCGTTCGCTGATCATGCGGTCGGTCGCCGCCGCCTCCGTGTTCGTGCTTGCCGGGCCTGTGGCCACGCCCGCCGACGCTCAGGCGTGGCCGGTCCGCCCGATCCGCATGGTCACCCCGTTCCCGCCGGGCGGAGGTACCGACTTCCTTGCACGCCAGTTCGCCACCCAGCTCTCGGACGCGCTGGGTCAGCCGGTGACGGTGGACAACCGCGCGGGCGCGGGCGGCAACGTGGGCGCGGAGATCACCGCGAAGTCGCCACCCGACGGCTACACGCTGATGCTCACGTCGAACTCGCTGGTGATCAACGCGTCGCTCTACCAGAAGCTCGGCTACAGCGCGCTCACCGACATCACGCCGGTGGCGCTGGTGGCCAGCGCGCCCCTCGTGCTGGCCGTGCATCCGTCGGTGCCGCTCACGTCCGTCAAGGACGTGGTCGCGCAGGCGCGCAAGCGGCGGGGCGGACTCAACTTCGGGTCCAACGGCAACGGCACCAGCGGCCATCTCGCCGGTGAACTGCTGCGCATCTCCTCCGGCATCGAACTCACCCACGTACCCTACAAGGGTGCCGCGCCGGTGATCGCCGCGCTGCTCGGCGGCGAACTCGACATGGCCTTCACCACGCTGCCCTCGGCGATCCCGCACGTGCGGGCCGGGCGGCTTCGCGTCGTGGCGGTCACGACCCCGAAGTCGTCGCCGGCACTGCCGGACGCGCCGCCGATCGCCGCCACGTTTCCGGGCTATTCGATCGAGATCTGGTACGGCATTTTCGGACCCGGGGGTCTGCCCTCGGCCATCCAGGAACGGCTGGCGACCGAATTGCGCAAGGCGCATGCCTTGCCCAGCGTGCGCGGCGCGCTCGAGCGCGAAGGTGCGCTGCCGGTCCTGCTGACCGGCGCCGAGTTCTCGGGCTTCTACCGCAGCGAGATCGACAAGTACGCGAAGATCGTCAAGGCCTCGGGCGCACGGGCGGAGTAGTCGCGGCGCGACCAGTCGTCTGCCGAAAGGCCCACCGACCGTCCGCGGCGGCCGCGGTCATCGCGCCATCCAGGCCGCAGGGCCTCGTACGCCCGCGAGCAGGCCGGTGCCGCGGCGAACTCGCCGTCGGCGTCGTACGACCCTCCACCCGGGGCATGATCCGCGTCGGAGCACCGACGCGGCGCGGGCTCAGCGCTTCTGGCGGAACTTGCGGATCGAGGCGATCTGCGCGGCGACCGTGGCGAGTTCGGCCTGCGCGGTGGCCACTTCGAGTTCGCCCTTGGCGTTGCGCAGGATCTCCTCGGCCTGGCGGCGGGCTTCCTCGGCCTTCGCCTCGTCGAGGTCGTGGCCGCGGATCGCGGTGTCGGCGAGCACGGTGACAACCTTGGGCTGCACTTCGAGGATGCCGCCGGCGACGAAGACGAACTCCTCTTCATCCTTGCCGGCGACCTTGATGCGCACCGCACCCGGCTTGATGCGGGTGATCAGCGGGGTGTGCTGCGGATAGATGCCGAGCTCGCCCGCTTCGCCGGGCAGCACGACGAACTCCGCCTCGCCGGAGAAGATGCTCTCCTCTGCGCTGACGACATCGACGTGGATCGTGTGGGCCATGGCTCTGGGGACGGATGCTGGGGGTCAGGGGTGGTGGACTCGCGTTCGGCGAGCCCGGCGTCGCAAGTGGCGCGGCGAGGACCGGAACACGGGCCCGGTCCGGCTTCGCCGATCTACTGCAGCGACTTGGCCTTCTCGAAGGCCTCCTCGATGGTGCCCACCATGTAGAACGCCTGCTCGGGCAGCGCGTCGCACTCGCCGTCGACGATCATCTTGAAGCCCTTGATCGTGTCCTTCAGGGCGACGATCTTGCCCGGCGAGCCGGTGAACACCTCGGCGACGTTGAACGGCTGCGACAGGAAGCGCTGGATCTTCCGGGCGCGAGCCACGGCCAGCTTGTCCTCGGGCGACAGTTCGTCCATGCCGAGGATCGCGATGATGTCGCGCAGTTCCTTGTAGCGCTGCAGGGTGGCCTGCACCGCCCGGGTGACGTTGTAGTGCTCCTCGCCGATCACGTTCGGGTCGAGCTGGCGCGAGGTCGAGTCGAGCGGATCCACCGCAGGGTAGATTCCCAGCGAGGCGATGTCGCGCGAGAGCACGACGGTCGCGTCGAGGTGGGCGAAGGTGGTCGCCGGACTCGGGTCGGTGAGGTCGTCCGCCGGAACGTACACCGCCTGGATGGAGGTGATCGAGCCGACCTTGGTCGAGACGATCCGCTCCTGCAGGCGGCCCATTTCCTCGGCGAGCGTGGGCTGGTAGCCCACCGCGGAAGGCATCCGGCCGAGCAGTGCCGACACTTCGGTGCCCGCCAGGGTGTAGCGATAGATGTTGTCGACGAAGAACAGGATGTCACGACCCTCGTCGCGGAACTTCTCGGCCATCGTCAGGCCGGTCAGCGCCACGCGCAGGCGGTTGCCCGGCGGCTCGTTCATCTGGCCGAACACCATCGCGACCTTGTCGAGCACCTTCGACTCTTCCATCTCGTGGTAGAAGTCGTTGCCCTCGCGGGTGCGCTCGCCCACGCCGGCGAACACCGAGTAGCCGCCGTAGCTCTTCGCGATGTTGTTGATGAGCTCCATCATGTTCACGGTCTTGCCCACGCCGGCGCCGCCGAACAGGCCGATCTTGCCGCCCTTGGCGAACGGGCAGATCAGGTCGATCACCTTGATGCCCGTGGGCAGCAGTTCCACCGAGGGCGAGAGTTCATCGAACTTCGGCGCGGCCTGGTGGATCTCGCGACGCTCTTCGGTCTGGATGTCGCCCGCCTCGTCGATCGGGCGACCGAGCACGTCCATGATGCGGCCCAGCGTGGCGCTGCCCACCGGCACGGAAATCCCGTGGCCGGTGTTCTTCACCGACATGCCGCGGCGCAGTCCATCGGAGGAACCCAGCGCGATCGTGCGCACGATGCCGTCGCCGAGCTGCTGCTGCACCTCGAAGGTGAGGCCCTTCTCGGCGAAGCTGGCCGTCGCGCTGTCCTCGAGGATCAGCGCGTCGTACACCCTGGGCATCGCGTCGCGGGGAAACTGGATATCGACCACCGGGCCGATGCACTGAACGACGGTTCCGTTGCTCATGGCTGCTTCCTTGACTTGAATGAGTTCAGACGGCGGCCGCGCCGGAGACAATCTCCGACAGCTCCTTGGTGATCGCCGCCTGGCGTGCCTTGTTGTAGACGAGCTTCAATTCGTCGATGACCTTCTTCGCGTTGTCGCTGGCCGCCTTCATCGCGACCATCCGCGCGCTCTGCTCCGAGGCCATGTTCTCCGCGACCGCCTGGAACACGAGCGCTTCGACGTAGCGGGTGAGCAGTTCGTCGAGCACGGTCTTGGCATCGGGCTCGTACAGATAGTCCCACCCGGGGCTTCCGGCATCGGCCTCCATGCGCTCGGCGGGCAGGGGAAGCAGTTGCTCGACCTTCGCGTCCTGCCGCATGGTGTTCACGAAGTCGTTGTAGCAGAGGTACACCGCGTCGAGTTCGCCCGCGGCGAACTTGTCCAGCATGACCTTCACCGGGCCGATGAGCTTTTCCATGCGCGGGGTGTCGCCCAGTCCGGTGACGTGCGAGACGATGCGCGCACCCAGCCGCTGGAGGAATCCGAAGCCCTTGTTGCCCAGCGCGGTCGCCTCGATGCCCTGCCCTGCCTGCTCGCACTCGCGCATCCGGCCCAGCACCTGCCGGAGGAGGTTGGTGTTCAGGCCGCCGCACAGGCCCTTGTCCGAGGTGACGACGATGAATCCGACGTTGCGACGCTCGGCGGGCGCAGTCAGGAACGGATGACGGTACTCGGTATTGGCGTGGGCCAGGTTGGCCGCGATGTTGCGGATCTTCTCGGCATAGGGACGCGCCGCGCGCATGCGATCCTGCGCCTTGCGCATCTTGCTCGCAGCGACCATTTCCATCGCCTTGGTGATCTTGCGCGTGTTCTCCACGCTCTTGATCTTGCTGCGGATTTCCTTGGAACCTGGCATCTCGATCTCGTCTGCAGGGCGGGGACGGGCGGCACCCGATGGGCACCGCCGCCGTAGGCGTCGCCTCAGTACGTGCCGTTCTTCTTGAAGTCGTTGATCGCCTCGACCAGCTTGGCCTCGTCGTCCTTCGAGAGGTCCTTGCTGGACTCGATCGACTCGGCCAGGGCCGCGTACTTCGTCTTGATGAAGTCACGCAGCGCGCGTTCGAAGGACAGGGCCTTCTTCACGTCGACGTCGTCGTAGAAGTTGCTGTTCACCGCGAACAGGGTGACGGCCATCTCCCAGACCTGCAGCGGCTGGTACTGGGGCTGCTTCATCAGTTCGGTCACCATGCGGCCCCGCTCGAGCTGGCGGCGGGTGGCGTCGTCGAGGTCGGAGGCGAACTGCGCGAACGCCGCCAGCTCGCGGTACTGGGCCAGCGCCAGGCGCACGCCGCCACCGAGCTTCTTGATCACCTTGGTCTGCGCCGCACCACCCACGCGCGAGACCGAGATGCCGGCGTTGATGGCCGGTCGGATGCCGGCGTTGAACAGGTCGGTCTCGAGGAAGATCTGGCCGTCGGTGATCGAGATCACGTTGGTGGGCACGAACGCGGAGACGTCGCCGGCCTGCGTCTCGATGATCGGCAGCGCGGTGAGCGAGCCGGTCTTGCCCTTGACCTCGCCCTTGGTGAACTTCTCGACGTACTCCTCGTTCACGCGCGCGGCGCGCTCGAGCAGGCGGCTGTGCAGATAGAACACGTCGCCGGGGTAGGCTTCGCGGCCCGGCGGGCGGCGCAGCAGCAGCGAGATCTGGCGGTAGGCCACGGCCTGCTTCGACAGGTCGTCGTAGACGATCAGCGCGTCCATGCCGCGATCGCGGAAGTACTCGCCCATCGTGCAGCCGGAGTAGGCGGAGATGTACTGCATGGCAGCCGACTCGGAGGCCGACGCGGCCACGACCGTCGTGTAGGCCATCGCGCCGTATTCCTCGAGCTTGCGGACCACGTTCGCGACCGTGGAGGCCTTCTGGCCGATCGCAACGTAGATGCAGAAGAGGTCCTTGCCCTTCTGGTTGATGATGGTGTCGATCGCCACCGCGGTCTTGCCGGTCTGGCGGTCACCGATGATCAGCTCGCGCTGGCCGCGGCCGACCGGCACCATCGCGTCGATCGCCTTGAGGCCCGACTGCACCGGCTGCGACACCGACCGCCGCGCGATCACGCCCGGGGCCACCTTCTCGATCACGTCGGTGAGCTTGGCGTTGATCGGGCCCTTGCCGTCGATCGGCTGACCCAGCGCGTTCACGACGCGACCGATCAGCTCCGGGCCGACCGGCACCTCGAGGATGCGGCCGGTCGTCTTGACCGTGTCGCCCTCGGAGATGTGTTCGTACTCGCCCAGGATCACCGCGCCGACCGAGTCGCGCTCGAGGTTGAGCGCCAGCCCGAAGGTGTTGTTCGGGAACTCGAGCATCTCGCCCTGCATGACGTCGGACAGCCCGTGCACACGGCAGATGCCATCGGTCACCGAGACCACGGTCCCCTGGTTGCGAACCTCTGCGCCGACGCCCAGGTTCTGGATGCGGCTCTTGATCAGTTCGCTGATCTCGGAGGGATTCAGTTGCATCGCTGTGCTCCTAGGATTGAAGGGCGGTGGCCATCTGCGCGAGGCGGCCACGCACCGAAGCGTCCAGTACTTCATCGCCGACGGTGGCCCGCACGCCACCGATCAGCTCGGGATTGACGCGAACCGTCGCGGTCAGGCGGCAGCCGAATCGCCGCTCCATTGCACCGACCAGCTCGGCCAGCGCTGCGTCGTCCATCGGGAAGGCCGACTCGACCAGCAGGTCGGCGCGGCCTTCGTCGCGGTTGCGCAACGCATGGAATTGCGCGGCGATTTCGGGCAGGGTTTCCACCCGGCCGTTCTCGGCAAGGGTCGCGACGAAGCGGGCGGCCTCGCCGGTGAGTCCGCCCGGCACGATGCCACCGAGGAAGGCGGCCAGCCGGTCGGCGCTCAGCGCGGGGTCGCCCACCACGGCCTTGAGCTGGGGATCGGACACGATGCGGCCCAGGTTCGCCAGCAGGTCCGACCACGCCGGCACCGCACCGGTCTCGCGGGCCAGCTTGAAAGCCGCCTCGGCGTAGGGACGCGCGACGGTCGACAGTTCAGCCATTGCGATCAGAGCTCCTGCTTGAGGTCAGCCAGCATCTGGGCGTGGGCCCTGGGGTCGACCTCGCGCTTGAGGATGCGCTCGGCACCCGCCACGGCGAGTGCGGCGACCTGGTCGCGCAACTGCTGCCGCGCCCGCTGGACTTCCTGCTCGACCTCGGCGCGGGCGGCGGCCATGATGCGCTCGGCTTCCGTGCGAGCCGCGTCCTTGGCCTCCTCGACCAGAGCGGTCGCGCGCTTCTCGCCCTGGGCGATCAGCTCCTGGACGCGGGCCTTGGCCTCGCGATCGGCGTCCTGGGCGCGCTTCTCGGCAGCGGCCAGGTCGGCCCGGCCACGTTCGGCGGCGGCCAGCCCGTCGGCGATCTTCTTCTGGCGCTCTTCGAGCGCGGCGATCAGCGGCGGCCAGATGAACTTCATCGTGACATACGCCCCGATGAAGAACACGATCAGCTGAATGAACAGCGTGGCGTTGATGCTCATCTAGAACCTCGTTCGTTCCGCAGCCCCCGGACCCATGCCGGGGGGCGGTATCCGCGGCGGATGATTCGCCCCCACGGGGAGCGTCCATCCGGTGGGCCGCGGGTGCTGCCGGTCGCGCGCCCGGTTGCGGCGCGCGAGAGGGGAAGGACTCAGCCGGCGAACGGGTTGGCGAAGGCGAACATCATCGCGATGCCCACGCCGATCAGGAACGCAGCGTCGATCAGGCCGGCGAGCAGGAACATCTTGGTCTGCAGCGTGTTCATGAGTTCCGGCTGGCGCGCGGCGGCCTCGATGTACTTGCCGCCCATGATGCCGATACCGATACAGGCGCCGATGGCACCCAGACCGATGATCAGACCGCAGGCGAGGGCTACGAGGGCAACGTTGGTCATCACTGCTACTCCTGTGGAAGGAACAACGAACGGAATCGCTTGCGCGAAGAAGCGGGAGGGAAGCGGGCTCAGTGGCCCTCGTGCGCCTGGCCGATGTAGACCAGGGTCAGCATCATGAAGATGAAGGCCTGAAGCAGCACGATCAGGATGTGGAACAGCAACCACACCGTGCCGGCGATGACGTGCAGGGCAGCCATCGACAGCCCGGTCGCATTGAGGGCGAGGGCACCGCCCATCAGCGCGATCAGGAAGAAGATCAGCTCACCGGCGAACATGTTGCCGAACAGTCGCATGCCCAGCGAAACCGTCTTCGCCGCGTACTCGATCAGGTTGAGCAGGAAATTGAAAAGCCAGAACGCCGGGTGGGAGCCGAACGGCGCGCAGAACAGTTCGTGCACGAAGCCGCCCACGCCCTTGATCTTGATGCCGTACCAGAGCATCAGGATCAGCACGCCCAGGGCCATGCCGAGCGTTCCGTTCAGGTCGGCGGTGGGCAGCGGACGCAGGTAGACGTCGTGCTCGGGCACGCCCGCGGCGTACCAGCCGATCCACGAGGCGATCTTCGGGAAAAGATCGACGGGGATCAGGTCGATCGCGTTCATCAGCGCGATCCACACGAACACGGTCAGCGCCAGCGGCGCGATGAAGCGGCGGTCGCCGTGGACGATGGAGCGGCTCTGCTCCTCGACCATCTCGACCATCATCTCGACGAACGCCTGGAAGCGACCGGGAACGCCGCTGGTCGCCCGCTTGGCTGCGGCCCGCAGCAGCAGAAGACCCAGCACCAGACAGGCGATCGAGAAGAACACCGTGTCGATGTTGACCACGGAGAAGTCGATGATCGACTTCTGCTTCTCGGTCTGCCAGTGGCCGAGGTGGTGGACGATGTATTCGGTCGCGGTGAGCGAGTGGGAATCGGCAGCCATGGAGACAGAGTGTCGGAGCTATATGTTTCAGGATTCTGGCGGCCCGGGCTGCCGGGCCCGGCCCTTCATCAGCAGGGCCAGCCAGTTCGACTTCACCGCCACGATCACGCCGAGCACCGCGCCCGGCCACCAGATCGTCGATATCGTCCGAGCGAGCGCGGCCAGCAGCAGCAGCGTCAACAGCACCTTGGCGAACTCGCCGACGAAGAACACCGCCGCGGCCTGTTCGGGCCTGTACCGCAGCGCCAGCGAGAACCGCCACGCGAATAGCGCGCTCGGGACCCAGCAGGCGGCTCCGCCCGCCAGCGTCGACCAGCCTTCACGGGTGCCGAACAGCACCCCGACGACCAGCGCGCACGCCACAACCAGAGCCGCCTGCAATCCGACGATCGCGACGAACCCCGGGGGACCAGACTTCGTCGCGGATGCAGCGGATTGCATGCAGGGGCCTTGCGTTTGCCGCGCCGGACTTTCCGCGCCCCGACCATCGGCCGGGGGCGGGCCTCGACGCCGCCCGGACGACAACCGCGACAGACACAACGGGAGTCGCCTTCCACAAAGCCCTTGATTTTCTCGCGCGCCCCGTCGGGTTGTCAATCCGGCGAGCGGCGTCCCGGCTTCCGGGGCCCGGGCGCAGGTCGCGCCCGGACGGCCTCACTCCGGCGACAGGCCGAGCCGCCGCGTCAGGTCGTCGAGCTGTTCCAGCGAATGCCAGGTGATTTCCAGCCGACCCGTCCGGCGCGGGCCGACCCGCAGGCGCACCGCGGTGCCGAGGGTCTCGGCGAGTCGCTCCTGCAATCGCAGCACGTCGCGGTCGGGTTCGCGGTGACGGGCCGGGGCGCCGGCACCGCGCGCGGGCGCCACCAGGCGCGCCACCTCCCGCTCGGTATCCCGCACCGACAGCCGCTGGCCGGCGACCCGATTGGCCAGGGTGATCTGCCGCGCGGGATCGAGCGACAGCAGCGCGCGGGCATGTCCCATCTCGATCGATCCGGAGGCCAGCATCTCCTGCACCGGCTCGGCCAGCGCGCGCAGGCGCAGCAGGTTGGTGACCGCGGCGCGCGAGCGGCCCAGCGCCCGCGCGGCCGCCTCGTGGGTCATGCCGAACTCGTCGATCAGGCGCTGGATGCCGTGCGCCTCCTCGAGCGCGTTGAGGTCCTCGCGCTGGATGTTCTCGATCAGCGCCATCGCGACGGCCGACTCGTCGGCGATGGTGCGAACCAGCACGGGGACCTCGGTCAGGCCCGCTCGCTGCGCGGCCCGCCAGCGCCGCTCGCCCGCGACGATCTCGAACCGATCGGCGCCGACCGGGCGAACGAGGATCGGCTGCAGGATGCCCTGTTCGCGGATCGAGGAGGCCAGTTCCTCGAGCGCGGTGTCGTCCATGCGGGTGCGCGGCTGATACTTGCCCGGCAGCAGGCTGCCGACCGGAAGCGTCCGGAGGCCTTCGGCCGGCTCGCCCGCGGGCGCCGCGACCGGGGCATCCACGACCGACTTGCCCAGCAACGCGTCGAGACCCCGTCCCAATCCCCTGTTCTTCGCCATCACGTCGCCATCCCTGTCTCGGAGCCGCCGCCTTCGCGCGCCGCTTCGCGATTGAGCATCTCGCCCGCCAGCGCGAGGTAGGCGAGGGCCCCCTTCGACTGCCGGTCGAACACCAGCGCCGGCTGCCCGTGGCTGGGTGCCTCGGCCAGGCGCACGTTGCGCGGCACGACGGTGCGGAACACCTTGCCCTCGAAGTGGCGCATGAGCTGGTCGGAGACCTGCTGGGCAAGCGTATTGCGCGGGTCGTACATCGTGCGCAGCAGTCCATCGATCTCCAGCGACGGCTGCAGCCCCTGTCTCACCCGGCGGATCGTCTCCATCAGGTCGGTCAGGCCCTCCAGCGCGTAGTACTCGCACTGCATCGGGATCACCACGGCGTCGGCGGCTGCGAATGCATTGATCGTGAGCAGCGACAGGGCCGGCGGGCAATCGATCAGGATGTAGTCGTACTGCGCGGCGATCGGCCGCAGTGCCTGCCGAAGCCGCTGCTCGCGCGCATCGGCATCGACCAGTTCCACCTCGGCGCCCGCGAGGTGGCGGTTCGACGGCAGCAGGTCGTAGCCGCAGCTCTCGGAGCGCACGCGGGCCGATGCGGCGTCGCGCAGCCCGAGCAGCACGTGGTAGATCGACGCATCGAGCGCGGCCTTGTCGATGCCGCTGCCGGTCGTTGCATTGCCTTGCGGATCGAGGTCGATCAGCAATACCCGGCGCCGGGCCGCGGCCAGGCTCGCGCCGAGGTTCACGGTCGTGGTGGTCTTGCCCACCCCGCCTTTCTGGTTGGCGACGGCAAGGATCCGGGTCATTGCGGTGCACGAACCCTGACCAGGTGGCGCTCGCCGTCGAGGCCCGGCACGTCCAGCTTCACGACGTCGACTTCTCCGGCTTCTGCCGGCAGCTGCAGCACCTCTTCGTACGGATGCACGCCCTTCATCGCGAGCAGTTCGCCGCCGGGCGTGCGCAGTCGGCCGGCGAGCTGGGCAAACTCCGGCAGGTCGGAGAACGCGCGCGAGATCACCGCATCGAACCGCTCCTCGGGTTGCCAGGCCTCGACCCGATCGACCACGACCCGGGCGTTGCCGATGCCCAGTTCGCCGACCGCCTGCGCGAGGAACGCGCCCTTCTTGTGGTGGCTGTCGATCAGCGTGACCCACCACGCGGGTCGTGCGATCGCCAGCGGGATGCCGGGCAGCCCGGCGCCACTGCCCACGTCGAGCACGCGGCGGGCCGGGGCGTCGATCGCGCGCAGCACCGCGAGGCTGTCGAGCAGGTGATGCGTGACCATGCGCGAGACATCGCGGATCGCGGTGAGGTTGTGCACCTGGTTCCACTTGGCGATCAGCTCGACGTAGTCGAGCAGGCGGCGCCGCTGGTCGACGGAGAGGTCGAGTCCCAGCGCGGCGAGTCCGGTGTCGAGGGTGGTGGCAGGCATGGCAGGCTCCGGGTCCCGTCGTGAGGTCAGGCGCGACGGGCGGTCGACGCGTGCGACGGATGTTCGTGTTGCGGCGCCGCATTCGCGGCAAGCTTGCGCAGGTACACCCGCAGCAGCGACACGGCGGCTGGCGTGATGCCCGGCACGCGCGAAGCCTGGCCGAGCGTTGCCGGACGGGCGGCCGCCAGCCGCTGGCGGGCCTCGAAGGACAAGGCGGTCAGGCTGGCGTAGTCGAGGTCGGCGGGCAGCGGCGTGGATTCCGTCGCGGACTGGCGCGCGATCTCGTCCGCCTGACGCTCGATGTAGCCGGCATAGCGCACGCTGATCTCCAGCTGCTCGATGACCGCTTCGTCGTCCACGCCCGGGCCCGCAGCCGGCAGCGTCATCAGCGATCGGTAGCTGACATCGGGTCGACTGAGAAGTTGTGTGAGCGCATACTCTCGCTCAAGGGTTCGTCCTAGCACACGGATAGCGTCAGCCTCGGAAACCAGACGGGGGTTGACCCAGGTCGAGCGAAGGCGCTCGCCCTCACGCTCGACCGCCTCCCGCTTGCGCTCGAAGGCTTCCCACCGATCGTCCGGGACGAGTCCGAGCTCACGCCCGACCGCAGTCAGGCGAACGTCGGCGTTGTCCTCGCGCAGCGACAGCCGGTATTCCGCGCGGCTGGTGAACATCCGGTAGGGCTCGGTCACGCCCTGCGTCACCAGGTCGTCGACCAGCACGCCCAGATAGGCCTGATCCCGCCCGGGCACCCAGGCGGGCTCGCCCCGCGCCGATCGCGCGGCATTGATGCCGGCCAGCAGCCCCTGGGCGGCGGCTTCCTCGTAACCGGTCGTGCCGTTGATCTGTCCCGCAAGGAACAGCCCCGGAATCGCCCTCAGTTCGAGGGACGCCGCCAGCGCCCGCGGATCGACATAGTCGTATTCGATCGCGTAGCCCGGGCGCACGATATGCACCCGCTCCAGCCCCCGGATCGATCGCATGTAGTCCAGCTGGACATCGAAGGGCAGGCTGGTCGACATGCCCTGCGGATAGATCTCGTTGACGGTGAGGCCCTCGGGTTCGAGGAAGACCTGGTGGCTGTCCCGGTCGGCGAAGCGGGTGACCTTGTCCTCGATCGACGGGCAATACCGGGGACCCACCCCTTCGATGACGCCCGCGAACATCGGCGACCGGTCCAGGTTGGCGCGGATCACCTCGTGCGTCCGGGTATTGGTGTGCGTAATCCAGCAGCAGATCTGCCGCGGATGCATTTCGCGCCGGCCCATGAACGAGAACACCGGGACCGGCTCATCGCCGGGTTGGCGCTCGAGCACGGAGAAGTCGATGGTCCGGGCATCCAGCCGCGGCGGAGTACCGGTCTTCAACCGGCCAACCGGCAGTTGTATCTCGCGCAGGCGCTCGGCAAGACGGTGGGACGCGGGATCGCCTGCCCGGCCGGCCGAGTGGTTCTTCATGCCGATATGGATCAACCCGGACAGGAACGTCCCGGTCGTGATGACCACCGCCCGGGCCCTGAACCGGATATCGCTCTGGGTGACCACCCCGGCGATCCGGCCGTTCTCCAGGATCAGGTCGTCGACGGCCTGCTGGAAAATGGCCAGATTCGGCTGGTTCTCCAGCCGGCGGCGGATCGCCGCCTTGTACAGCACCCGATCCGCCTGGGCACGGGTCGCCCGAACCGCGGGCCCCTTGCGGGCATTCAGCGTGCGGAACTGGATCCCGGCTTCATCGGTTGCCAGCGCCATCGCCCCGCCCAGCGCGTCGATCTCCCGCACCAGGTGACCCTTCCCGATGCCGCCGATCGAAGGGTTGCAGGACATCTGCCCCAGCGTCTCGATGTTGTGCGTCAGCAGCAGCGTCGCCCGACCGGATCGGGCGGACGCGAGCGCGGCCTCGGTGCCGGCATGGCCGCCACCGACGACGATCACATCGTAGTCTGTCGGATACCACATGGCTGGTGTCTGGGCAGTCCGGCCCGGGCGAGAACGCGGTAGGCGGCGCCGGACGGGCGCTCGGGGCTTTCGCGGGGGGCCGATTGTAGGCGCAGGTCGCGGCCACGCCAAGCGGTTGTTCCACGTGGAACGATGTTCGGGAGCGAGGTACTGCGACCTCGCCCGGACGGGATACACGCCGGCTGTTCCACGTGGAACAGCCGGCGGGGTCAGGCGGGTCTCCCGCCTCCGCGCAACAGGACGCCCGCCAGCCGGATCATCGCCCAGAGCAGCGCGACCGGGATCAGCAAGGTCTGCAGGAGAAACACCACGATCACGCGCACCATGCTGTCGACCGCCTGCTCCGCGGCCTGGGTCCAGTACTCCAGACGCCGCTTCCACTCGGCCGGACTGAGGGTCTCCCGCCAGCCGGGCTGAGCGGCCCCCTGCTCGCCCGCGCTTGCAGCAAGCCGCTCCAGCGTCTGCTGGCTACGCGCGAGATCCGGGGCCATGAATGCCCGATAGAGCGCCTCGCTGGCAATCGCGGATGCGGGCACCGCAAATCGCGCGAGCAGCAGAACGATCAGTATTCCGCGCAAACCCGCAGATCCCGCGCGTCCACGGCACAACGCGGCGATCGCAAACGCCGCTGCCACGCTGAGCGCCAGCGCCAGCAGCCAGTGCCCACCGACGGCCACCAGCACGCGCTGGACCCCGAAGGACACCGTGGCCAGCAGCATCATCGAAGCAAACCACTCCACGAGATCGTTCAGCGGGTCGAGTACCTGCCCGAGCGCCACGGTCACACCGGTACCCAGCACGCTGACCGCGACCGTGCTTTCCTGGAGCAATGAAATGCCCGCGTTCAGCGCCCTGGCCGCCGCATGGGCGATCAGCGCCCGACGAAACCCGTCCTCGACCTGTTCGACCGCGATCTGGTCGAGCCATGGCAACCAGGCCAGCACCACCACGAGCCCCCATCCCGCGATCGACAACCCTCGGACACCGCGCTCCATCCCTGTCCTCCCCTGCCGGTTGACGCGCCCTGGCGGCGCATCGATCGAACGCGCGAAGGCCGGTCAGCACCAGCCCCTTCGCCATGCCGATGCATCCTGGAGATCTCGCCACCGTATCCGGACAGCCCGGCGCGAATGCACCGCCTCGATGATGATCCACTCCCAGCGGCTGGCCGGCTGTTCCGAGTCGAGGATACGCGTCACCAACCAGTGTTTCTCGCGATCGGCCGGGCGAACCGCAGTCCATTTGCTGTTCAGGAGTTTCGCCGGCTGGATACGATGAATCGCGCCCTGTTTGTCGCCTGACGGACTTTTCAGCGCGCTCGATCCGTCCTGGTCGCAGCTGACCGCCCCCTCCAGACCCGAGGATGCGGCCGCACCCTCGCGCGGCGGCCGCGACACTGAGCGGCCATCGGTCGCCGCCGGCGGACTCGAACACATCGCGGCCCGAGCCGCGGCGCGGCCGGTCCCGACCTCCGGTACCGGTGGGACGGCATGCCCGGCCGCCCTCGGGTCGGCTCGGACCCGCCCCGTCGCCTCCCGCTTCGCTCCGATCACGCCGCGTTGCCCGGCCCGGCCCATGTCAGCCCGCCAGCAACGCCCGCATGCGCGCGACCGCGGCCCCCGGCGACTCGAACACGGGCACCGGGCAGGCGGCGGCGACCACAGGCGCGGCGCGCGCCAGCGTGAACTGCGCCAGCACGACGGCATCGCAATCGCGAATCTCGCGCGCCCGCTCGGCCACCAGCCGATCATGGGTGGCCGCGTCGCCGCGCGCGAGGGCATCGAACGCGCCCTCCACCACCACCGGGACGAGTTCGACCTTCCGGCACCGGGCCGCGGCGACTTCGAGCAGTTCGGCCGAGAACGACGGGATGGTCGGACCCACGGTCGCCATCACGGCCAGCCGCGATCCCGCATCGAGCGCGTCGTCGATCATCGCGGTGTTCGGTCCCAGCATCGGTATCGGGAACATCGCCCGGCAGCCATCGATGACCTCGCGGAACGCCGAGCAGGTATACACAATGCCCTGTGCGCCTCGCGCCACCGCATACCGGGTCAGCGTGTGGAACGCGTCGTGCATCCCGGGTACCACGCCGCCCGCCTCCACCACCCATCTGAACAACCCGTCGTCGAGCAGATTGCTCACCTGCGCCTCCGGCCAGCGCGTGGCGAAGGCGTGGCGAGCCGCCTCCATCGCATCGCGGTGTACGCTGAACAGCACGATCCTCGGTCCTTCTGCCATGCCCGCTCTCCGTCCCGGGACGACCTGTCCCATCCGCGCATGATGCCTGCTTCGCTGCAGGCTGGACACGGTCGACCGCGGGTGCGCTCGACCCCCCTCGCGTTCGCGCTGCTGGCCCTGGGCCTGGCGCTGCTCGCCGGCTGCGCATCGACGCCCCCGCGCACGACCGAGCGTGCGCCCGCCGGTCTCGGCGGCAGGGTGATCGACCTGCCCCCGACCGCGCAGCGCATCGTGCAGATTGCCGAGCAGGAGTGGACCTTGTGGGGTCGCCTGGCGCCCGGCGCGCCGGAACCCGCGCGCGACCCGGCGCCCCCGCCCTCGCTGGAGCACGATCCACCGTTCACCACGCGGGTGCTGCTGTACTGGAACAGCTTCTCCGATCCGGCGACCGCCCTGCGCCGACTGCGCTACCCGGACGGATCACTGCAGCCGTGGTCGGCCGTTTTCGTCTCGTTCGTGATGCGCGCGGCCGGCGTACCGGAGCGGGCCTTCCCGGCCAGCGCCCGCCACTGGGACTACATCCGGCATGCCCGCGCCGCGTCGCCCGGCGCGGGCGTCGTCGCGCTCGACGCCACCACCACGACGCCACAACCGTCCGACCTGATCTGCGCCCCACGCGGCGACACCGCCGGCCGGGTCACCCGCTTCGACCAGCTGCTGCAGGCCGACAGCATCGGCACCTATCACTGCGACATCGTGGTCGCGGTGATGGGCGGCCTCGTGCACGCGATCGGGGGCAACGTGGGCAACGGCGTCGCCCGGTTGCGGATTCCGCTCGACTCCCGCGGCCGCCTGGTCCGCACTGCGGATCGCCCGTGGCTGGCCGTGCTGCGTACCACGCTGCCGTGAACGTCCGGCACCGTCCGCAGCCCCGGACCGCACGGCGGCGAGGATCCGGCCGTTCGGGTACCCCGGCAGGGCCGACGCATCTCCGCCGGCCGCCTCCGCGCGATCAACCCGTCGCCATCGCCCGGAGGCGGTCCAGCGCCTCCCGCGCGTAGGGCAGGGTCGCCGCGCACTGGCGCAGCGCCCGCTCGTCCGACCGAACGCCGCGCGCCTCCAGCAGTCGATGCGCGGCCTCCACCTGCTGCGGATCCAGCGGGGGATCCTGACGTATCGAACCCTGCGAGTGAGCGCGTACTTTGCTCCTGACAAGCGGCCTGATTGACCGATTGTCGATCACCTTCTCCAGCGCGTGACCGGCCCGGAACACCGACTCCTCGT